>NZ_JBWKYI010000022.1:0-97783 GCF_059423705.1 Pedobacter sp. GW460-11-11-14-TSB4
GTGAACGTTGCAATTTTTTTAAATTATTATTGACCATTTTGTTAAGATTTGGTCAACCTTTTTTAGGACTCCACAAAGATAATAAAACCCCGCAAGTTTTAAACCTGCGGGGTTTTTATGTCATTAGGACTAAAGACTTCGCACTTATGACTATGGACTAATAAAGGTTATAAATCTCCTTAATGTCTTTCAAAATCTTTTCAAAATCGATTTTTAGATCAATTAAACGACCGGTGTGGATGTCAAATACCCAACCATGAACGGTTAAGCCGCGTCCGGCAATTGCTTCCTGCACGGCTGCGGTTTTTAACAGGTTAACACATTGCTCCTGAACGTTAAGTTCTACCAATCTGTTGTAACGAAGACCTTCGTCCTCAATGGCATTCAGCTCTTCTTTGTGGATACGGTATACATCGCGGATATTTCTTAACCAGGGATTTAATATGCCCAAATCTGCAGGTTGCATGGCTGC
This sequence comes from Pedobacter sp. GW460-11-11-14-TSB4, assembly GCF_059423705.1. Lineage (NCBI taxonomy): Bacteria > Pseudomonadati > Bacteroidota > Sphingobacteriia > Sphingobacteriales > Sphingobacteriaceae > Pedobacter > Pedobacter sp. GW460-11-11-14-TSB4. The sequence continues at coordinate 473 of NZ_JBWKYI010000022.1, forward strand.
TTTAACACCGCCACAATTGTAATGGCCGCAAACAACAATATGGTTTACTTTTAAATGGCGTACGGCATAATTTAAAACCGTCATTACATTTAAATCTACGTTGTTTACCAGATTGGCCACATTTCGGTGTACAAAAGCCTGACCTGGCTGTATGCCCATTAAATCTTCTGCGGTAACACGGCTATCTGAACAGCCGATGTACAAAAACTCAGGGCTTTGACCTTTCGATAATTCAGTGAAATAATCAGGATTAATGGCCAGTTTCTCGGCAATCCATTTTTCATTATTCTTAAAAACTTCTTCTACATTCATGCTTTTGCTTTAAATAGAATTTTTGGATATATAAATTATGATGCGTGCTAAACAAGGTGTTTATACAGCTATAAAACTAAAAAAAGATTTCCTGATTTCTGCATGTTCTTCCTCGCTAATTGTTAGATCCGAATTGAAATAAACATGGCCTTTAAAATCCATCTCCATGTAATTGGCCGTCATAAAAAATGGTGTTGTAAAACCGTCGGGTAAATCGCCATCCGTTCCTACGGCAATTAACTGTACTGTTTTTCCTTTTAGATTTCGGCCCACTTCTTTATTCAGGGTTACCCAATCTGTCAGGCGATCGAACAGGTTTTTCATTCGCCCGCTCATGCTGTACCAATACACAGGTGTTGCAAAAATAAGGTGTTTATGATATAGGATTTCTTTTGCAAAGGTTTCGAAACCATCTTCAACCGGATATTGGTTTTCGTAATTATACGGCAGAAAATAATGCTCCACTAAATTTAGCTGATCAAATGCAATTTCCTGAGTGAGTTTGCTGATAAACTTTTGTGTATTTCCATTCAATCTGGCGCTACCGTTTATAATTAAGATATCGGGCATACTGGTGTTCGTTTAATTAAACAACAAGTTTTAAGCCTTAAATGTTTAGTGTCCGCTCAGGCATTGAGAAACAAAGCGCAGTTGGGCGTTTGTGGAGAGATGTAGCTTAGATATCTCGCAGGAAAGCTATTAATCCTAAAGATTTGAGACTGTGTGATGACGCGTTAAATATTGATAACGACCAATAACTCCAGGGAGCGTATTAAAGTGATGATGAAGGTAAAAAGAAAAGCCAATATCAATATCTTAAGATATATAAGAAGCATTGATATTGGCTTTAGAAATTTAATTTTTTTTAGCTCGCAACGGCTACCGCATTTTTGTTGATGTGGTTAGGCAGTTCTTCAAGTGTATATAAGTTTACCAACGATTCTCTTAGTGCGTTTTTAGCATTGTACCACACATTCTCCTGGGTAAAATGACAAACGCCATTGGTTAATTCTGTAATAATCGCACCAATTAAAGTTGCAAAATGGTTTTCAAAAACATCACCTGAATGATATTTTAAAGAAAATACTTTATTGTACTGCTGTAATTGTGTTTCAACCTCTGCACTTAATTTTACAGGTTTGGCTACTTTCTTTTTTTTCTTCTTCTTAAATAACCCAAATATTTTTTGAACAGCGCTTTGTTTGATAATTTTTTCTTTAAAAAGCTTTTTCTTGTATTCTTTAAGATCGAAAGATTTTAGTGAAACACTAAAATTTAATTTCAAATTATTTTCGTTGAATATTTCCAGGCTTGGCTTGTCCCACTTAAAAACAATTGGAAGAGTCCCGTTTGTATTTCGAAATGAAAAGGATGAGTTAATGTCCAGAACATTTTCATGTTCGTTTAACCGTTTTAAAATTGTTGGAATTAGATCGTCTGTTAAAGAATTGGTGTAGATGTTAATATAAGCACTCATGTTTAATTAAGATTAGCTGAATCAATGTAAATGGCAGAGGTGTTGCCTGCGCCTTATTTAAATGATAATTAAGGATATCGTTTTATTGCAGAGTAAGCTGGTACTCCAGAATATCGATTAACTTGGGAATCTTAATGTGAATTGACGTTTGCAGTTTTTCATTATATATGTGGTTTTTTTGTGTGGCATTGTTTTCCGCAAAAATGCGGCCTTGTTAAATTTCAATTACTTAAACGAATCAAATTGCCGAAACGTTACAGTTAATTTTTAAATACCTTCGAAGCAATAATTATACCACAAATAACGTTGGTTATTTTAATCGTTCGAGTAGCTTTTTCATATTGGTGAGCTGGAGTACATGCTTAAATTCGGGGGTATCAAAACCTCCTTTATCAATCACTTGCTTTAAGCTTCTGTTAAAGCTTCTTACGGAAATGCCCAGATAGGCAGCCATGTCTTCTTTCGAGATGGAGATGTGCTCATCGGCCTGCAGTTTGAGCAATTTTAAAAGCGCATATTCTAAGGTATATAGCTGCTGGAAGGATGCCCGTGTACTGGTTTGTATAATTCTGGTAGACAATTCCTGGAGTAAGATTGTAGTAAATTCACTACTTTTATGAATCAGTGAAAGGAAAAGATGATCGGGAATAACGTAGGCCGAAACATCACTTATTGCCGCTACATTACATAAGCAATCTATCTTTTTTAAAGCCTCCAATTCGCCTACCACTTCGCCTTTACCTAAAAATTCGATAATAAAATCTTTACCGTTTTCTTCAGAAATAAAACACTTGCTAATGCCATCCTTAATGATGTAAATATTGTTGATTTTTTCACCCTGTTCAACAAAACGATGTCCTGCTTTAAAGTTTTTAAGTGTTATGGCTTCTCCTTTATTTTCGGAAGAAAAACGTTCGATAAAGGATAAGAAAGTAAGATTGGTGCGAAGCATATTTATTTAATCGAGACAAATGTCCTTTTTTAACGGTATCTGTTGCTTTACTTTTGTGCTACTAAAGTAAGCATAACCATGAAAAATCAAATTACTGTAATTGCTTTTGATGCTGATGATACCCTTTGGGTAAACGAACCTTATTTCCGCGAAACCGAAGAGCAGTTTGCAGGTCTTTTAGAAGATTTTATGCCCCGGCACAGCATCTTGGCAGAACTTTATAAAACAGAAATAGCCAATTTACCGCTTTATGGTTACGGGATTAAAGGTTTTGTTTTAAGCATGATCGAGACCGTTTTAAGGATAACCGAAGGTAAAATAGATCCTGTTGTGATTAGTAAAGCGATAACACTTGGACAGGAAATGCTCAATAAACCTGTTGTATTGCTTGATGGGGTAGAAGAGGTATTAAAAACCTTACATGGGAAATACAAACTGGTGGTCGCTACCAAAGGTGATTTACTCGACCAACAACGAAAACTGACCAAATCAGGGCTGGACCACTATTTTCACCATATCGAAATTATGAGCGATAAACAGGAAAAAGATTATCAAAAACTGATTAAACATCTGGATTGTAAACCTGAGGCCTTTTTAATGTTGGGCAATTCTCTAAAATCGGATGTTTTACCCGTATTGAATATTGGCGGCCATGCTGTTCACATTCCTTTCCATACCACCTGGGTGCACGAAAGTATCGATCATACCATCGAACATGCAAACTTTTATCAGATGGAAAATCTATCTGAGGTTTTACCAAAATTAATTGAATGAAAGAAAAAATAGATATAAACACCTGGATCAGAAAAGATCATTTTAAATTTTTTAGCGCCTTTGAAGAACCTTTCTTCGGCGTAACCGTAGAAGTTGACTGTACGGCTACCTACAAAGAAGCAAAAGAACATCAAGTTTCTTTTTTTCTGCTTTACCTGCACAAATCGCTTGTTGCTGCCAATCAGGTAGAACCTTTTCGTTACCGCATTATTGATGGCGAGGTTTGGAAGTATGAAAGCGTGCATGCTGCAGCCACAATTAACAGACCAAATGGCACATTTGGATTTGGCTACATGGATTTCTATAATGACTTTGAAGATTTTAGAACAGCGGCCAATAAAGAGATTGAAAAGGTGCAGGCCAGCACAGGTTTAATCCCTTCCTCATCAGGCGGAAATGTAATTCACTATTCGGCACTACCCTGGTTAAATTTCACTTCTTTATCACATGCCCGCAATTATGCTTATCACGATAGCTGCCCTAAAATATCTTTTGGCAAGGTTAGAGATGAAAACGGGAGAAAAATAATGTCGGTTTCCATACACGTAAACCATGCCTTGATGGATGGCTATAACGTGGCCCAATTTGTAGATTGTTATCAGGAGCTGTTAAACAAAAAAGAAGTTAACGAATATATTTAACTCACAACTTTACGCAATTAAACCTAAAGCATATTTAATGTTCGGTTAATATTAGGAATTTATTTTCGGCGATGTTTATAGCTGCCGTTATTATTCCTTTTTACCTTTTGGCTGTTGTAGCCATGTGTTATATGGATACCGCTTTTAAGGCCATTATGTTTTTTGTACTGTTGCTTATTGCCACATTTGTACTTTTTCTGTTCATCAATTATCCTATGCAATCGGTGTTTGCGGTAATCTGTTTAATGGCCTTGTTTGCTTTTAAACCTAAAGATTAATTAAAAAGTGAATTATCATTTGCATTCGAGAAAGTATTTGCTATTTTTGCTGCTCGGGCAGGAAGCTTGAAAATTTAAAATTGGGGGATTAGCTCATTTGGCTAGAGCGCTTCGCTGGCAGTGAAGAGGTGATCGGTTCGAATCCGATATTCTCCACCACATTAAAGGCTACCTGTAAGGTAGCCTTTGTCATTTAAAGGGTTTCTTCCCTGGCATAGTAGCTTAAATATCCACCAAAGTTTGTTACATCAACAGTCATAGATATGCAATTTTCATGAGTGTTTTTACAGGTATAACCACTTTTTTTAGACTTTAAATAAAAAGACTACAAAATCTATAGGAATTATATATATTTGCTCCTGCAAGGAATAATTTTGCAGACTTATCCAGAAAGACTGAGGGAAAGGCCCTGTGATGTCTTAGCAACCTGTTGCCAAATAAGGTGCTAAATCCTTCCTCTAACCAAGGAAAGATAAGAAAGATTTCGCTAAAGAATCTGAATGAGCCTGTGGTAAATTTTAAAGATTAAAAAATGAACATTTATTTAAACACCAGCGCTGACGATATCACTCCCGAAAAAGTTTTTGTAGGGATGAAACCTGATATCTTCCAGCTGAAAGGCAACAACTATTTCGAGCGTGTTTTCAGGTAGTTGAGCTTACATGCTGTTTCAACTTTGAACTTAATTATTTTATAAAAAGAACCCATAAAACCAAAAACCATGAAAAAATCACTACTAATTGCCATTAGTATCCTTCCGGTTGCAGCAATAGCACAGAAACCGTTCTCCATTGAGGGAACCCTGAAAAAATCATCAGCCCCCGAAAAAGTATACCTCAGTTATGCTCAGAATGGACAATCGCTTACCGATTCTACAGAATTAAAAAATGGATCATTCTCCTTTTCTGGCCATGTAGCCGATCCGGTTAGGGCATCGCTCTATAGAAAACCAGTTGAAAAAAACGGAAAAAGGGATGTATTGTCCTTTTATCTCGAAACAGGTACCCTTAAACTTGCCACGGCAGATTCTTTAAAAAATGCTTCAATTTCCGGATCGAAAGTAAATGCCGATAATGATAAGTTAAAAGCGTTAACCAAACCTGTACAGGATAAACTTGCAGCCATAAGCGGCGAATTTGGTAAACTTAGTCCTGAACAGAAAAAAAATAAGGCACTAACCGATTCGATTTATAAACGTTATGAAGCAGCAAGTAAGGCGCTGGAGCCAATATACCTTGATTTTGCAAGGAAAAACCCTAAATCTTACATAAGCTTAAACGCAATTCAGCAGATTGCCACCAGTGAATCCGTACAGGCAGAAGCGGAACAGGTTTATGCTGGATTAGATGGGACGGTAAAAGAGAGTAAAGCTGGTAAAGATGTTTCAATTTACTTCAACGCGGTAAAGAAAACCAAAATTGGACTTCAGGCAATCGATTTTACACAAAATGATGTAAACGATAAACCGGTAAAATTATCTGATTTTAAAGGAAAATATGTTCTGGTTGATTTTTGGGCTTCATGGTGCGGACCTTGCAGACAGGAGAATCCTAATGTAGTAGCAGCCTATAATCAGTATAAAGATAAAGGGTTTACCATATTGGGTGTTTCTTTAGATCAGCCTGGGAAAAAAGAGGCCTGGTTAAAAGCCATTGCCGATGACCAGTTGACATGGACACATGTTTCTGACCTAAAATTTTGGGACAATGCGGTAGCAAAACAATATGGAATCAGATCTATCCCGGCAAACTTTTTAATTGATCCAGATGGAAAGATTATCGCAAAAGGACTTCGTGGAGAAGCATTGAAAGAAAAACTGGCGTCGCTTCTGGAGGCTAAAAGTAAATAGATAAGAATACGGTTCAATAAAAATTAATTAATAAGTTTTAGAAATAATAAGAGAAAAAAGACAGCTGCCCTTTTATGCAAAGTGTACAAAAGGTTACCAGATAAATAATAACAGGGGCGATTGAGGCCGCCCCTGAATCAAGTGATTTATCACGGTATGTGACCAATAATGCGACTTAATGTTTAACCACTCAAACAAATATAATGAAAATATCCTAAAAAATTAGTTCGTCAATTAAATGGATGTCCCTTAGCCGTAAACGATTGTATTACTGCTTAAACTATCCTATTCTCCCAAATTACCCCATTTTTCTTCTTAAAGCATTGTGTTGATTTAAGGCTAGGCAGTTTTTCTGTTAGCAATGAAATCGCTGTGGGTAAAATTTCAATATCTGCCATGAATTGGGAACTGGCATCAACATTCATTAACTAAAACCATCATAAATGAAACGAAAGTTATTTTCGCTTATTATACTGTGCCTTTTTGCAGTCTTTAATGCAAGGGCACAAACCAAAGTTATTACAGGAAAGGTAATAGCTGTGGCAGACGGGCTGCCCATTCCTGCTGTTTCTGTAAGAATATCGGGCAGTAAAATTGCCACGCAAACTGATGCAGACGGGAGGTTTTCCATCGTTGCTCCATCATCGGCAAAAACAATTGAGTTTAGCTACCTCGGTTTTGTAACGCTAAGGGAGAATATTGGTGACCGTAAGGCAATCAATATCAGCTTACAAGCCGATCAAACAGGTTTAGAAGAGGTTATCGTAACTGGTTTCGGCCAAACGGTTAAAAAAAGAGACATTACAGGTGCGGTTTCCAGTATTTCGGCAAAAGAGATTGAAAAAGTGCCTTTAATAAGTTTCGATAGGGCCATGCAGGGTAGGTTACCCGGGGTTAGGGTAACCACCAATTCAGGAACACCAGGTGCTTCGGTAAGTGTATTGATCCGCGGAACGGGCTCATTTAACGCCAGTACTGCACCACTTTACATCGTGGATGGTATCCAGATCAATTCGGGAGATTTATCCAGAAGCTTATCTACATCTAATATTTTAAACAACCTGAATCCCGATGATATCGAAACTATTGATGTATTGAAAGATGCTTCATCTGCATCTATTTACGGCTCACAGGCCGCAAACGGCGTAATTATCATCACAACAAAACGAGGGAAAGCAGGGAAAACCGAATTCGATTTCAGTAGTTACTTTGGTTACGCAGAAGAGGTTAACAGACTTGATGTACTTTCTGGACCTGAGTGGCTATCGGTGTACACAGAAGAATATGTTAACCGGTACGGTGCCAATAGCAGCCAGGTTGTTGGTCCTTCTGGTATCAAAACGGTTTTTGGTTCTGATCCGTCTGCCGCACCATCTTATAGCTGGTATGATGCCGCCTACCGGAAAGGCCAGACACAAAACTATCAGTTAACTGCCCGGGGAGGTGACGCCAAAACCAAATTTTATATTTCTGCAGGTCTGTTTGATCAAAAAGGGCAACAGATTCAGCAGGATTTCAAAAGAGGTACCTTTAAAACCAATCTTGAGCACAATGTAAATGACCGGTTATCGCTGGAGGCAAATTTAAACCTGAGTACCTTTACCCAGAATGGAACGCTGAGTGGTTCAACATTTGCAAACCCTTCATTTGGAGCAAACTTTCTGATTCCAACCCAGGCCATATACACCGCCTCGGGCGATTACAATGAACCTTTGCTCGGTGCAGTAGCCACCAATCCAATCAAATCTGCAAATTACGATATTAACAAAGGGACTACCAACCAGCTTCAGGGGATTTTTGCCTTGAATTATAAAATTATTGATGACCTGAAGTTTAGGGCAACAGGTTCGATCGATTATGGAGATATCAAAGAGGACCGTTTTCAGGATCCAAGAACAAGAGATGGTGCCGCACCAAACGGAAGATATACCTTTTTAGATACCGAGTTTAAAAATTACCAAACCAACGCAACTTTAAATTACAGCCACCTGTATGGAGCTAAGCATAAAGTATCTGCTTTGGCAGGTTTTGAGTATCGCCATCAGGTAAACAACTCCGTAACTACCCAGAAAACAGGTTTTCCAAACTATTTATTCAGGACATTGAACGGAGGTACTGTTCTGGCTTCTATTTCGTCGAGCTTTACAGAGTTTAAAAACCTGGGATATTTTGCCCGGGCAGAATATGCTTTTGATGATAAGTATATTGTTAACGGAACAATCCGTTACGATGGAAATTCAAGGTTTGGTGAAAACCAGAAATTCGGGCTCTTTGGATCGGGATCACTTACATGGCGACTTTCAAGAGAGAACTTTTTAAAGGATGTTAAATGGCTGAATGACTGGAAAATCAGAACCAGTTATGGTAAAGTTGGGAATTCGGGTATCGGAAACTTTGCCTCTCTTTCCACCTTTGGTTCGAACTCAGGTTATAATGGTGTAGGCGGGATTTCGCCGGGCGGCCTTCCGAATGTAGAACTTACATGGGAAGACAGTTATACCCTGAATCTTGGTACCGATGTGTCAATATTGAACAATAGGTTAAGTTTTACTGCCGAATATTATAATAAACTGAATAAAAACCTGCTTTTAACGCGTACACTGCCCAGTACAAGCGGTTATAGCGGAGTGAGCGATAATGCCGGTAAAATGCGTAACCGGGGTTTCGAATTTCAGATAAATTCTGAAAACCTGGTCGGTAAATTTAAATGGAGCAGTTCATTCAACGTCTCGTTTAATAAAAACAAAGTACTCGAACTTATTACCGATGATCTTGATCCACGATTCCAGTTGGTTGGCAACTCCGTAAGCAGGATTCTTTCTTACCAGTATGCGGGGGTAAATCCGGCTGATGGAAGACCGCTTTGGTTAGATGCAAACAATAACCTGACCTATAACCTCACCACCAACGACAGGAAAATTATAGGCGACAGCCAGCAGAAATATTTTGGTGGGTTTACCAATAACTTTTCATACGGTGGAATTGGCCTTGATATCTTCTTCCAGTATGCTACAGGCTTTTTGCTGATCGATCAGAATAAAAACTTCCTGGATAGTTATGCAAATGCATCAAACCGGAGTACGGATGTTTTTAGAAGATGGACAACACCTGGGCAGATTACAGATGTGCCGCTTGCCTATACCGGAGGAAATTATGTAACCGGGGGAATTGCCTCTACTGCATACAGTACGCTATCAACCCAGTGGTATAAGCCAGGAGATTACCTGCGACTAAAAGAAGTGAGGTTGTCTTACAAATTTTCTAAAAATTTCATTTCCAAAGCAAAGCTTAATAATGTACTTCTTTATGCGACCGGTACCAATCTGTTAACCTGGACCAAATATACAGGGACTGATCCGGAAAGCGTACTTTCTGATAATGGGGGAGTACCGCAGGCGAGAACTTATACTTTAGGATTCCAGATCGGATTGTAGATAAAAATAAATCAAAATGAAAAAATACTTATATATACTTATACTAACCGGGCTGGTTGGGATTTCAGGATGTAAAAAAACACTGGAAACGGCGCCCAGAGATACTATAGCTGCGGCTGATGCCTTATCCAGTCTTACAGGCGTTAATAGTCTGCTCAATACCGTTTACAGTAATTTAAGGGGAACCGGATATTACGGGCAGTCGTTTAAAATCAATCCTGATATCATGGCTGATAATATTTATCCGATTCCCGGGCTTAATTCTAACCGTTTGATCACCAATTCGGTTAATGCAGCGGGCGCCCACATGAGCCTTTGGGGACTGTATACTTCGGGTATTAATCAGGTTAACCTGGTTATCGAAGCAACAACTAACCTGGCTGGTGCGCAGGCAGACAAAAATAAGATCTTAGGTCAGGCATATGGCTTACGTGCTTTATTTTACTGGGATCTGGTAAAGTTGTACGGCTATAATCCTCAATTTATCGTCAATGGATTTGATAAAGGTGTGCCGCTTGTTCTGAAGCCGACACCTACACTCGCAGCAGTTACTTTTCCTGCAAGGAATACAGTAGATGAGGTTTACAAACAAATTGAATTGGATTTATTGGCTGCAGAAAGTATTCTGGATAATGCCGCCGGGAACAGGTACATTACCAAAACGGTTGCACAGGCTATTTTGTCTAAAGTTTACCTTTACTGGGGTAAGTATAGTCAGGCCGCCACTTATGCAGATAAAGCAATTGCTGCAGCAGGCTCAACCTTTGTGAGCAATGCCGCATATACCTCCAGTTTTTACGCTGACAATAATCCGGAAGCCATCCTGAATATTGTAATCACTTCCGAACAATCTAATATCAATGAATCCTTACAGTCTTATTACGCCCAGTTTCCCGCTGATTACGGTAAGCGCCAGGATCAGACTGCTTTTGATAACAACAGTGAGCCAAAGGTAGGATATGGCGATTTTACGCCAACACCCGAGTTACTGGCATTGTATGAAACGGGAGATATAAGAAGAGGTACCATTACAACAGGCAAAAAAAGTAATGTAACGGTTAATTATGTGCGCAAATGGGTTCCGACAAATGGGGTTAACTTTTTACAAAATATACCCTTACTTAGGGTTTCTGAACTTTACCTGATTAGGGCGGAAGCCAATTTTAGGGCAGGTTCGGCCATTGGTGCAACTGCCCAGAGTGATCTGGATAAGATTAGAATAAGAGCAGGTTTAGGCAGTGTTCCCGTTTCAATAGCTGCAATTCTGAAAGAAAGAAGGATTGAACTTGCATTTGAGGGGGACAGGTGGTTTGATCTGGTCCGCCTTGGTTTAGATGTTCCAAAATCTACGGCATTGGGAACTATTGCGCCTATTGCCTATAATACCGATTATAGAATCCTTGCCCCCATACCACAGGCCGACCTGAGTGTGAACCCGAATCTTGTTAAAAACCCAGGCTATTAAAATAATAAATCATATGAAAAAAATAATATTTCCAGCCGCTATATTGGCAATACTGCTGTTTTTTGGATGTAAAAAATACAGGATAGAATACGACCAGCCATCGCAGGTAGAATTTAAGCCGGTTACCGTAACACTTGCGAAAGGTACAACGGCTGCTCCCGGAAGCACTACAGTACTTATCCAGCTGGTAGGGCCACAACAGGGTTCTGATATCAACATCGACTATTCGATAGATCCTGCAAGCACAGCTGTAGCAGGTACGCATTATACGATTTCGGGACCGGCAGGGAAAATTACGATTCCTGCCAACAGCAGTTCGGCCCAATTGGTCATCACTGCTATTCCTGCAAATCTGGCAACGGCTAAAAAGCTGATATTGACCTTGAAGGACGGTACCCTGCCGGTGAGCCAAAACTATAAAACCTCAACCATAACGCTTCAATAAATACCCGCGGGCAGTGTTATCTGTGCTGCCCGCATTTTTTGAGTTCCGATTTTATGTTACAGAAATCAACTAGATGGGACTCCAGAGTCAATTGATAATGTTTTTACTTGAAAAATTATAGAGTAAAATATTTCATCAAGCGCTCACAAGTTTGGTATTATAAGGTTTATTCTGCCCTGCCTGTAACGGTTATAGCCAATTTTGCCTTATCCCGACTTATTTTCCAGTTTCCTGAATAATCTTTTGCAAAAAATGTAGCCTCCCCATCTTTGATCAGCTCAAGTCCTACAAAAGGTTTGAAACCAGTTAGTTTGGTAGTGGAAAATGTGTTGTAGGCGATCTGACTTGCGTTTTCAATGTTGGGCAGCCATTGTATGGCGACAAAGAAATCGCCCTTTGGTATGATAATTTTATATTTTGAAATATTCGCCACGATCTTATATGAGTTTTCCGCAGTTACATTGATTTCCTCATTGCATAGATCTTCAGCAGGAAAACCGGCAGCATCGGCGCGATAGATCCTGACCCTGAAAGTGGCATTTTGCAAATCCTCGTATTTGTAAACTCTGCTGTTATCTCCGCCAGGAGCATCTCCATCTTTATAGTTTTTAGTTAAAAAAAGATTTTTATTCTCAGTAATCGCTAGCTCTGAGTTAAACAGGAGCTGGGCAACAGAAATTTTTTCCAGCATATAACGTTCTGCCGGATTATAGAAACGTTGCGCCACCTGTTGGTATGGTAACGGATGAAATGGGTCTGGAAAACCCACGTAATGTTTCACATGATCGATGTTAAACTCGTTAAGCGTTATTTTTTTGGTGCCTTTGATTTCCTTAAAAACGATACCTGTTGCCATTTTTAGCACCAGTTGCACCTTGCCGTTTTCTACGTCGGCTATCCTGATTTTTTTTGATATATAGTTTTGCTTCTCGAGATAAACCGAATCGCTTTTGGCAGCTAATAGGTCCACTTTCCCCTGCGTATTGGCCATGGTATAGGTCTGTCTGGTTTTACAGGACACCAGGGCGCCAATAATCGGTTTTTTTGTCGTACTGTCTGTTATAAAAATCGTAACGCGGTTGATTTCCTGTCCTTGTAAGGTTGGTATCTGTCCAAACAACCCATAACAACAGAAAAGAAGCAGGTGTTTAATCATTTTCATTTGTAGTATGAGATATTTATGGACAGTGCAATTTCCCTGGAAGCATCACCTGCGGGTTTATCCAGGGCATACCACTTTCCGTCTTGTCTGATAAAACGGTTACTCGTTTTATCAGCGGATTGTGGATATAACGCAATAAAAGGTTCGTAGCCAATGGTATATTGTGGGATGAAAACGTTCTGACTATTATATGTCACCATTTTATGGCCGATTTTATAGGTCTGGTTCTGGAGTTCATACAACCATTCTATAATGACAAAAAAACTTGAACCGGGAGGACGGATGTTCAGTTTCCGCAGATCAATCTGGTTCAAGGTCTGATAACTATCCAACATTACTTCTATCTTTTTGTAGTAAAGTAATGTGTCGGGACCATGGCTTATAGAATCTATTCCCGTTACATAAATATTGATCTTCGATGTATCGAGGTGCTTATTCCGGTTAAAATAAAGTTCGTCGTTAATTGGAAATAAAGTAGTACGACCATTTGGTGAAAAAAGTGGTTTGCTTGGTGGAGAATGTTTTTGCGCAAAACGGCCAAGGGTAATATACTCCAGTTTAAAATCGGTAGCCGTCGTCTCAAACATTTTTGCAATAGGCAGGGGTGAGGAAACGAATAGCTCCTGTATTTCCTTTTTAACGCTATAGTTGACCTGATCATAAGAAAATTTACCTAAAACCTCATATTGTTTCTTCACGCTGATCTGTACTTCGTTTAGCGTATAGTTATCTTCTTTCAGCAGTACAGTTTGCCCATTTTTAAAGTTAGCGGTAGGTATCTTTTGAATATTATAACCAATATAACTAAAGGTCAAGGTATCCGGTTGTTCATTGGTATGGATCTCGAAAATTCCTTTTTCGTTTGAAACGGTATCTCTTTGCTGTTGTTGAAGTTTTACCGTTACCAGTGCAAGCGGCTTCTTTTCGTTTTCGCTAATCACAATTCCCTTATAAGTTACCTGCGAGCGTGCAGTACTAAACTGAAATGAGAAGCAGAATAATGTTAGTACAAAAACCAGCTGTTGTAGTGAAAGTTTATTTATGAAGCCAGAGTTGAATGATTCAAGATTTTTCATATCCCTTTAGCGGAAAAGTTTTTAGGAAAAATGAGCTTTTTGGGATCAAGTTTGACCAAAACTAGATTATCCTGAGTGCTGATGTTTTTGAATAAACGATTAAAAATTTTGGCTAAATTCATGAGAGGTTCAGAAATGTATGGTTATCTAATATATATAATTCTGTTTTTAGATTGAAATAAATCTGCTAATCATTCGCTTCTGATGGAGTAATGACTATCCAGGTCTGGAGGAGTTAATCGTGGAGATTTATGGGTAGCTTATCTAAAATTCCTGTTATCGGCCCTTTTGCCCTTATTTTTCGGTTAAAGAAAATAGCGACGAAGACCAGCAGTAAAAGACATATTCCTGATAGCAGATAGCTGAATTGCATCAGTACTTTTGCCCAGCTGACGTTTTTCATGAAAAATTCTTTGTACAATAAAAGGCCTACACTGCCCAGGTAGCCCACAGCATCACAGATGTAAACAAAAAATCCGGCATTTGCTTTTATTTTAAAAAGGGCGATCATCCGTTCAAATAGCACGACCTGGATAGGCGTATAAGCCATAAACATCCCCATTCCTACCAGTAACATCCACCAAAAAGGACTGATGAGGTTAAACTGGAAACACAAGGTGCTGCCTCCACTCAGTATTAAACCTAAAGCAATCAGGTATTGAGTACCCCAAAAACCCTTAATATTATTTCTGATCAAAGATAAGCTGCCAATAAAAAGCAGTACGATCGTCCCTGAGATACCTTCAGTAATAGAAAAAACAGCCTTGTCCCACTGACTGTCAATCTCAGTCCAGATCTCGACCGAAAAATTATCCCGAAAGTCTCTCATCGTAGTAAGCATGGTGTAGATAATGCCAATGCCTATGATCGCAATGCCGTATTCACGCAGACATAACTTTTTGTCTTCCGTATTCATGGGTAAGCGCTCTACGCGGAGGAGTTTATCGGTTTCATTGGGTTCAGGAATAACATTCAGCATCCAAACGAACAGCAGGAAGAGGGGTAGAAAAAACAAGCCTACGGTAGCGGGCATCCAGAATTCTGAAACCCAGGGAAGCCACTCATGTATGGTGAAATATATGGTTTTAATTATTCCGGAAGATACAATAAGGCTAATGCTTAGCCCCATGGCCAGCATTTCTGTAAAACGCCTTCCTTCCAGATAGCTGAATATGATTCCCCAGACCATGCCGAGGGGAAGACCGTTTAAGCATAGAAAAATGAAATTGAAAGGGTATGGAACCAGGCCAAAGAGCAGCAAAGATGCTTCAGCAAAAAGGATAAGGCCAATAATGAGTTTTTTTCTGCCAGATTTTTTAAGCTCTGAGATCACTTTTATGCCAATAAATTTTGAAATCATATAGCCGAGTACCTGCGAGATGATTAAAACAGCCTTGTAATCAAGATTAAAAAACGTTAAACCTGTGTAGGTACCGCTGGTGAAGGGTTTTCTGAAAGCGTACATGCAGAAGTAAGTGCCAAATGCAGCTAACATACACCAGATAATGAAAAACAGCTTAGAACTGACGAGAAGGTGTTTAAGTTTGTTCATGCACGTATCAGTTTATTCGCTTCTAATTGGCTTTCTTAAGGCATATTATGCGCTTCGAGTTTCCGCTTATGGAGTTGAAAAAGTAATTCTGTTAGTTTAATTATACTGTACTTAGTTTAGTGTTTGTACAAACATAAGTGCTAATTATTAAATGAATTTATGTTATACGAAACTTTTTTTAAAATTAGGCGAATATCCATAATTTTAATACTATTGTTTGTTATTGGCGTATTTTCGAAATATAAGTTTACAGTTGCGTTGGTATGCAGATAAAGGTAGTTAATGGATTATGTTGCTGATAAACCATTATTGAAGAATAAAAAAGTATTTTTTTTGTTAAACTTTGTTTAGTATTTATATATTTGGTGTAGCCAAATATGCTGATCATTAGCAGGATTTTAACTTTACTGATGTCATGAAATTAAGTCTAGCCCAAGGTAGAAGTGATGCAGAATTATTAGCACTGATTAGCGTTTCTGATAATCTGGCTTTTAATGAGTTGTACGACCGTTATTGGAAACAGGTTTTTAATGCAGCATACAAACAAATTAAAGACATCTCTTCTGCACAAGACATTACGCAAGATATTTTTACTCAATTGTGGCTAAGGGATAAAGATTCCAAAATTGAAAACCTCAGCGCCTACCTTTTTACTGCCGTAAGAAATCAGTCTTATAAACTGATGGCCAAACAGAAACGCAGCAGCCCCATTCTGGATGTATTAATGGAATCGGAGGTATCTTGCTACCAGGCTGATGATCAGATTTTGTATAAAGAATTTCTCTGTGCTTATGAAGCCCTGATCGATAATTTACCCGAGCAACAAAAAATAATTTTCAAAAAGCGCTTTAACCAAGGCCTAAATACGCTTGAAATCTCCACTCAACTTTGTTTATCTCCTAAAACAGTACGTAACCATTTAGGAAGAGCCCTTGCAAAACTCAAAACAGCTTTGCTCATTATTCTTGTTTTATTCATGCTGGTTTAAGCACCAGGACTCATTTTCTTCCAAACCATAGGATTTAAAAAAATATTTTTATCCTGACTGGGCTTTTTCTCTTTTCGCGGGTCATACTGTTAAAGCAGCCACCTGATGAAACATATAAACGAAAAGCAACTTTTAAAGATTTTAGACAGATACAACAAAGGAACCGCATCTGATGAGGAAAAAAAATTTTTGGAAACATATTCGATGCTGGTTAATAATGAAACCGATATCACAGATGTGCTGGATGAGCAGGCAATTAAAAGTAATATCAAACAGCTTATAGATGCAAATGTAGGGGAGGGAAAGCTGAAGCAGAAGAAGGTTGGGAAGAAAATAGACTATAGATGGCTTTCTGCCGCTGCTGCGATCCTGCTCGTTGTTGCTATCGGTTATTTAAAACTAGATAAAAAACCAGCGCTCGCCGGCAGGCCTCAGGCCAATCCTCAAACCATTACACCAGGTGGTAACAAGGCATTTTTAATTTTAGCTGACGGCAGCAGAATCAATCTGGATGCTGCAGGCAATGGAAAGGTTGCCCAACAGGCAGGAATCAGTATTTCCAAAACGGCCAGCGGGCAATTAAGTTATACGGTTAGCGGTGCATCAAATCAGGGTTCAGCCAGTGCTTATAATACCATCGAAACACCTAAAGGCGGACAGTATCTGGTGAAATTACCAGATGGGACACAGGTTTGGCTAAATGCAGCCTCATCTTTAAAATTTCCACTTGCCTTTTCAGCTAAGGAAAGAAAAGTGGTGTTAACCGGTGAAGGTTATTTTGAAGTAGCAAAAGATAAATCTAAACCATTTAGGGTGATGAGCGGAAATCAGATGGTGGAGGTGTTGGGTACACATTTTAATATTAACAGTTACGCCGATGAAGGTAACATTAAAACAACCCTGGTTGAAGGCCGTGTAAAAGTTCATTCAGCTGCAAAAACCAATACAGATCTGATACTGGTTCCAGGTCAGCAGGCTATAAATACCGGACAACTGATGAGTTTAAATGCCAACCCCAATATTGAAGAAATCATATCATGGAAAGAAGGTTCTTTTCAGTTTAACGATAGCAGTTTATCATCCATTATGCGCCAGCTTTCCAGGTGGTACGATGTAGATGTTGAATTTGTGGGGCAGGTTCCCGATTATCATTTCCGCGGACGGATTTCAAGGGATACCCCGATAACTCAAATTTTTGAAATACTAAAAACCGGAGGCTTAAACTTTACGATTGAAGGAAGGAGGATTATAGTAAGAGACTAACTTGAAATAAAACTGCCAGGCAGTTTTAACCGGATTAAGCCAAAAAAACCGAATGTGTTTCGACCACATCCGGCAATAGTTTAGGCTGAATCTGAAAGAAAAATATTGGATTAACTTTTTACAAAACAACCAAACCAAACAAAAATATGGATTTTTTTACTCCGTACCTACCTATTTATAAAAATAGGCAGGCAAACAGAATTGCCCAGGCTTTTTTTGCCTGGTACATGGGGATAGACCTCGATAAAAAAAGAAGATTTATCATGCGAATCAAACTGACAGCCTTGATCTGTTTTATAACCTGCCTTCATATTTATGCAGCAGGTTATGGGCAAAGCATTACTTTATCCGTAAAGAATGCATCACTGCAACTTGTGCTGGATAAGATTGAAAAGCAGAGCGGATACAATTTATGGGTGCAAACCGAATTGCTTAAAAAAAGCAATAAAGTATCTTTAGCGGTTAAAAACAAACCGCTGGACGCCGTACTGAAAGATGTTTTTAAAGACCAGACACTTAGTTATGCCATTGTAGGCAAAACGATTGTAGTCAAAAACAAGGTTGAAGAGCAAAACAACATCTTCGGTGGCCCCTTGATGGTTTTTGTAAATATTGAAGGTAAAATAGTAGATAGCAAGGGAGCACCGCTTCCCGGAGCATCGGTGAAAGTGAAGGGCACCACAAAAGCCACTACTGCAAATACGGAAGGAAAATTTTCCCTTGTGGCAGATAAAAACGATGTCCTGCTGATTTCTTTTGTGGGTTACAAAACCAAAGAAGTTCCACTAAATGGACAAAGTACGCTAACCATACAACTTGAAGAAAGTGCAGCAGAGCTGAGCGACTTTGTGGTGGTCGGTTACGGATCGACCAAAAAAGTAAATTTAACAGGCGCCGTAAGTACTGTTAGTGGTGATGTATTAAAAGACCGCCCGATTTCAAACATTGCACAGGGCTTGCAGGGTGTGATTCCCAATCTAACCATCACCAATTTTAGCGGGCAGCCTGGCCGTACTTCTGATTTAAACATCAGGGGATATGAGTCCATCAATGGCGGATCTCCGCTTATTGTAATTGATGGCGTGCCAACCACATCAAACAGCAGCCTTTATTCCCTTAATCCACAGGATGTAGAAAATATCACGGTATTAAAAGATGCGGCCTCGGCGGCTATATACGGGGGAAGGGCAACCTTTGGTGTGATCCTAATCACGACTAAAAGTGGCAAATTTAATTCTGGTTTGAATATAGAATTTTCTTCTAATTTTTCAGATAAGCGATTGACCGAATTACCCAATATCGTAACCGATCCGGCAACTGTAATGCGGGTTAAAAATGAGGGTTATAAAGCTTATTACGGAACCGATTTATACAACCAAACTTTTATGGATTATGCGAACAAACGTTCAGCCGATCCGAGTTTGCCTCCTTATTATATAGATCCTGCTGATCCGACAAAATACGTATATGTTGGTTCTACCAACTGGTTTGATGAACTTTTCAGAAAAAATACGCCAACCTGGGATAATAATTTATCCATCAGGGGAGGCACAGAAAAGGTTACTTATAATGTCTCTGCCGGCTATCTGCGTCAGGAAGGATTGTTTGAAGGAAATCCGGATGTGTACAGCAGGTATTCATTGCGTAGCAAAACAGAATTTAAAGCCACTTCATGGTTGAAATTGGGTAATACCACACAGTTGAGCAGGACAGGTTACAAATATCCTACCCTGTGGAATGGCCCTTCGAGAGGTGATTTGTTCCACGCTATTGGTAGAATACCAAGCTTTGAGATTGTAAACAATCCAAATGGCTCCTATACCGCAAATGGCGTACTACTGGGCTATTTAAAAGATGGTGGACGCGGGGAGTCTCAGAAAAATGATTATTTAACCACCTTTGAGGCACAGACAAATTTTTTCAAGAATAGCCTGAGGGTGACCACCAATTATACTTTCCAAAGTGTAAATGGAAATTTTCTAGACCCATATATTCCTTTAGAATATCAGTATGCCAACCCAAATGTAAATATTCAGGATGGACAGAGCGGGCTTGGCCAGGGATATAATACCAGTAAATACAATGTATTTAATGTATTTGGAGAATATGAAAAGAATTTTGGCAAACACAATGTTAAAGCCATGGCTGGTTATAGCCAGGAAGGTTATCATGAAGATAGCAATTCGATATTCCGAAATGACCTGATCAGCTCAAATACACCAAACATTGGTCTTGCATTGGGCAATCCATCCTATACTTCAACAGCAGGTGAATGGGCCTTAAGAAGTCAGTTTTTCAGGGTAAACTATGCCTATGATAACAAATACCTGTTAGAGGTTAATGGACGGAGAGATGGTTCATCCCGTTTCCCTGTTGATGACCGTTATGTATTTCTTCCTTCAGGATCAATAGGATGGCGCGTATCTGAAGAAAATTTCTTCAAAGGATTAAAACCTGCCATCAGCGACTTTAAATTAAGGTTCTCTTATGGTTCTTTAGGTAACCAAACGGTAAGTAAAGCGGGTAGCAGTGACCCGGATTATTATCCATACATACCATTAATGTCAAGTTCATCTAAAATAACCAATATTTTAGGGGGTAACCAGCCACCTGCGGTATATGCGCCAGGTTTGGTTTCACCAAGCTTAACATGGGAAAGACAATACACCAAAAACTGGGGAACGGATATTGCCCTGATGGGAAATAAACTGAATATCTCTTATGACTATTACATCCGGGATGTTAAAGATATGCTAACCTCATCAAGGCAACTTCCCGCTGTACTTGGTACACCTCCCCCTAGAACCAATGCTGCTGATTTGAGAACAAGGGGATGGGAACTCTCCTTAAATTATAATAATAAGTTCAACCTCGCCAGTTCTGATTTTAAATACAATTTCAGATTCGTTCTGGCGGATAATTATACCGTGATCACCAAATTCGATAATCCTAACGGCAATATTGGAGAATATTATGTAGGTAAAAGAATCGGAGAAATATGGGGAATGGAAACTGAAGGATTATTTCAGTCTGATGCTGAGGTAGCTGCACATGCCGATCAGTCTGCTGTAGACGGTTACTATGGTTTTCATGCAGGTGATCCAAAGTACAGAGATTTAAATGGCGACGGAAAAATCAATATTGGAAAACTGACCCTTGGCGATCATGGCGATCTGAAGGTGATCGGAAATAGAGAAGCACGTTATACCTACGGTATTAGCGGTGGTTTTAACTGGAAAGGATTCGATATGAGTTTTTTTTTACAAGGTGTAGCTAAAAGAGATTTCTGGTTAGGTACATCAAGTTATTTCTGGGGTACCTATCGTGCCCCGTGGGAGCATGTTTATCAGCATCAGCTGGATAACATGTGGTCGCCGGAAAATCCGGATGCCTACTTTCCAAGGTATGCGGCCTGGAGAACAGGTGATATTGCAGAATGGCGGGATCTAGATGTCGTGCAGACCCGTTACCTGCAGGATGCTTCTTATCTGCGGTTAAAAAACCTGACCATTGGCTACAGGTTGCCGGAGAAGCTGGTAAAAAGAATCGGACTGAAGAGCTTTCGCTTCTATTTGAGTGGAGAGAATATTGGAGAAATCAATAACATTAAGTTCAAGGTGCTTGATCCCGAAACACTTGGCGGAGACGGCTCATCGTCATGGGGAACTGGAAAATCATATCCTTTCCAAAGAAGTTATTCAGCAGGTATTAATGTAACACTTTAAGATATAAAATTGAAGATCATGTTAAAGAATATAGGTATTTATTTAAGCATTGTTATAATTTTAATATGCTTTGGAAGTTGCAAAAAAGACTTTCTTGATAAACTCCCGATTACGGATATCGCTCCGCAAACTTTTTTTAAAAATGAAAAAGACCTGGAGTTATATTGTAACGGTTTGTACAGTCTGGTTCCTGGTGCAGGCATCATGACCGATGATACACAAAGCGATAATATGGAAACCCTACCTTATGATAAAGTAGTGGCCGGCGAATATCTGGTGCCAAGTACAGGTGGTGGCTGGAGCTGGAGTTATTTGCGGAGTGTAAATTATTTTCTCGAAAACTATGGTAAAGCAAATGCTGCTGCTGAGGCAAAGAACCATTATGTTGGCGTGGCCCGTTTGTTCCGTGCCTGGTTCTATTTCGATAAAGTAAAGCGGTTTGGAAATGTGCCCTGGTATTCGGGAACAATGAACATTAATGACGAGGCGCAGCTGTATAAACCACAAGACCCGCGTACGCTGGTAATGGATTCTGTATTAAAGGATCTTGATTATGCTTCAGCAAATATTCGGACATCTAAAACCCCGCTGTGGACAATAAACCGTTATGTGGCACTATCCTTAAAGTCGCGAATTTGTTTGTTTGAAGGTACCTGGCGCAAATACCGTGGAATTGCCGATGCAGATCGTTTTCTTATTGCCGCAAAAGATGCAGCTAAAAAAGTGATCGATGAAGGAGGTTATTCTTTGTACACTACAGGAAAGCCCGACGTAGATTACCTCAATTTGTTTGCCATGTCTGATGCGCCTCAAAACGAAGTCATATTGGCTTACGAATATAGTACAATATTAAACTTAAGGCATGCATTTAGTGCCGAATCTGGCGCTTATGGCAGGGGTTTTACCAAAGAGATGGTCAATTCTTACCTGATGAAAGACGGTACTCCATTTACTTCAGTTGCCGGTTATGCAACAAAAACCTATATGGATGAATTTGAAAACAGAGATCCAAGGTTGATTCAAACGGTGCTGAATCCACTTTATACCCGTACAGACAGAACAGATGCAAGCAAAAGATTTAGTCCCATTCCTAAAATTCCCGGAGGCACACCAACAGGCTATCTTCAGGTGAAATTTTACCAGGATGATCCGATTAAGGAGATTTACGGTCAATCTGATAATGATGCTCCGGTAATCAGGTATGCAGAAGTGCTGCTAAATTATGCTGAGGCTATGGCTGAGTTGGGAACAATTACCCAGGCGGACCTTGACTTGACCATCAATAAACTACGCGATCGTGTTGGAATGACCGGAGCTGCCCACCTTAACATGGGCGTGGCTATAGATCCGGTTTTGGCTGCGCAGTATCCTGATGTAAGCAGTGCCCTGATTTTGGAAATTAGAAGAGAGCGCCGTGTGGAGCTTGCAGGCGAGGGTTTTAGGTACAGTGATATCTTACGCTGGAAAGCTGGAAACCTGCTCGCAAAGAAGTTTTACGGAATTTATTTCCCTGGACTTGGGGAGTACGACCTGACTAAGGATGGCAAACTCGACTTTGCGATTGTTGCCGCTATACCTGCAGTAAAAACACCAGGCGTTACTTATGCTGTGATTAACAAGGATATCTACCTTTCCAACGGGAACTCAGGCAATATCGTTCCTTATCCAAATCAGACCAAAACATTTAACGAAAATAAAAATTACTTATTTCCGATCCCTACTTCAGAGTTATTACTGAATAAAAACCTTATTCAAAACCCTGGGTGGCAATAAAATTGGTTACCGGTTAGTTTGAGATAGCCCTCCTTCGGGAGGGCTTTTCTACAATTGTTTAAAAATGATCGTATACGATCGATAGAAAAAATAATATGAAAAAAGCAGGTATTCTATTCTTGTTTATAAGTTTGGTTAATCATTTTGCTATTGCACAGCATAGTAATAAAGCCGGGAACCTCATCATCATTTCAATAGACGGATTGCGGTGGCATGAGGTATTTCAGGGAGCCGAACAGCAACTTTTAACAAATAAAAAATACAATTCTCAGGATTCTACCGAGCGGATTAACAAGTACTGGGCCGATAATGAGCAAGACCGGCGGGTTAAACTCATGCCATTTGTATGGCGTACAATAGCAAAGCAAGGGCAGCTTTATGGCAACCGAAAAGAAGGAAGTTTGGTTAACGTTAAAAACACTTTTTGGTTTTCTTATCCTGGCCGAAATGAAAATTTAACAGGTTACCCTGATCCTAAAGTAAACAGTAACGACTATCCTGATAATCCGAATAAAAATATACTCGAGTTTATAAATCAGCAAAAAGGCTATAAAGGCAAGGTGGTGGCCTTTGCTTCATGGGATGCCGTGGCCAGAATTATTAACCGCAATAGAAATGGATTAATGGTGAATAACCCATTTGAGGATGTTAAAGGAAACAACCTTACAGAGGCCCAAAAACTGGCTAATGAAGTACAACATTACGAGCCGCAGTTATGGGGCAGTGGCGAGCGCTGGGATGCAAGTACTTATGCTATAGCAAAATCATATATCACAGCCAACCACCCTAAAGTAGTATATCTGGATCTGGCAGATACTGATGATCATGCACATGATGGTAAGTATGATTTCTATTTGGATGCCACCCATAATATTGATGCCATGATCGGCAGTTTATGGAATTACATTCAGAAGGATCCGTTTTATAAAGATAATACAACAATCATTGTTATGCCAGATCATGGCCGGGGCGAAGGAAAACAATGGACAAGTCATGGTTCCGGTACGCCACATTCTAATGATACCTGGTTTATGGCTTTGGGACCAAATATAAAACCGCTGGGCGAAGTGAAAAATAACGGACAGATTTATCAGGATCAGTACGCTAAAACAATTGTCAGGTTATTGGGCTTTAATTTTACTTCGGTAAACCCTATAGGCGATGTGATTGAATCTGTTGTGAAATAACAGGAACATGAAATGATAAGCCATTTTTTCGCTGTAGATACCCATTTGTCAAAAACCAGGCAAATGCACAGTTAAGCTTTAAAATATCGGCAGCCTACCATTGGCAGGATATTAGACCTCATATCAGCTTTATTTTCTATATGGGGAAAAACTTAACCCAATCCAATTAATGTTGATGCACGAGCTTCTATTATATTTTCATCAGATCAGGCAGCAGTAATACCCGGTTTTCAATTATAAGCTGACAGATTATTAAGCGCAAATTAAAACAATCGTCATTCTGTTTACCGGCTGATGTTTTTTTGTGTATAAGTTATTGTTAATCACGCAGGTAAGCAGGAGTGTGCATCATAAAATAAAATAAAAAATAAATTAATAGTTATAAACTTTGTTTAGTATTTGTATATTTGGTATGACTGAATATTAACTGATAGTAGTCGTATTTTAACTTGTTGATGAGGCGGGCTGGTTTTGAATAAATCCGCTTATCTCCAAAGATAACCCTGCGTTTGCAGCAGAAAAATATACCTAACAACTAAGCCATAATCTAAAAATAATGGACAGGAAAGAATTTTTAAAAACAACAGGACTAGCGGGTGGAACTATGCTTTTTGCCCGGTTTCCTGACTTAAGTCCGGCCAAAAAGAAAGTCAGGATTGGTATGATCACCGATCTTCATCATGATGTAATGCATGATGGCATATCGCGCCTATCTGCATTTATTGATGAAATGAACAGGGAGCAGCCCGATTTCATTATACAGGGTGGTGATTTCTGCTATCCAAAAAAAGCAAATAGTCCACTAATGGATGTTTGGAATCAGTTTAAAGGTCCTAAATACCATGTAATTGGTAATCACGATACCGATGGCGGATATACACGCGATCAGGTCGTAACCTTTTGGAATGCCAAAGCTAAATATTACGCTTTTGATGTTAATGGTTTTCATTTTGTCGTGCTGGATGGAAATGAGCATAACGAAAGTGCCGATCGGCCAAAAGGTTATGCCCGTTTTATTTCGCCTACACAACTCGACTGGCTCAGAAAAGACCTTGAATCAACTGATTTAGAAACCGTGGTTTTTTGTCATCAGGGACTGGATAATGATGCAGGTGGACTGGAAAACGGCACATTGCTGCGGTATACGCTGGAGCAGGCCAATAAAAAAGCAGGGAAACAAAAGGTAATTATGGTCATCAGCGGCCATCATCACCAGGATTACTACAATTACATTAATCACATCCATTATGTGCAAATCAACAGCGCATCATACCAATGGCTTGGCGATAAGTATAAAGAAAGCCGTTATTCGGAAGAGGTAGATAAAACACATCCATACATTAAATATACCGTGCCCTATAAAGATCCGATATGGGCGATGATTGAAATTGACCATAAAAACAGAATTACAATTAAGGGTAAAAAGACTGTTTTTGTAGGTTCCTCGCCCGAAAAATCAGGGGTAAATATGGACGATTACATATATCCGATCGTACCCTATATTTCAGACCGAAACTTAGGATAAATAAATTTAAACACACAAATGAAAAGAAGAGATTTAATTAAAACACTTGGAGCTACGATAGGAACGATTGCTTTGACGAGTGTTGCAGACACATCAGTTGCTGCGCCAATCAAGAAAAAGAAGGCTTTAAAAATTGCACACATTACCGATGTGCACATCAGACCTGAGCACAATGCTGTTGCCCGCTTTAAGAAATGCCTCGAAATGATTAAAAAGGATAAAGTAGAGCTGATTCTTAATGGTGGCGATTCTATTTATGCGGCTGATTACGATCACATTACCAAAGATCGGGTAGAGCAGCAATGGGCCTGCTGGAACGAAAGTGTGCAGGTTGTAAAAGGTATCCCCATGCACCACGTGTTGGGAAATCATGACATGTGGTGGAAAGGTAAAGATGATGAGTTGGGCGGTAAAGCTGGGGTATTAAAGATGCTGGGCATGAGCAATAATTATTATAGCTTCGATCAAAAAGGCTGGCATTTTATCATGCTGGATAGTAACCATCCAACAAATCCGGGTATGCTGGATGACGAACAATGGAACTGGTTTGTAGAAGATGTAAAAAAGAACAGTCAGGATAAGCCTACACTAATCATGTCGCATTACCCATTGTTGAGCTGTACCGGTATTGTAGATAACAAAGCAGATTTTAGAGGGCCATTTAAGGTTAGCGGGAGTTACAACCACCTCGATATTATGAAGTTTATTGAAGTGTTTAACCAGAATAAGAACATTAAACTTTGTTTAAGTGGCCACATTCATTTACTGGATAAGGTTTGGTACAATGACGTTGCTTATTTATGTAATGGCGCAACCAGTGGTTTCTGGTGGGAGCCGGGAGATGATGGTAAAAGTGCCTATAAACAAACCGTGCCAGGTTATTCTCTTCTCAATCTGTACGATGATGGAAGTTTTGAGCATGAATACATAAAGTACGAATTGAAGTAATGAAACGGATATTTACATTGGTTTTAGGTTTAAAGCTGATTTTAATTTCTGCTGATCTTTGCGCACAAGTTACCACTTACAATCAGTTTTGGAACGATTTCCAATTTGTAACACCGATAAAAGGCAGGTGGAGCAATGAAATAAATCTTGGCCAGGTATGGACGGGTGTGCCCGCAAATAACAATCCTTTTTATGCCAATGCACAACTTTATGCCAGAGTATGGATTCATTATTCACTTTCAAAAGCTAAATTTTCGGTGTTTACCGGCTATAACCATAACCCCGAAATTATACTTGCCGGACAGGA
Source organism: Pedobacter sp. GW460-11-11-14-TSB4 (assembly GCF_059423705.1). Classification (NCBI taxonomy): domain Bacteria; kingdom Pseudomonadati; phylum Bacteroidota; class Sphingobacteriia; order Sphingobacteriales; family Sphingobacteriaceae; genus Pedobacter; species Pedobacter sp. GW460-11-11-14-TSB4. Next base: position 27,606 of record NZ_JBWKYI010000022.1, read on the forward strand.
TGGTCTTCCGGAAATCAGATCTGCCATTCAGGGTATTTATTATTTCAGAAAAACGCCTTTTACCTTATCTGCCCGACTGAGGTTAGAAGATCACCGTGACAAACGAAGTTTAGGTGGTTTTGATGAAAGTTACCGGGTAAGGAGTCAGTTGAAGCTGGTAAAGCCCATAAATGCATCACAAATAGTTAAAGGAGCAGTTTACATGGTCGCTTCTGAAGAAGTATTTACGCAAACTGCGCCCAATGTGTTTAGTCAGCCAAGGCTGGGAAGTAATAGACTGACCATTGGGTGTGGATATGCACTCACCGATGATTTTTTAATCGAAGTGGATTATGCTAATGATTACTACCCTGATAAAATACAGCAGCTTTCTTACCACAGTATGCAACTGAATTTAAGCTGTTATAATTGGGTGAAAAACCTAAAGGATGCTTTGCTGAAGTGAGATGAAATATGATACCAATAAAAAAATAAAATATCCAGTCTGGCATGCTGGAGTTACAATCAATTTACCTTCTAAATAAAATAATATGAAGTCGAAACCTGCAACATTAAAGGAAATTGCTGATTTACTTGGTCTTTCTATCAGTACTGTTTCACGGTCCTTGATTGATCATCCAACCATTTCTCTGGTGACCAGAGAAAGAGTGAAAAAATTAGCAAAGAAGGTTAATTACAGGCCAAACCATTCGGCTCTTTCTTTTAGGTCGGGACGTACATTTACCATTGGACTTATCCTGCCTGATCTTTCCGAAACCTTTTTTTCTACGGCAATGACTGCTATAGAGGAAATGGCAATGGCCAATAATTATGCGGTTTTTGTAGCCCAGTCTATGAATAGTGAAGAACAAGAAATAGCCCTGGTAGAAAAAATGATTGATTTTAGGGTAGATGGCTTATTGATTGCGCTGGCAAAAGAAACGCAGACTTTTGGTCATTTTTCCAGGCTTAAAGATAATGGTATTCCAGTTGTGTTTTTCGATCGCGTTCCCCCTTATTTCAGCATCAATTCAGTATGTTGTAACATCGAATTAGCCACCCAGCAGGCGGTTGATTTTTTATTAAAGAAGGGGCACCGGCGAATAGGCATGATTAACGGACCCGAAAGCCTGCTTTCGAGTACGGAGCGTAAAAACGGTTATATCAAGGCGCTGGAAAGAGAGCAAATCTCTTTTGATCCGTCCCTGTATACAGAATGCGACCTAACAGAAAGTGGCACCGAAAAAGAAATGGATAGGCTTTTAGCAGTACCCGGCAGGCCAAGCGCAGTGCTTGCATTTAACGACTATGTGGCCATTTATGCAATCAGGAAACTTAGGGCACAACACATTACTGCTGCTGAAGCAATAGACTTTGTCAGTTTTTCAAACCTTTCCGTTTTACGGTTTATGGATTACAGACCCATTGCCACGGTTGAGCAATCACCAGCCCTGCAAGGCAAAACCGCAATGCAGATCTTAATGGACCTCGTCAATTCCAGGTACAATGGCTCGGTATCAGAACAGCGGTTCAGAAATGTTGTTCTTGAAGGAAAACTGGTGCTTGATCAATAATTTTACATTACCATCTTAAAAGAATTAAAGTTCTGATATGCATTGGTGCATGTTAGATTAAAAGCCCTGCAAATTAATTGCAGGGCTTTCTGTTTATCTACGTTGATTCTATTAAACACCATCATTAGTGCGCATTTCGGCCAAATTTTATTTTGTATGTTTAATAATATTTGTCAGACTTATTTATTTGTATTTTAAAATCAAAATCCGGTATAATTTGGTTAATAAACGGCCGTTTTTGTGTTTAGCATTTGTTAACTTCGGTTATGTTATTTTATAAATTATTGTAAGGATTTTTTTTCGTGTTTTATAACGGTGAAAATGAATTGGAGGTTTCTTAAACACTGAATGGCTTTTTAATGGCGTAAAAACAATTAAAAGCAGATAAATCTTGGTTTGGGGCTTAACAGAGGCGTTAGGCAAAATATGCTGTCGCATTAAATCATTCAATCTAACCATAAAACAAAAAGTAATGAAAACAAACAAAAAGATTTACCTGGGCGTATTCACAGCCATCCTACTCAGTATTTCAGTTATAAGTTGTAAAAAACAGGGCATCGAAAACAATGCTGAAACCGATGTGAAAAAGCTAGACAACATGCATGAGTTTAATTTCGGAGGAAATAAAATCCTGGTGAAAGAAGATAAGGGCATCTATTACCTTTCAGACGATGTTATCTTAACCGAACAACAATTTAACTTGTTGAAAGCCAATAACAATGCCGCAATGTCTTCCACAGCAAGGGCGTTAATTATGAATTCGCTGGTTAAACGCTGGACAAATTCCATCGTATATTACAGTCTGAGCAATCTGGGGGCAGATACCGCTTCTTCGCTAAAAGCCATGCAATATATCGCCAGGGTATCGCCACTTACTTTTGTACAAAGAACATCGCAAACAAATTATATCAATTTTGTTAAATCTACCGGGAACAGTTCTTCAGTAGGTATGGTTGGGGGTGCTCAAAACCTCAATTTATACAATTATAATACACCTGGCATTATCATTCATGAGCTGTTTCATGCACTGGGCGTAATGCACGAACAATGCAGAACCGATCAAAGCAGTAATGTAATTATCCATCCTGAAAACATTCCCGATGATAAAGAATTTAACTTTAATCAGGTGTCGGCTACCAGTTATACCAATCATGGTAACTTCGATTTCGAGTCGATTATGATGTATGAGCCTTATGCTTTTTCGAGCAATGGTCAGCCTACCATTACCAAACTCGATGGTTCTACTTATCAAACCAGTTATCCGGCAGCTAACATGTCGCCAACAGATATCGCAGGTATCAACCAGCTTTACACGGGCTTTACATACGTAGGTTTACCGGCAAATACCAGTTACGAAATTGCTTCAGCATTGGATAATACCAAATTGTTAAATGTACCTGGCAGCGCTACTGCTGATGGGACACAGGTAATTATTTACACCGATGGAAACTCTAATAACGCAAGATGGAGTGTAACCAAAAATGCTGATGGATATTACAGGCTATCACCTTTACATGCACCTACTAAAGCGCTTACGGTAGTAGGCAGTGCTACAGCAAACGGAACCAAATTAGAAATCAGGACCCACACTGGCGCCACTTCGCAACAGTTTAACATTACACCTGAGGCTAGCGGTTATTATATTATTTCGCCTCGTAATGCCCCTTCAAAAAATGTGGATGTTCCGGGCAGTGCTACCGCCAATGGTACATTACTTAATATCTGGAGTTACGGTGGTGCCAATAACCAAAAATTTAAGTTTAATACTTTCTAACAAGTCATCTCCATATATACCTGTTTCATCCTGCCCCCCTAAAGTTAATGCTTTGGCGGGGGCATTTTATTTTAAGCAGGAATTAACCTAAGATTAAATTTTAGTGATTTAAACCCCATCACCCTTCTAAATTGCTGATATAGCACATTAATAGATTCTAACTATTCCATTATAGAATTAAATGATTGTGATTAGTTATTTCAATTCTCTAAATTTATAATTATCCGGTCAATCTGTTAAAGGATCAGAATTTCACTAACAAAATAGTATACATATGGAAAAAGAATCGAACGATATTAGCAAGTGCCCGTTTCATAATGGCAGCATGAAAAGTAATGTAGGTGGTGGCGGTACCAGAAATGGCGACTGGTGGCCAAAGCAGTTAAAGTTGAGCATTTTACGCCAGCATTCTAATTTATCCAATCCAATGGATGGTGAATTTAATTATGCCGAAGCTTTTAAAAGTTTAGATTTAGCCGCCTTAAAAGCAGACCTACATGCACTGATGACCGATTCGCAAGATTGGTGGCCGGCAGATTTCGGTCACTATGGAGGTTTATTTATCCGCATGGCGTGGCACAGCGCCGGAACTTACCGGGTAGGGGATGGTCGTGGTGGTGCCGGTGCCGGATTACAACGTTTTGCACCGCTGAACAGCTGGCCAGACAATGTGAGCCTTGATAAAGCCCGCAGGTTACTTTGGCCAATTAAACAAAAATACGGGCGCAAAATTTCGTGGGCAGATTTAATGATTTTAACCGGGAATATCGCTTTAGAATCGATGGGTTTTAAAACCTTTGGTTTTGCCGGTGGGCGCGAGGATGTCTGGGAAGCAGATGAATCGGTATATTGGGGTTCAGAAACAACCTGGCTGGGTGGCGATCTTCGTTACGCACATGGTTCTGACGGCGCAAATAAGGCACATGGAGTAGTGGTTACTGATGATGATGCCGATGGCGATGTGCACTCCCGTAATTTAGAAAAACCATTGGCAGCAGTGCAGATGGGATTAATATATGTAAACCCTGAGGGACCGGATGGAAATCCAGATCCAATTCTTGCCGCTAAAGATATTCGCGATACTTTTGGCCGCATGGCGATGGATGATGAAGAAACGGTAGCATTAATTGCAGGCGGACACACCTTTGGTAAAACCCATGGTGCAGCTTCGGCCGATCATGTGGGCAAAGAGCCTGAGGCCGCTGGTATCGAAAGCCAGGGTTTTGGCTGGAACAATAGTTATGCTTCTGGTAAAGGTGCAGATGCCATTACGAGTGGATTAGAAGTAATCTGGACCACAACACCAACGCAATGGAGTAATAACTTTTTCGAAAACCTGTTTGGATTTGAATGGGAATTATCGAAAAGCCCTGCTGGTGCACATCAGTGGAAAGCTGTAAATGCAGAAGCCATTATTCCTGATGCATTTGATGGATCAAAAAAACACCTGCCAACCATGCTGACCACCGATCTTTCTTTAAGATTCGACCCGGCATATGAAAAAATATCAAGACGTTTCTTAGAAAACCCCGATCAGTTTGCTGATGCATTTGCAAGAGCGTGGTTTAAATTAACCCACCGCGATATGGGACCGCTGGCGCGTTACCTGGGACCAGATGTACCTCATGAAGAATTGCTTTGGCAGGATCCAATACCTGCGGTTAATCATGCATTGGTCAATGAAAGTGATATTGCCGCATTAAAAGCAAAAGTACTGGCTTCGGGATTGAGTGTGGCCGAACTGGTTTCTACCGCCTGGGCATCGGCTTCTACTTTCCGAGGTTCTGATAAACGTGGTGGTGCCAATGGTGCACGGATCCGTTTGGCTCCGCAAAAAGATTGGGCTGTTAACAATCCTCCGCAATTACAAAAAGTATTGGGCGTATTAGAAGGAATCCAACAAGAATTTAATGGAGCACAAGTTGATGGCAAAAAAGTTTCGCTTGCCGATTTAATTGTACTGGCGGGTGCTGCTGCAGTAGAAAAAGCTGCAGGGCATTCAGTTACCGTTCCTTTTGCACCAGGCCGAATGGATGCTTCGCAAGAACAAACCGATGTAGAATCTTTTGGTTATTTAGCGCCTGTTGTTGATGGTTTCCGTAACTACCGTAATTCAAAATCTCCGGTTCCTACAGAAGAATTCCTGATTGATAAAGCCCAGTTGCTTACTTTAACAGCACCTGAATTAACGGTGTTAATAGGCGGCTTACGTGCGCTCGATACCAATTTCGATGGTTCTAAAAATGGGATCTTGACTATAAGACCAGGTCAGCTGACCAACGACTTCTTTGTAAATCTATTAGATATGGAAACCGCATGGAAAGCCATTGCTGAAGATAAGGAACTTTACATTGGAAGCAGTCGTGCTACGGGTCAGCCAAAGTGGACCGCAACCCGTGCCGATCTGGTATTTGGTTCTAATTCAGAATTAAGAGCAATTGCAGAAGTATATGCCAGTGCAGATGCAGCAGGCAAATTCGTAAAAGACTTTGTGGCTGCATGGAATAAAGTAATGAATTTAGATCGTTTTGATTTGAATTAATTTTAAATACAACGCAACATTTAAAGGCACCGGAAATTTCGGTGCCTTTTGTTTGAAATGGGAATCGCAATTCTTAAAATATTCGATCATTAAATTAGCTTATACCTAGTAATTTACATTGTTCGTACTATTGTTTTATTGGGGTAATAACTTTATTTTCGTCTTACCAAACAAACTGACACAGCGCTCCATTTAATGAAGAAATTTCTTATTTCTATTTTAATCTGCATTCTGCATTTTAATTTATCCTATTCGTTTGCCCAAGTACCTGTAATCAATAGCTTTAATCCCAAAACAGGGCCAGTTGGTTCTGATGTTGAGATTTTGGGGACAGATTTTAACCCTAATGCTGGATCTAATACCGTTTTCTTTGGAGCAACGCAGGCGCAGGTTAAATCAGCAACAGCAGGCAAACTTATTGTTAGCATTCCTAGTGGGGCCAACAATAAGCCGATAACGGTCCTCAACCGATCAAACGGTCTTCTTGCGCAAACCAAAACTTCCTTTATGGTTACTTCACCGTTTAATGGGAGCATTACAGCCGATGATTTTTCGTCAGGACAAAATTTTACCACAGGGAATGCCCCGAAAAATTTTGCCATTGGAGATTTTGATGGCGATGGAAAACCTGATGTAGCAGTTACCAATACTGAGCAGGGAACCATTAATGTTTTTAGAAATACCTCAAATAAGAATGAAAACATTGCCTTTGAAATGCAGCAATCTTTGTGGCTTGCTTCAACAAATGTAATCGTTGCAGATTTAAATGGCGACGGAAAGCTTGATATCGTTGCTACCGGGCAATACAACATAAATATTTTTGTTTTTATCAATAGATCTGCCCCTGGCAATGTACGTTTTGATTCTTTGTCAAGTTTTAGAGCAGCAGGCGAATGCACCCACATCGATGTAGTTGATTTTGACGAGGACGGAAAACCTGATATTGTAGCTACAACAGTTGCATATTATAACAAAACAATATCTATCCTTAAAAATACTTCAATAAACGAAATATTGTCTTTTGATAGTTTTATGGATTTTAACGGGACAGACAATGGTTATTATTTAAGCTGTAAGGATTTTGATGGTGATGGAAAGGTCGATATATCAGTAAGCAACGGAGGCTCGGTAATTTTTCTCCGTAATACCTCCAGTATAGGTAAGATAAATTTTGCTGCCAAGGTTAGTTTTAAGGCCGAAGGCTGTTATGATGCAGGCGACATCGATGGGGATGGAAAGCCTGATTTTATTAGTGTAACAAGAGAGCCTGGTGTTGTTAGTATTTTCAAGAATAGTTCTTCAGCAGGTAATCTGAATTTTAGCTTGGCGAAATCTTTTTCTACTTCTCCTTATCCTAGTACTGTGTTTATTCAGGATGTTGATGGAGATGGTAAGAATGATTTTTTTACCTATGATGGTATTGGAAAGCCTCGGGTCTTTCGTAATATCAGTTCAACAGTTATCGATTTTGACCTAACGAGTGGAATAGTAATTGACGGTATTGATATTGCTGTTGCAGACATGAATGCAGATGGCGTAGCAGATATTTTAACTTCGAAATGGTCTTCGGGTGTAATTTGTGCTTATTTAAACGTTAGTCAACGGGTAGTTAATACTTCTGTCCCCAAAATCACTTCCTTTAGCCCTCTAGCTGCCTCTAAAGATGCTTCAGTGCAGATAAAAGGTTCCGGTTTTTCGGCCGTTGCCGCAAACAACGATATTTTTTTCGGATCAACAAAAGCTGTTGTAACCAAGGCAAGTGGCAATGAGCTTACCGTTAAGGTTCCGCAGGGAAGTGCTTACGAACAGATTTCTGTATTGAACAGGGAAAGCCTGAATACCGGAAGATCTGCTTTTCCGTTTACTTATTCTCCATTCTTATCAAAGAAAGCTATCTATAGCTCAGATTTTGACCCAGAATTCAAAATATCTGGACCACAGTATTTCAATAATTCAAAGTTTGCCGATCTGGATAATGATGGGAAACCTGATTTAATTGTCTCAAATTCTAATACAAACGGAAACGGCATTTCAATTTATCGCAACATAGCTAGCCCTGGCGCTTTAAATGCCAGTTCCTTTGCTTCCAAAATAGATCTTGGTGTTAACGGAAAGGTTTACTTTGTGAGTACAGGAGATGTTAATGGCGATGGCAAAATAGACCTTTTGTTAACTATTGATCATAGACTGTTGATTTTTATCAATACAACAACCAATGGAAACATTTCATTTGTCAATAAAATCAATTTGGAATACAATAGCTCGGCCGAGGAAGTTTTGGTGAATGATGTTGATGGTGATGGGAAGGCAGATCTAATAGCTGTGGGCTCGGGTTATATAGCAATGGTTTTTAAGAACACCTCCATTATGGGGCAAATCGAATCAATATCATTCGCAAGCCCAGTAACACTTTACAGTAAAACCCGTATACACGATCTTAGGTTAGGCGATATCGACGGCGATGGAAAGATTGATCTTACATTTCTAGAAGAATACGTTGGCAACATGCCAGCAGGTTTTGTGATCATGTTGAACAAGTCTGTACCAGGCAATATCAGTTTCGATTTAGGTACAAAAATTACCGTTTACAATAATAGCTTATGTTTTAATCTTATTGATATTGATGGGGATAACAGGTTGGATGCTGTGGTAGGATGTGGCTCTGGTTCGGGCTTTCTCCTGTTTGCCCAAAATGCATCCACACCTGGTAATGTGAGCTTTGGCGGCCTGATGGTAAAGCCTTTGGAAAACAGTCTTTCAAAAATTGATATAGCTGATATTGATGGCGATGGCAGACCAGACCTTGCTTTTGCAGATAATAGTAAGAATTTTGTGGCGATTTTCAGGAATGCTTCGGTGAATGGCACATTTGATAAGGATGTTTTCGGACAATTGGCTAAAATACCAGTTAGTGCTGAAAACCCAAAAATAGTGCTTGCAGATATCGATGGTGATGGCCGGGTCGATATCCTCACAACCGGTTATACTTCGCTGTCGTTTTTAAGAAACAATCCAAACCCCTTACAGGCACCGCCAACTATTACCTCCTTTTCGCCTTTAAATGCAAAAACGGGCGCTTTGGTAAGCATTACAGGTAAATTTTTAAGTAATGCCACAAATGTAAGTTTTGGCGGCAAGGCTGCCCTGAGTTTTAAGGTTGTTTCCGATAACCTGATCGAGGCCACTGTAGCCAATGGTTTGTCTGGTGTAATACGTGTGGTAACACCAGATGGTGCTGGAGAAATCGATGGTTTTAAATATGATGCGCCACCGGTTCTGTCCTCGTTTTCTCCCGTACTGGCATCAGCGGGCGAAACCATTACCATAACAGGGAGCAATTTAACAGGTACAACCGCTATAAGTTTTGGTGGAGCCCCGGTAAAATCATTTAACGTAATTTCCGATCAGAAAATAGAAGTTGTGCTGGCTGAGCATACAAACTCAGGTAGTATTATCATCACAACACCAAATGGAACTGGAGCGATTTCCGGTTTTAAATTCCCCTTACCCAATATTTCTATCGATGCAAAAAAATCTTTTTTAGCTGGAACAAAAATTACACCTATCGAAATCAAAAATTCTGGTGGGCGTATTCCAAATGCCCTTTACTCTGAAGTATCCACTCATGCAGGAAGTGGTAACGAAGGACTCATCAACGGTACTGGACTGGCCGCATTCTTCAATCTTCCAAGCTCAACTGCCACAGATAAAGATGGAAATGTATATGTAACAGATAGTAAGAACAATGTCATCAGAAAGATTACGCCTGCAGGGCTAACTTCAACTTATGCGGGGAACGGTAAAGCAGGATCGGCAAACGGTACAGGTCTATCTGCGAGCTTCAATTCACCAATGGGTATAGCCGTAGATCTTAACAACAATGTATATGTAAGTGACTATACCACCAGCCTGATCAGGAAGATATCTCCAAGTGGCGAAGTATCTATTTTAGCTGGCGGGGGAGCAAGCGGTGCTGATGGACAGGGAACTGCAGCTGGCTTTAATAATCCCGCTGGTATTGTAACCGATTTTAACGGAAATATATTTGTTTGCGACGTTTCTAATCATAAGATCAGAAAGATAACGCCGGAGGGTTTGGTAAGTACCGTTGCAGGTAGTGGTATTGGCAGTGCAGATGGCGTTGGAAATGCTGCAAGTTTTAATAGGCCATACGGAATTTCGACAGATGGAATGGGCAATTTTTATGTTGTCGAATATACTGGGAATCTTTTGCGTAAAGTTACCGAGAATGGGATTGTGAGCACGATCGCCGGAACAGGCAATAGTTTTGCTACACTTGATGGGCAGGGAAAAGATGCCCGCTTTAATCAGCCTGCAGGGGTTGTAGTAGATGGCGGCGGCAATATTTTTGTATCAGAGAATTATAATTTTATCAGAAAAGTAAGTCCTTCCGGTTATGTAACTACTATTGCCGGTAATGGTAAGCAGGGCAATCAGAATGGGATAGGTACATTGGCCATGTTTAAACTGCCCTATCAGATCAGCGCCAATGGTTTTGGCGATATTTTCGTGGCAGATATGTATAATCATCAGATTAAAAAGATAAGTACTGTGGGCTACCAGGTTACGCCTACATTGCCACAAGGTTTAGAACTCAATGTTGATGGAACCATAACAGGTACTCCAACAGAAGAGGCTACGCTAAAAGAATATACTGTTACAGCCTATAACGTTTCTGGATCCAGTTCTGCAAAAATTACGATAGAAGTAACCATTCCAGGCGCGCCCATTATAACAGCATTCAGTCCGTTAACTGCAAAAGATGGCGAAACAGTCAAGATTTCGGGAACTGGTTTTACCGGAGCAACAGAGCTCTCTTTAGGTGGCATTTCAGTTGCTTCATTTATTGTAGATTCTGATAGCCAGATTACTGCAATTGTAGGCATGGGCAGATCGGGTGATGTGAAAATTATTACTCCCGGAGGAGAAGTAAGTAAAACTGGTTTTGTTTATTCTGGTCCGTATATCGAATCGTTTATGCCACAGGCAGCTGCTTCCGGACAAAGTATTACCATATCCGGATCTGGATTTTTGGGAACAAACCAGGTAAGTTTCGGTGGAAGGGCAGCTGCCAGCTATAATGTAGAATCGGATACCAAAATAGTAGCTGTACTGGGCATTGGAGGAAGTGGTGATATTTTGGTTAAGAACAGTATCGGAACAGGCAGAAAAATGGGATTTCTTAAGATCAAAGCAACCCCGGTTACGATCAGCTATGAGAATAAACATATTTTTAATGTAAACCGTACCGTAAAAGTATTGCTCCTACGGTTCAGGGAGGTGTGGTACCCGAAGAGATATATACAAACGTAACGACCTACGCCGGAACCTTTGAGTATGGCGCTACTGATGGCCCTATAAGCCAGGCATCATTTTTTTACCCATCTTATATGGCCATCGATCAGGCTGATAATATTTATTTGGTTGCTGGCCAAACTTCAGCCATACGCAAAATTTCGGCAGATGGGGTAGTTAGTACCTTGGTACCAACTGCAGCACTCAGTTTTCTCGGAAGTTCATACGTTAGTGCAATTGCGATTGATGCCAGCGGAAATCTGTATGTTGCTGTAGGTAACGGACTGATGATAAAAAAAATCAGTCCATCTGGGATGGTTACCCATTTTGCCGGCAGCGGTAATGTTGGTTCTAATGATGGAAGTGCCAACGACGCGAGCTTTAATAACATCATGGGGCTGGTGGTCGATTCACATGGCGACGTATATGCAAGTGATAATGGGAATAATATGATCCGCAAAATTTCCCAGACAGGGGTTGTAACAACCTTTGCCGGTAGTCCTTTTGGAGGAACCAGGGACGGCAACATTTCGCAGGCGCAGTTTTTAGGCCCTGCGGGTTTAGTCATTGATCCAATAGGGAATATTATTGTTTCGGATAGCAAAAACAATCTGATCCGGAAAATTTCTACCACTGGTAACGTAACTACGCTTGCTGGTAACGGAACAGCTAGCTATGCCGATGGCTTAGGCAACGCCGCTGCATTTAATAGACCAAACGGTATATCGGTAGATGATTTAGGCAATGTTTATGTGGCAGATTTCCTGAACTACCGTATACGTAAAATAAGCCCTGCGGGGCAGGTTTCTACATTGGCTGGAATGGGCACCTTTACCTCAAAAAACGGCGTAGGCACTGCTGCGGGTGTATTGACGCCGATGGGTATTGTGGTCGATCAAAAAGGAAGTGTGATTTTCAGCGAATATAACGGTTCGATGTTAAAACGGATTTCGCTCAACGGTTACACTATCAGTCCGGCCTTACCGATAGGTTTAGTGCTTGATAGCAAAACCGGTATCATAAGCGGTACACCCACCAAAGAATCTGCTGCTGCAGATTATATTATTACTGCAAACAACCAGGGCGGGGCAGGTACCTCAATAATTAATATTGCGGTAACCGCATTCAATTTGCCAATGGACAATTTTGTTATAAAAGGTACCTCTTCTACCTGTCCCGGTGCCAACAGCGGTTCAATTGAAATTACCGCAAAAGAGAAATTGCCTTACCGCGTGGCCATCACAGGATACGGTCCAATAAGCGGCCAATTTAATGATCGTATTGTTTTTAATGATCTTCGCCGATTTATATATACCGTTTGTATTACCATTGATGGACAACCTGATTTTAAACGTTGTTTTACCATTGCTATCGATGAACCACCACCACTAACCGTATATTCTGCTATTAACAATGATAATAAAATAGTGAAACTCCAACTTGCGGGAGGTGAAAATTATCAGATTACACTTAATGATAAAACTTATAGTACGTCCCAGTCAACGTACAATCTTAAACTGGTAAATGGTATAAACAACTTAAAGGTACAAACAGATATGGCTTGTCAAGGCATTTATACTGATAAGATACTGATAAGTAATAAATTAATGGCTTATCCAAATCCCTTTAGTGATGAGTTAAATATATTACTGGAAGAAGCAGAAACTGGCAAAGCCAATATAGAGATAGTAGATGCCTCTGGAAAAAAGGTTTACAATAAACAACACGATATTAATTCAGGCACCACTACATTACAGCTTTCACAAATGGTGCCTGGGGTATACGTGGTAAAGGTTCGTTTGGCGGCAAAAACAACAATATTTAAAGTATGGAAAAAGTAAGAATAGTAGTAATAGTTTTGGTAATTGCCATTTTTGCTGGATGTGCTAAAAACCCTGGCGAGCCTGATGTTTTGCTTGGGAAGGCAAATTTACTTCTTCCTTTAAAAGATCAACCATGTTTAACCGGAACCAATATTACTGCCACAGAAAGTACTGTTGCCTTTAGTTGGCAGCCAGCAGAAAATGCAGAAGGTTATGATTTGATCATAAAAAATCTGCTTACCAATCAAGTTATTACAATGCGTACGGCTTCGGTATCGCAGAACATAAATTTATTATTGAATACACCATATTCTTGGCAGGTAAAATCATTGTCGACAAGATCAAGTGAAACACCATTAAGCGAGGTTTGGAAATTTTTTAATGCCGGTCCCGGTCAGATATCCTTTTCACCTTATCCTGCAGATATGATTTCGCCTTATATGAACCAAAAAATCACAGCTGTTAATGGAAAAGTAAACTTAAAATGGTCTGGAGCAGATCCCGATAAAGATATTGTGGGCTATAGTGTTTATTTCGGTACAATTGCCAATAACCTGAATACGATTATCGACAATAAGATGGTTACGGAAGCTTCTGATATCAGCGTAGTTCCGGGAAATGTGTATTATTGGAAAGTAATTACCAGAGATGCAAGAAGCAATATTTCAGATTCAGGTACAATAAGTTTTACAGTAAATTGATATCAGCTTTCTGATGGATATAAAATCTGGTTTTAAATTTGGTGTAGGACTAAAACATATAGAATAAACTTACCTGGGCTACATTATTCTTTAGGTTAGGGCTTATATTGCCAGTGGTTTTTGCGCCATGAGTATAAAACAGAATTTCTTCTTTCTGTTAAATTCCGAAAATTTATTAACTTTGTGTCATCCTAATGAACAATCTTTTTAATGTTTAGGAATTATGACAGCATATATCTACATATCTTCCCCTTCCCAAATTGCCTAATAGGCGATAAAATACTATAATTTGTTTTTATTTGATTGGCTGCCTCAAAGGTATTCAATTTGCTATTGCACAATGTTTTATTTTCCAATCAAGGGGTATATCCTTACTCAAGGACGAATTGAGACCCACATTCAAGTTAAAGGAAATTAAATGGAAGTCCGATGGACACACATGAACTGCCATGCAAGATTAGAAGCGCACGGCAGAAAAAGCGGTTGGTAAAAACAGATCGCGACAAACAACTTATCCGGCTGAGTAAAAGAAGATCGGAGCTTTGGATACAAAGGCGTGCACTGCCGATGGTACCTCTAGATAAACCCTATCAAAGAGGCTGGAAAAGATATTTTGTACTCAGAGCAGATATTGCATTTAGCGTAAGAGCAGAGTTTTATACCGCATTACTTGCTAAGATCAATACAGTTGAATACCACCACGATAAAACATTCCAACGAAAAAAACGCCGTAAAGGAAGGTATGGATATGAAATCAAAAAGCAATTGCTGCGCGAACTCTCGTCATATTTATGGGAGAGCAGCAATTTAGACCTTACTGAACAGGAAAAAGCTTGCTTTAGCCAAGTTGAAATGTACAATGTTAAAACACGTCAACAAGAAATTAGGTATGTTTTTAACGAACCGTGGCGGTATAAGTTAAAAATCGCACCCAATATGGTTACACATAAAAAATTATTGGATACCGATCTTGTAAGGGAATTGGATCTTATTGATAGCCATATCGAACGCAATAACTTAGAGGGGCGCATACATTTGTTAACTAATGGCCGGAAGAATAATTTTTGGCGGTATTACCAAGGGTTGGCTAAATACAATATGGTGAAGAAAATCCCGAAATACAGATCGAAGGAAGCATATTTGGAATTATATTTTTAAAATTTAATCAATATTTAAAACAAATCTCAAACTTATTTGTCTTTTAATTTCATTAGTTTGTTTGGTTTGGTCTTATCCGTGGATGCTGATAAGACAAAATAATTGGCCTCATAGAAATATGGGGCTTTCTCATTTCTTAACCCGGCATTAATGAAAAGTGTTAGTGGTTTGGTAACAGACATGATAAACATTGCAGTTTGTTTTACACCAGCTCATCATTATATTTGCAGCGTGAACAAAGTTATCCTTTTCTTACTGTTCCCCATATTGATCTTTAACACGTCTGTTCGTGAAGTT
Source organism: Pedobacter sp. GW460-11-11-14-TSB4 (assembly GCF_059423705.1). NCBI lineage: Bacteria > Pseudomonadati > Bacteroidota > Sphingobacteriia > Sphingobacteriales > Sphingobacteriaceae > Pedobacter > Pedobacter sp. GW460-11-11-14-TSB4. Next base: position 42,770 of record NZ_JBWKYI010000022.1, read on the forward strand.
ATAAAGGCACCCCAACTTATTGTACATTTTATCCAGCATCATGATATCGATGCACAGATCAGTTTTATCGATTTTTTGCAGATGCATTATTTTGGACAGGATCTGAATGATAATGACGAAGAAGAGGATATGAAACTGCCGTTTAAAAAAATAGATGGCCACCATATCATCTCAATTGGTGTGCCGGCAGAAAAGTTTATTTTATTAAAAGCGGTGTGTCTGAGTCTTTTAGATGATTTTGCTTTCAGCTACCAGCGTATGCACCACAATCCTACATTCGGAAGCCTTTTCCGTCCGCCGATTCTTTCGGTTTAATCCCTACCTATTTTTATGCTAGTTTTTCCCTTGCCCTTTTTAAAACGGCTTTATGGGATAATATGTCGATCCTTTTAAAATAATTATCATGTTGAATAAGATCATTGGCTTTTCCGTTAGGAATAAGCTGATTATTGCTTTATTCGTGCTCTCGCTTGTAGGCTGGGGCGCATATGAAGTTACCAAATTACCTATTGATGCCCTTCCCGATATTACCGATAACCAGGTACAGGTCATCACCGTTTCGCCTTCATTGGGCGCGCCGGATATTGAACGTCTAATTACTTTTCCTATAGAACAATCCTGTAGCAGTATTTCAGGATTAAAACAGATCCGAAGTTTTTCACGCTTTGGACTTTCACTCGTTACTATTGTCTTTAACGAAGAAACTGATGTGTATTGGGCACGGCAACAGATTGCCGAACGCCTGCAACAGGTTCAACAGGAAATTCCGCAGGGTATTGGGTCGCCGGTAATGGCGCCTGTTTCAACCGGTTTGGGCGAAATTTACCAATACGTAGTAAGGCCCAGGAAAGGTTATGAAGGTAAGTATGATGCACAGGCACTCCGTACCGTTCAAGACTGGATTGTAAGAAGACAGCTTTTGGGAACACCCGGTGTTGCTGAGGTTTCTAGCTTTGGCGGACGGTTGAAACAGTACGAAGTGGCTGTAAAACAAGATCAGCTTAAGGCCTATGGATTAACTATTGCAGAGATCTTTGATGCCCTGGAGAAAAATAATGAGAATACCGGAGGGGCGTATATTGAAAAAGGCCCGACTGTGCTCTACATCAGGAGCGAAGGACTGACGACAAGTTTGGCTGATATTGAGAAAATTGTAGTGAAAACCCTTGATAACGGAATGCCCGTGCTGATGGGGCAGGTAGCCAAAGTACAATACGGCTCGGCAATACGTTATGGCGCAATGACTTATAACGCACAGGGTGAAGTGGCAGGCGCTGTAGTCATGATGCTGAAGGGCGAAAATTCTTCGGTTGTAGTAAAAAGAGTAAAGGATAAGATAGCCGAGATCCAAAAAATGGTGCCCGAAGGTGTGGTGGTAGAGCCTTTTCTCGATCGGACCAAGATGGTAGATAATGCCATTAGTACAGTGGAAACCAATTTAATGGAAGGTGCACTGATTGTAATATTTGTTCTGGTTTTTTTTCTAGGCAATCTGCGTGCTGGGCTGATCGTTTCGTCGGTCATCCCACTATCCATGCTGTTTGCCATTATACTGATGAACACCTTTGGGGTTGGCGGCAATTTAATGTCGCTTGGTGCTATTGATTTTGGGCTCATTGTTGATGGATCGGTTATCGTTGTGGAAGCTATTCTCCACCGGTTTTCGCACAGCAAACATTTCAGAACCCTTAACCGGATCGATCAGAACCAGATGGATGCAGAGGTTGAAAAATCAACTGGCTCAATGATCAAATCGGCCGTATTCAGTCAGATCATTATCCTCATTGTATATCTGCCTATTTTATCATTGGAAGGCATTGAGGGCAAAATGTTTAAGCCTATGGCCTGGACCATTGCTTTCGCTATTCTCGGTGCTTTTATACTCTCGATTACCTATGTACCCATGATGTCTGCATTGTGCCTGAACAAAGTAATCAGCCACAAAAAAAATCTAACCGATAAATTAATGGCATGGATAGAACGCCGGTATCAGCCTGTACTGGGTAAGGTGCTTTATTTCCCCAAAACCATATTGGCCGTTACCTTATCCCTTTTCGCCATTTCTGTTTTCATTATGGGCACACTGGGTGGAGAATTTATCCCACAGTTAGAAGAAGGCGATTTTGCAGTAGAAACACGTTTATTAACCGGGAGTAACCTGAACAATACCATCGAGACTACCCAGAAAGCTTCGAAAATTCTATTGGAAAAATTTCCTGAGGTACAGAAAATAGTGACCAAAATTGGAAGTGCTGAAGTGCCAACAGACCCTATGCCTTTCGAGGCCGGAGACATGATGGTTATTCTAAAACCTAAAAAAGAATGGACATCGGCCAAATCTTTCCCAGAACTCAGTGCAAAAATGACCGAAGCAGTGGAAGTTATCCCCGGGATTACCGTTGGCTTCCAATTCCCTGTGCAAATGCGTTTTAATGAACTGATGACCGGTGCACGGCAGGATGTAGTGTGTAAGATTTTTGGTGAAGACCTCGATTCGCTGGCCATTTATGCAAAGCGGCTGGGCGCTATTATCGGTACGGTAAACGGTGCCATTAATGTTTACGAAGAACAGGTTACCGGAATGCCCCAGGTGGTTATTAAGTACAACCGTGATGGAATGGCCAAATATGGTATAAATGTAGGCGATGTAAACCGTGTAGTAAATACGGCCTTTGCCGGACAGATTGCCGGGCAGGTGTATGAAGGCGAAAAAAGATTCGATATGGTAGTGCGGTTGGATGAAGCCGCCAGAAAGGATATGCGTGATGTAGAAAATCTGATGGTACTCACCAAATCAGGTAACCAGGTTCCCTTAAGTATGGTTGCCAATATCGAAGAAGTAGAAGGCGTAAACCAGATTCAAAGAGAAAATACCAAAAGAAGAATTATTGTCGGCTTTAATGTTAAGGACAGAGATGTGCAGTCTATTGTTGAGGAACTACAGCAAAAAGCCGGGCAAAAATTAAACCTCTCTAAAGGCTACACCATATCTTATGGCGGCTCTTTCGAAAATATGACGGCCGCTAAATCACGTCTGGCCATTGTGGTACCCATTGCACTGTTACTGATCTTTTTACTTTTATATTTCGCCTTCAGTTCAGTAAAGCAGGGTTTATTGATCTACACTGCTATCCCCTTGTCTGCCATTGGCGGAATACTTGCCCTTTGGATCAGGGATCTGCCTTTTAGCATCTCTGCCGGGGTAGGCTTTATTGCACTGTTCGGGGTTGCTGTACTAAACGGGATTTTACTTGTTACAGAGTTTAACCGTTTAAAAAAAGAAGGCTGGACTGATGTTAAACGCATTGTAATACATGCCACCAAATCAAAACTCCGTGCGGTGTTAATGACGGCCCTGGTTCCTTCCCTGGGCTTTATCCCGATGGCCATTAGCACTGGTGCCGGAGGCGCAGTACAAAAACCCCTGGCTACAGTTGTAATCGGAGGACTACTGGTTTCTACCCTGTTAACTTTGTTTGTTTTACCCATGTTGTATATATTATTCGAAAAAGGTTTCAGTTATTTCCGTCAGCAAAGAAAATTGGCCGTTATCGCCATTTTTATAATTATTGGTTTGCAAAATGCCAATGCCCAGCAGCAGATCAGTCTTAAATCAGCACTAGATACTGCAATGAAAAACAATGTGTTGCTACACATAGCAAAAACTGAAGTGCAATATTATCAGCAGCTCGTTAAAACCACTTTCGATGTACCTAAAACCGCGGTAAGTTTCGACTATGGCAAGTTCAACAGTCTTGCAAACGACAATAAGGTTTCTGTGGTGCAAAGTTTAGATTTCCCTACGGTTTATGCCAGGCAGCATGCGGTACATAAAATCAATGTAAAAATCAGCGAAGAACAGGTAAATGGAAAAAAACTTGACCTTAAAACGGAGATAAAGTCTGCTTATTACAATCTTATTTTATTGAAAGAAAAACGTAAACTGTTAATCTGGGCCGACAGTGTGTATAGTGCTTTTCTGAATAAATCTTCCCAGCGCTTTAAATCGGGCGATGTGGATGTGCTGGAACTGCGAACGGCCGAAAACCAAAAACAACAGATCGCCAATCAGCTCGAAGTATTGAAAACGGATTATGCACAAAACCTCAACCACTTTAGGTTTTTGCTGGATAGTAAAAGTTTGTTAGAACCTGCAACAGACAGTGCCATTTATCACGCAAATTTCTTGTTAAAAGCTGAGACAGATAACAGTCCTGCAATTAAACTGAGCGAAGCCCAGCTGGAACTTGCCCAAAAACAAAAAGCACTCGAAAAAAGCAAACTTATGCCATCATTAAATTTTGGCTACAACAATTCAAGTATTGTGGGTTGGCAGAGCAATAATGCAGGCGCTGAGCAGTATTTTGATAAGAGCAAGCGGTTTTCATCGGTTAGTGTAGGTGTGGGAATTCCTATATTTTTTGGGGCGCAGCAGTCGCGGATCAAAGCTTCGGAAATTTTAATACAGCAGAAACAGCGGGAACTGGAGCTGACTAAAAAGTCCCTAGATAACGAACTGGAAAATGCCAGGGAACGTTACCAGCAGCTGGAACGGTTGATCGGATCTTATCAAAAGGTTTCACTGGCCAATGCAGGCGACATTATCAGATCAGCTACAGCAAAACTTAATGCAGGTGAAATTGCTTATCTCGATTGGGTGATCCTGATCAACCAATCGATACAGTTAAAGGCAGAATATTATGATAAAGTGCAACAGTTTAATGAAGCGGCATTTGCAATTGAAAGAATTACAGCAACAGACAAATAAGATATAATGAAAAATAAACTGATAAGTGGATTGATGTGCATCGCTATTTTGATCGCATGTGGTAGCCCGGAAAAAAATGAAAAGGCAGCAGAAACTCCAAAAAACCTAAATACGGATGAGGTGCAGTTGAGTGCCGAACAGGTGAAAAATGCAGATATCCAACTCGGAAAGCTGACAGAAAAAGTACTGCGTAATACCATTAATGTAAACGGGGTGGTGGATGTGCCACCAGAAAATACCTACTCGGTAAGTGTACCAATGGGTGGATACATTAAAAAAATGACACTCATTCCCGGTATGATGGTTAAAAAAGGGAGTTTGCTGGCTATTGTCGAAGATCAGCAGTACATCCAGTTACAGCAGGATTACCTCACTTCAAAAAACAAGCTGAAGTTTAGTTCGGCAGATTATACCAGGCAAAAGGGATTAAACCAGACCAAGGCCACCAGCGATAAAATCTTTCAGCAGGCCGAAAGTGAGTTCAACAATCAAAAGGTATTGGTTAAATCGCTTGCAGAAAAATTAAGGCTCATAGGAATTAATCCCCTAACCTTAAACGAAGATAATATCAGCCGGAGTATCCGGATTAATGCCCCCATCAGTGGCTATGTAACCAAGGTAAACGTAAATACAGGTAAATATGTAAATTCTGCAGATATTCTGTTTGAACTGATCAGTCCGGACGCATTGCATGCCAACCTTACTGTGTTCGAAAGGGATGCTGCACAACTAAAAATTGGTCAGGAGATTTTGTGTACAACTACCGCAAATCCAGATCAGAAATATGTGGCCAAAATCCACCTCATTACACCAAATATCGAAGACGACCGCACTACCAGTGTGCATTGCGACCTGAAAAATGGAGATAGCAAATTATTGCCTGGAACATTTTTAAATGCCGTTATTTCGGTTTCCAGCGCAGCTGTACAAGCTGTACCGGAAGATGCTGTCGTGAAATGGGAAAATAAACATTATGTTTTTGCAGATCTTGGCCGTAACCACTATAAAATGATCCCTGTTGAGATTGGTACCAGCCTTGATGGGTTTACAGCAATACATTCGAAATCCAAACTGGATAATATCGTGGTTAAAAATGCTTATGCCATTTTGATGAAAATGAAAAATAGTGGAGAAGAATAAGGCTGATTAGGCAATAGATACCATTCATGATACATAAAACTACCGGGTTTTCACTGATAAACAGCTGAAAGCCCGGTTTGCTATTCAGAATTTAGGTGGATGATTTTCATTCGGTCAAGCATTTTTCATCCCAGCAACAATTAAGCCTTTTCTAAACCTGCAGTACAAATATAATCCAGATAAAAAAGCAGGTTCCACCTGAAAAAAAGTTAAAAATTCTGATTAATTCTGGTGTTTTATATTTAAGTAATTGATAGATAGGTCGTTTATAACGATTTTATGCGGCTTGTTTTTAAATATTAATTCAAAAAAAATATTCCCTGTAAAAGTAATCATACTGTAATCGGATTTATACGATTAAGTATTTCTAATCATCAAAATATTATTCTTGATTTTGTGATAAAATATTTAATATTGAGTTGATAAATCGTTTTATCAACAACCGAATATGATGATGAGCTTAGGTGCATTTATGCCTTATGGTGTAGTATATGTCTGTGTAGTTTATTTGCGTGTAGTTTTTAACCAATTTAAAAATACGATCTCCCATCACGCAATGGCCTTTAACCCCAAGCCTTCTGATTAACATGATTATTTGCCGTCAATTGTTTTTTATTGAATAATTGATAAAACGTTTTAGCTTCTAGCAGTTGAATTATATTATTAACTAACCATTTACTAAACCTAAAACCGATGAAAATCAATCTACTAAAGATTTCAGGGCTTACCGTGCTTTTTTTGCTCAATAGCCCTGTTTTTTCGATGAATCTGGTTGCTGAAAAATCCGAAGGGTTTTCCAAGCTAAGTATGCCTTTAGTGCATATCCAAAACCGAAAAATAATTACAGGAACCGTATCAGACGAAAAAAACATGCCTATTCCAGGAGTGGGCATCAAAAACATTTCTTCAGGTAAAACTGCTGTAACTGATGAAGCTGGTAAATTCAGCATTGAGGCCAACCCAAACGATGTGATCCGCTTTTCTTATGTGGGCTATCAAAATAAAGATGTTACGGTAGGCAATGAAGCCAATATTAGCGTTAAAATGGTACCTGCCGAGGCCAATAAGTTAGATGAAGTAGTGGTAATTGGTTATGGATCCGTGAAAAAAACAGATCTTACCGGTTCTGTTGGTGTGGTAAAAGCCAGCGAACTACAGGAACGCCCCTCTTCATCGTTAAACCAGGCATTAGCTGGCCGTATTTCCGGTGTACAGGTAAATACCAACTCGGGTAGGCCAGGCGGTCAGACCAACATTAAAATCCGTGGATTTAGCTCCATCAACACGAGTAACAATCCGCTTTATGTGGTAGATGGTGTGGCTTTGCCAGTGGGGTCGCAAACGCAGAACAGTAACGCTATCGATTACATTAACCCCAGCGATATCGCTTCAGTAGAAGTGTTAAAGGATGCTTCTTCGACCGCCATATACGGCGCAAGGGGAGCCAACGGCGTAATTTTAATCACCACCAAAAAAGGATCTGCTAATGCACAGCGCATTACCTATGATGCAGATTTTGGCGTAAATACGCTTGCCGCACACCATGTGAAGATGCTTGATGCGTTCGAGTATGTTAAAGTGCAGGACCTGGCTTACGAGAACATTAAAGTTTACGATCCGGTAGGATGGGCAGCAGGAAATTATGCATCTACACCTGTTCCAAAAGCATCGAGAATAGCTTTACCTCAGTTTTTCGATGGCAATGGAAACCCATTATATAACACCGATTGGTTAAAAGAATCTACACAGAACAAACTTTCGCAAAATCACCAGCTGGGTTTTACAGGTGGAAACGAAAATAGCACCTACGGCGTTTTTGCAGGTTATCGCGATGACCAGGGACTTTTATTGAACTCTTATTTAAAACGTTATTCGGGCAGATTTAATTTCGATAGCAAAATTAAGCCCTGGTTAAAAGTTGGCGGTAATTTGAGCTACAATAACCAGGATGAAAACATAGTTGATCAGGGAACAGGTGGTTTAAACTCAGTCCGCATGATTACCGAAGCATTTCCTTTTCTCCCGATTAAACTGGCAGATGGCAAGTGGGGCGATAATAAACTGATTCCTTGGGCAGAAGGAGGCTCCAATCCGGTGCATATCTTAACCGATCAAAAATATGGAATGATCACGCAAACTGCTTTGGGAAGCATTTATTCTACCATTAGCTTTAATAAAGATTTAGAGTTTCGTACCCAGTTAGGGGCTAATGTTGTAAGCCGTAACATTAACGAGTACAATGCCAAACAATTATACGGCATATCTGACGGGCAGAACGGTACAGCAAATGTGACCAATGACCGTGAAACTTTCTGGTCGCTAGAAAATTATTTAACCTATAACAAACGTTTTGCCGAATCGCATGCCATTAATGCCTTATTGGGTATCTCCTGGCAGGCCACCAGTTTCTTCAGCAATACCAGTCATGCGGAGAATTTTGTAACCGATTTTTACGGGAACAATAATATGGGCTCTGGGAGTAAATCGATTACGGTGGGCTCCAGCCGCAACAGATCGGCTTTTAACTCTTATTTTGGAAGATTAAACTATGCCTTTAAAGATAAATACCTGGTGACTTTTACGGGTAGGGTTGATGGATCGTCCAAATTCGGAGAGAACCATAAATTCGCCTTTTTCCCTTCGGCAGCACTGGCCTGGAAAGCTTCAGATGAAGATTTTCTGAAAGGGAACAAAACCATTTCAAACTTAAAACTAAGAACCAGTTACGGTTTAAGTGGTAATTCAGAACTTCCTGCTTATCAGTCTTTAGCCACACTGGTTAATAACTCTGCCATTATTAATGATGGTAAGGTAACCGGTATTGGTATAGGTCGTTTAGCAAATCCTGATCTGGTTTGGGAAAAAACAGCACAGGTTGATGCTGGTTTAGAACTGGGTTTGTTTAACAACCGGATTAATTTAGAGGCTGATCTTTATTACAGAAAAACAACCGATATGTTATTGGATGCTCCTGTACCACGTACCACAGGATACTCAGTAATCAGAAAAAATATCGGGTCTATGCAGAACAAAGGTTTGGATCTGGGTATCAATACCGTTAACATTCAAACTGACGATTTTACCTGGAAAACCAGCTTTAACATCTCCCTTAACCGCAATAAGGTACTTTCTTTGGCTACGCCTGACGATATTTTTGGTGTGGGTAATCCAAATTTCACCAACCAAACGGGTATTATCAGGGTAGGTGAGCCTGTGGGCTCATTCTGGGGACTGGTGCGTTTAGGAACCTGGAGCGAAGCCGAAAGGGCAGAAGCAGCTAAATATGTAAGTTACCGTGGCGGTAAAACTTTGCTTCCGGGCGATATTAAATATTTGGACGTAAACGGCGACCATGCCATTACAGATGCCGACCGTCAGATTATTGGTAACGGAACGCCAAAAGGCTGGGGATCGTTTGGCAACTCATTCCGCTATAAAAATTTAGAGCTGATTGTAGAGCTCCAATACTCTTATGGTAATGATGTGTTGAATATGACCCATCACTCCGGTGAAGACAGACAGGTACAGGCCAATAGTTTTGCCAGCGTATTAAATGCCTGGACTCCTCAGAATCAAAATACACCGATTGCCGCCATCAGGGATCAATCTGCCGGATATGTAACCAACGTGGATACCCACTGGTTAGAAGACGGTTCTTTCATCCGTGGTAAAAATCTTTTACTCGGTTATACTTTTGATAAAACACTTGTCGAAAAATTACGCTTAAGCAAACTCCGCGTTTATGCATCTGTTCAGAATTTCTTCCTGGCCACCAAGTATACCGGTAACGACCCTGAGGTAACCACTTATGGAAATGCATTTGCACAAGGCCAAACATTTTTCGATTATCCAAAGCCCACTACTTTCATGGTAGGCTTAAACATTGGATTATAAACATTAACTAAAGAAAGGATATCAAAATGAAAATAAACATAAAAAATATCGCTGCTTTGTTGTTGCTAAGCGGTGCTATCATCGGGAACTCGGGATGTAAGAAGTTTTTAGATGAAACAGATCCCACCAATCTTTCGCCCAGCAGTTTTTATACTTTACCAGAACATGCAGAAGCAGGTATTGCCGCGGTTTATGCAGAAATCAGGTTTATCGGGGCCGGTGCTGGTATTTATTCCAACAACTGGCAAATGCTGGATGCACCAACGGGGATACAATCAACTGAAACCGCGCAAAACTCCGATCTGAACAATTTATATTCTCTGATTTATGATGGAACAAACCTTCATGTTAACCAAACCTGGAACGGTTTCTATAAGGTAATTGCGCAAACCAATCTGGTGTTGGATAAAGTTCCGGGCATTAACCCGATGGATAATGCACAGAAAAAAAGGATTTTGGGCGAGGCATCTTTCATCAGGGCCTGGGCCTATTTTTACCTGGTGCGTTTATGGGGTGATGTACCTTTGATTACAAAACCAATTACCAGTCCTAACGACCCCAATTTTTCTCCTTCCCGCACACCGCAGGAGCAGGTTTACAAACAGATTGTTGATGATCTGGTGACTGCAGAGGCAGCTGGTTTGCCTTTTATGGATGCAAGTGGACGTGTTTCTACAGCAGCCATTAAATCTGAACTGGCAAAAGTATATTTAACCATGGCCGGACAGCCCCTTAACAAAGGTGCAGCTTATTATAAATTAGCTGCAGATAAAGCGAAAGAGGTCATCGATTATTCAACCGGAAATCCGGCATTACTCGGTTTGTTTCCAGCTTACGGAGCGTTGCATGATGCAAAAAATGACAATAAAGTAGAGCATTTATTCGGCATCCAGTACAATGATGCTGCCGGATTTGGCAACCCCTTACAGTCGTCATACCTGCCATTGCACCAGCCATTGGTTTCTAAAATTGATGGAATTGGAACTTCTATCCCAACTGCCAGTTTTTATGGCTCGTATGAGGCCGGAGATTTAAGGGCTAAAAACAGAGATGGTTATTTCTTTACCGACTATTATACCGATGGCTTTAAAATGCCGCTGATTAACCGTGGTAAACCTTATGTTTTTAAACATTTCGATCTGATTGCAAATGGAACGTTAGGGGTGGAGGGTACCAGCAGAAGCGATTTGAATATTCCACAGATCCGTTATGCAGAAACACTCTTAATTTATGCTGAAGCGCAGAACAGGGCAGATGGTAGTGCGAATGTTGCGGCCTACGCTGCGGTAAATGCTGTGCGGAAAAGAGCACAACTGGCTGATCTGGCAGGTTTGGGCCAGACACAGTTTGAAGAAGCCGTATGGAGGGAACGCTGGCACGAGTTATGTTATGAAGGCATTACCTGGTTTGATATGGTGAGGTTGCGTAAAGTATATAACGAAACCACTAATGGTTTCGATAATTTTGTTGGCCACATTAATAAAAGTGTAAACCAGCCTTTGCAAACCAAACATTTGTTGTTCCCGATTCCGACTTCGGAAATCAAAAATAATCCTAACCTGACTCCAAATCCAGGTTACTAAGCAGGTATTAAAGTGGTTGGTGGTACATCGACCATAAATAAAAAAACGGGTGTCCGATATGAGGCACCCGTTTTTGTTTCAATAACGTTATTTATTGTCCTTTCATTTCCTAAACCTAAGAATTATCATCTATATCGTTGACTGGAAATGAATGGTTCCTTGTTTTTGGCACCTTTTGTCCCGCTTTTCCTCCTGCCAATTTGAAGGAAATTGGCATCCGTTTCAATCGGGTTTATTTAACTCAAACCAGTGCAAGAACTGAAACTTTTCCTCCGCAGATAGATGAATCTCAAATTTTCCCAAGCTCACCATCAATAAAGGCAAGCTCTTCCTTACTGATCTCAAAGTCCATTGCAGCTGCATTTGATACCGCTTGCTCAGCATTCCTGGCACCTGCCAGTACAACGGTGATGCCTTGTTGAAGCGTTGTCCAGCGCAGGACCAATTGCGCAATGCTGGCATTTTTCTCTTTTGCCAATGGCGAAATGCGCTCCAGAAATGTTTTAACAGCGTCAAGATCAAACTGACTAAAATATCCATTACGGTGGTCGTCAGCTTTAAGTTTTTCTTTTTCAAAATACTTGCCCGATAACAGCCCTCTTTCCATTGGGCTATAAGCAATAATGCCGATATTATTTTCCAATGTGTAAGGGATTAAATCATCCTGGATAGCCCTGTTGAGCATGCTAAATGGTACCTGGTTTGATGCTGGCAGATTTACAGCAGCAGCTTTTTCCAGCAATGCATGATCAGCATTCGAAAGCCCGGCGGCCAGTATTTTACCATCTTTAATGAGCTGTGCCATGGCCTCCATTACCTCATCTATCTCGGTTGTTGGATCGGGCCAATGTTGCTGAAGAAGATCAATATAATCCGTATGCAGGCGTTTAAGGCTGTCTTCAACCTCTTTAATAATCGATGCCTTTGTAGCGTAGCGATAAATGGGTACCGCTTTACCATCGTTTTGTGCATCAAAAAAATGTTCGCCTGCACCATTATTGCTACCGTCCCAAACCAGGCCGAATTTGGTTAATAATTGTATTTTAGTTCGGTCGTACCCTTTAATGGCTTCACCGATTAGCGCTTCACTAAGTCCAAAGCCATAAAAAGGAGCCGTATCAATTGTCGTTATTCCATTATCTATTGATGCTTTAACTGACTCGATAGAATCCTTTTTTTCGTTTCCTCCCCACATATTGCCACCGATGGCAAAGGCGCCATATGCGATTGCTGATAACTCCAGCCTTGTATTTCCTAGTTTTCTGTATTCCATGATATGTACTATTTTTTGTGAGGCAAAATTTCACAAATAGCTGCTATTATCAAAATAAGTTAAATTGCATGATGGTATCAGAAAAATGATAGTATTGAGCGCTGTTCATGAAAGGGAAAGGTACTAGGCTCTGCTTTTCATGACAAATGTATTCGGTGTTCGTTGCGCTTCCGTGGCTAAGTAAATCACACTAACAAGAGCCGTGTTTAGCTGTGCCATCTGTGGTTCATCGTGCCCATAAATATAAAACCCTAAATTAATTACATCGTTGTAAATTCAATCTGACGCAGATTTAGGGCTTATTCTGATTATAGTTTTTTATATCTGGCGCTGCGGGTTTTTATATTAGATAAAATAAGTCTAACCAAATCATCCATGTTCAAGAGTCAAGCAAGGCAGCCATTTGCCAGCGTTATTCCTTTTTTTTCAGGCTAATATCCATTTCAATTTCAGCAGCCGATTTGCTATTAACTTATTGTGATCTGAAATTTCACAGGTAATCATTAACTAAACTATAACTATGAGTAAAATTTACAACCAAAGAGGAGTATTGCTATACCTCGGGCGTATCTGCGCAGGTAAAGCAAAAATTTTAGCGGTTTTGCTGCTGGTGCTGTCCGGGAGTTTTAGCGCTTTTGCCCAAACCGTTATTGTGGGTACCATTAAAGATAATAAAGGGATCACGCTTCCGGGCGTAAGCGTAAGGGTAAAAAATACATCGGTCGGAACCTTAACCGATGCTGCGGGTAAGTATAGCATAAAGGTTCCTGATGGCAACCAAACCCTGGTATTCACCTTTATCGGTTTTACCACACAAGAAGTGACCTTAAATGGGCGAAGCACCATCAATATTACGATGGATGACGGTGCACAAGGCCTTAACGATGTAGTGGTCATTGGATACGGTACTGCACAGAAAAAAGATGTTACCGGTGCGGTTTCGAGCATTAAAGCCACGCAGCTGGAAAACGAAAATCCAAATAGTGTTACCGATATCCTTCGTGGTAACATCCCGGGTTTAACGGTTGGTTTTAACAATAGCGCTAAAGGTGGCGGAGATCTGCTCGTACGCGGAAAAACAACGCTAACGGGGACCACAACACCGCTGATTGTGTTAGATGGGGTTATTTTTATCGGTCAGCTGTCTGATATTAACCCTAATGATATTGAATCGGTTGATGTACTTAAGGATGCAAGTTCGCTTGCGGTTTATGGAGCAAAAGCAGCAACCGGTGTAGTCGCCATTACCACCAAAAAAGGAAAAAGCGGTGCACCAACCATTACGGTAAATACAAACTTCGGGATGGCTACCCTGGCTCAAGATCAACCTGTGTACGATGGTCCAGGTTTTTTGAACTGGCGTGCCGATGTACAACGCAGTGGCGGGGTAAATCCACCTTACATTTATAACGATCCCAATAACCTGCCAGAAGGCGTAACGCTTACCCAATGGTTAAACGGGCAAACCACCACCAATCCAACCGATCTTTGGTTAAGCCGTCTGGGTCTTTTGGCTAACGAAAAGGCCAATTATCTTGCCGGAAAAACAACCGATTGGTACGATATGCTTTTTGTTACCGGCCAACGCCAGGATCATACCCTCAGCCTCAGCGGGAAAAAAGAAGAGGTTTCCTATTACATGTCCTTAGGTTATCTTAAAAACGAAAGCATTATTGCCGGAGGAGGCTTCAGTACCTTCCGTACCCGGTTAAATCTGGAAGGTAAAGCGGCTAAGTTTTTAACGCTGGGTATGAATCTGCAATTTGCCGACCGCGATGAGGGAGCTATTGAAGCCCAGTTTTCGCAACTGCCAGATTTATCTCCTTACGGCGATTTTTATAATGCAGATGGCTCTTTAAGAAGAATCCCTACCGATGATAACGGCCTCAATGCCCGTAATCCTTTTCTCGACCGGACTTATAATTCAAGGTTGCAAAAACAAAGCACTTTGTTCGGTAGTCTTTATGCCAAAGTGCAATTGCCGTTTGGGATCACTTACCAGGCAAATTTTAGTCCGGGTTTAGATCAGTACCGCACCTTTAATCACCAGTCTTCTAAAAATCCAAATGTAACCATACCTGGTGGTTCAGCATCAAGGGCACAGGAAACCAGATACAACTGGCAGCTGGATAACCTCTTAAAATGGAACCGGACTATTGCAAGAGATCATAACATTGATGTAACGCTATTGGTCAATGCCGAGAAATATTCTACCTGGTATACCATCGCCAGTAATGAAGGCTTTGCACCAACTGATGTATTGGGATTTCATAACATTCAAAGCGGTAATAAACCAACCGTAAGCAGCGATGATAAAGTTTATACGGGCGATGCTTTACTGGCCAGAGTGAATTATTCGTACAAAGGTCGGTATGCTTTAACAGGCTCTGTTCGTAGAGATGGGTATTCTGCTTTTGGAGCCTCTAAAAAACGGGCTAATTTCCCTGCAGCGGCGGTAGCCTGGACCGTAAGTGAAGAAAACTTTTTGAAACCGGTTAAATGGATCGACTTTTTAAAACTGCGTCTATCTTACGGTATCAATGGAAACAGAGAAATCAGGGATGCGAACAACGTCATTGATCCATATGTTGCCATCCAGACTTTAACCGGAGGCAAGTATCAATCCGTTAGCGGTAGCGGTACACCAGGAGAGGTGAATACCGTGGTAAACAGCCCGCGTTTGGGTAATCCAAACCTGGAATGGGAAAAGACAAAATCGTTGAATCTTGGTTTGGATTTTGGATTTTTGAACAATAGAATCAACGGATCTATTGAACTTTATGATAAGAAAACATCAGATCTTTTAATCGGCCAGTCCTTGTCATCTGCATCGGGTTATGCAAATGTTATTGCCAATTTAGGTCGTGTAAATAACAGGGGGTTTGAGCTGAGCATCACCAGTAAAAACTTTACAGGTGGAAATATTACCTGGAGCACTTCAGCAAACCTGTCGCTTAACCGCAATAAAATTGTTGGCCTGGCCACACCGAATGATGATCCGGGTAACGGATGGTTTATTGGTAAAGACATCGATGTAATTTGGGAGTATCAAATTTTAGGCGTATGGCAGGAAAATGAAGTAGCAGAAGCCAATAAATTTAACAAGGGCATTAAGCCAGGTGATTTTAAATTATTGGATGTGGATGGAAATTATGTGTACAACGATCTGGATAAACAGTTTATCGGCTACAAAAGCCCAAGGTTCAATTGGTCGTTCCGCAACGATTTTAATATCTATAAAAATTTCGATTTTTCATTCCAGCTTATCTCAAGCTGGGGACAGCTTAGGGCCGATAACCAGACCAAAAACCAGCCCGGAAGTGTAGGTTTTGGCCGATCGAGCTCTTATGTTATCCCTTATTGGACACCAGGTAATCCCCTTAATGATTATGCCCGCCTAAACTCGGGTTTAAGTGGGGTTAGTTTTAATGCTTACCGTAAAAGCTCGTTCATCAGGTTAAATACCATTGCACTCGCCTATAGCCTGCCAAAAGATTTTCTGGGCAAACTCAGGATACAAAATGCAAAAATATATGCCAATGTAAGTAATGCGGGTGTATATGCCCCAAATTGGAACCAATGGGATCCGCAAACTGCAGATAATAACGGAAATCCTGTTCCAACACCTAGAGTTTACACTTTCGGACTGAATGTTACCCTTTAAAAAATGAAGAAGATGAATATCACATATAAAAAAATAATTCCGTTTGTGGCCCTGGCCCTTCTGCTGTCGGCAAATGGATGTAAAAAATCAAATCTGGATTCAGAATTATTGTCGCAACTGGAACCGCAAACCGCTTTAACGAGTGTAGCGGCGATGAAAGCGGCTATTGCAGGCATTGGAGCCAATGTGAGGAGAGAATTTACAGGCGATATGGCACCGATCGTTACCGAATCTATCTTTTCGGAAGTTGCTGTAGATGGAACAACGGATAAAACCACACAAGCCCAGGATATGGATACCCGGATAACACCGGATGCCAACCTGGATAACCCCGATTTTAACAGGATCGGGTTTTACTGGACTGAAGGTTTTAGAGGGGTACGTATGGCCAATACCGTTATTACCTATATCGACAATGTAACCTATAAAGATGAGGCCGAAAAAAATGCTATTCTTAGTGCTGCCTATTTTTATCGTGCCTATTACTATTATCGTTTGGTACACCAATTTGGCGATGTGCCATTGAATTTAAAAGATATCACCTCCCCTAAACTGGATTATTTTTCTACCCGCCGTGAGGTGATATTAAAAAAAATGCAGGAAGATCTTTTATTTGCCGAAAAATGGTTGAAAGATAATGTAGATCGTGGTGATGTTACCAAAGGTGCGTGTAGCCACCTGCTGACCAAAGTTAACCTTGCTTTGGGTGATTTTGATGCAGCCATCACCTCAGCCAACAATGTCATCAACAGTGGGACGTATAGCTTAATGCGGAACCGTTTCGGGAGTACCGCTGGTGATGCCAGTAAAAATGTGGTTTGGGATTTGCACCGGATGGATAACAAGGCCATTCCTGCCAACCGTGAGGCACTTTTTTTAACCATCGACAGAGAAACGCTTGCAGGTGCTACCGATTTGGGATCGCAGGTAATGCGTAACTGCGTACCTGCCTGGCATTTTGCCAATTTGAAAACACCATCTGGTGCCACCCAGGCCATTGTTGATGGCGTTAATGTAGAAATACCCTTAACTTTAATGTACGGCAGAGGGATTGGGCGCTACCGTGGTACCGCCTATAGTACCAAAAACATCTGGACAGATAATACCGATTACCGCCACGCCCCAGGCATGTGGATGAACATGACCGACCTGGTGTATAACAATCCTGCTATTAAAACAGGAAGTAACGTTGCTGAAAGAGCGTTATATGGCAAACCTCTGGTAGATGTGACCCCCGGCAATGTAAATAACATGTTTCTGAACAAAGGTTTAGATACCATCCGCCATTTTTTCGGCTGGCCACACTATAAAACTTTTATCAATTCTACCAATGCACTTGCGGCTGATAAATATTGGACGCCGCCAAGAGGAACCAATACCGACTGGTATATCTTCCGTTTGGCCGAAACCTATCTGTTAAGGGCTGAAGCTTACTATTGGAAAGGCAACCTTGCTTTGGCCATGGCAGATTTAAACCAGGTACGCTCGCGGGCCAATGCAGCTTTGCTAACCGATGCTTCGGCAATTAACATCGGCACCATACTGGATGAAAGAGCAAGAGAGCTGTTTTATGAGGAGCCGCGAAAAACAGAACTTACCCGCATTGCCTATATCTTCGCAACGACTGGAAAGCCTGCCTACAACGGAAAAACCTATAACCTTGCCTCTTTCTCTGATAATAATTTCTTTTACGACAGGATTATCGAAAAGAATGATTTTTACCGCAACAAGGTGCCTACTGTATTGGGCGTAAATTTCAGGATTTCTCCATACCACGTGCTTTGGCCGGTTCCGGCAGCAGCGCAGCGTTTTAATACAGAAGGCCGCATCAATCAAAATAAAGGGTACACCGGTTATGAAAACAATGTTCCGGCCCTGGATAAGATTCCATAGATAGTTAATTGTTTAGCGGGTTAGTGCTTAGTTATATATAATAAACACTAACCCCTAATCCCTAACCTGTAAAAGGTTACGAGGCACCAAACGCTAACCACATTGTAACGCTTAAACATCCTTTACCTATGGAAAATAAACCTGTTACATTAAAATTAATTGCAAAAGAATTAAAGCTGTCTATTTCTACCGTTTCCAAATCGTTAAAAGATTATCCACGGATTAAAGAGAGTACCAGGCTTCGGGTAAAAGAACTCGCCGCCAGATTAAATTTTACGCCCGATATTTCTGCGCTAAGGCTTAGAGACCGTAAATCGAGGATTATTGGCATTATACTGCCCAATCTTTCCGACCATTTCTTCACGCGTAGCATTTATGGCATGGAACAGCTGGCTACAACAAACGGTTACAATATTATTATCAGTCAATCGCACGATAATTTTGAAATGGAGGTGACCGCTGCGGCCACGCTTTTAGGATCGAGGGTTGATGGGTTAATTGTTGCCATTTCCAAACATACCTCTGATTTCGCCCACCTCGATCAATTCGAGAAAATCGGGATCCCTGTGGTTTATTATACCCGCAATCCGAGCTTTAACCTTAACTGCCATAAAGTATTAGGTAATACCCACCAGGGATGTTATATGGCTACAGAGTACCTGATTAACCGCGGGCATAAAAGAGTAGCTTACCTGGGCGGACCAAAAATGGTTAATTTCAGTCACGATCGATTCTCCGGATACATTAATGCACTTAAGGATAACGAAATCCCTTTTAATGCCAACCATGTGGCCTATACCGATTTTGATGATGAAAATACCCTGGCGGCCATTAAAAACCTTTTTAACGATCCTGAAAACGGACCGACAGCTTTAGTGGCTTTTAAAGAAAAGTTGTTGTTCGATACGATTAAATTTTTGCGTTCGGTTGAGCATCCTTATGCTAAAAAACTCGAATGTATTGGTTTCGGTAACGATCCCATTATAACTTATCTCAGCACTCCGCCAATTGCTTCGATCGAAGAAAATCCCGAGGCCTTAGGCGAACAGGCTGTTATGTTGCTGGTGAAACTCATTAATGGCGATATTGAAGCCAGGGATTATAAAAAAGTAATTGTGAACTGCAGTTTAAAAATCCACGAATCTTACGCCATATTATAAAACAAGGTTTTCTAATACTTTAATCGAAAATATTTCAATCGTTGTAACATCAGTTAAACCCCATTTAGCTGTTTTTAAGGTCGTTGTCGTCTGTTTGGGATTACATTTTTGATTAGGTTAGGGTATCAGATCAAGCTAACCCAAGAATAAAAAACAGCGACCAAATTAAATCCGTAATAAACTATCAAGGATAGGATATTGCATTTCACCCGAAAAAAAATCACTAACCAAATTTAAATCTAAACTAAAATTAACATGAGTCAGAAAATGAATTCAACGCATTTTATTGCATCACTAGTGCTTATATTTTCCCTTAGCCTTTATGGTTGCCAGAAAGAAAAAGTAGCAGAATCAATCCCCGAAAACATCGATGTTGCCGCGCAATCAAATGCCAAAGCGACTACAGAAGCTATTCCAAGTAGCATCAATACCGGTTTTACCCATGCCGATGGGACATACACTTATGGCGAAGCCAGTGCCGATTTTGGTGGCGCGACCTTAACGGGCTGGAACGAAAGCAGGGCCTACATTTCGGGTAATTGGGCCAGGGCTACCCTTGCACCTAATTCTGTTTCAAATGGTTTAATCGCAGGTGCTGACATATCAGATGGTTCAGCATACGAGGCTACCTTTAAAGTACGTTTCCATAGCCAGTTCGATTGGAGCAGGGGTGGAAAAGTTGGCTTCGGCTTCCTGATTGGGGAGGGTAATACCGGATGCGACATTGCCAGCGACGGAAACGGAGGAAGTTTACGCTTAATGTGGTACAATACCGGTAGCCGTGTGTTTTTTCAGCCCTATGTTTACCACAGAGATATGGCTGGCCCTTGCGGCGATACCTTCGGCAAGTCTTACCCTTCATCGGGTAGCCTGGTAAAAGGCGATACTTATACCGTTCATCTTTATGTGAAAAGCAATACCGGATCGAATAAAAATGGACAGGTACAA
Organism: Pedobacter sp. GW460-11-11-14-TSB4; assembly: GCF_059423705.1. Lineage (NCBI taxonomy): Bacteria > Pseudomonadati > Bacteroidota > Sphingobacteriia > Sphingobacteriales > Sphingobacteriaceae > Pedobacter > Pedobacter sp. GW460-11-11-14-TSB4. The sequence continues at coordinate 63,093 of NZ_JBWKYI010000022.1, forward strand.
GTAATCATCAATGGAACAACGGTATTGGATCAATCTATCCGCTGGACGACCAACGATGCACAACGTTTGATTAAGAGGTTATCATTCCACAATTTTAGAGGTGGAAAAGATGTAGCCGTTTGGGGCTCAAGCCAAACCAGCTATATTTATTTCGATGATCTTGTGGTGAATAAGATTCAGTAATTTAAAAGATTATCAAGTATAGAATCCTTAAATAAAGTCGTCATCTCGACTGAAGCGCAGCGAAATGGAGAGATCTATAGTATTTAGATTTAGCTTCGCTGAGCACTACGTGGTTCTCGGCTGCGTTGCACTCCGCTCGAAATGACGACCTTTTGCCAATTTTTAAACAGTTTATGTGCTTTAATTGTTTATCTCGACATGACAATCGCATCCAATGAGTAATTAAAAAATCCCTTTTTTAATCAATTACCGCTTTACCACTTCAGCCTTTACATTTTTAAAACGGTTCTCCCCAATGATATTGTCAAAAGGAGCAACACTTTGCATTACTGGTGAAGGGTATCTTTTAATATCGAATTTCCCTGTCCAGTCTGCATCCTTACTATCGCCAATCAATATCCCGGTTGTGGCATTCGATAGGGTGTTATTTTTTATCGTACAATTGCTTGCTGCGATATAAAAACCAATTTCTTCTTTTCCTTTTGCCATGCCATACATTAACCGAATGGCTGTTTGGATGCCATCAATTTTATTATTGATCACCATGTGCCCCGTTCCATTAATCCTAATGCCGCCTGTACCACCTTTAAATGTATTATCGGCAATTACACAATTATGTCCGCCACGCATCACCAGTTCCCCGTCGTTATCTTCGAAATAATTGTTCAGGTATTTATTGCCACTGCTTTTATTGCTGATCACTTCGTTTTCGCCATTACAGTGGATAAACCTGTTTTTATGTACAGTACTTTCGGGACGCTGATTTCCCAGCAATACCGGGTCTTGACCTACCTGTATGCACTCACCACCATTACCGTTTGGCCAGCTCACCTTCACTTTATCACTAAAAATATTATTTTCAATCAGCGTAAATTTCGGATAAGATTCTTTGGTGATTTTAACCTGCACATCCTGGTTATCGACATTTGCCACAAAACTACAACCATCTATAACATTATTGCTGCCATTACCTGATACGATTACCAAGGGCGTAAACTGCGATTGAACTTGATTTGCAGAAAAATTACAGCCTGATATCCTGCAATTATTGCTGGTGTTTAGTTCAATGAGCACACCCGTTTTGCTTAGTACCGCATTTTTGAAATTAATCCCCTTTATAAAAATATAATCTCCGGAAATTTTAAAAACCGGTTTAGTAATGCTCCCTGAAAAAGTAACCAATCCCGATTTCTCTGCACGGATAATAATCGGTTTGGCCAGGCTACCTTTAGCGCTGATGGCTATCGCCCAATTGTTATAATTTCCATTTTTAATTTCTACTTCATCGCCCGGAACCAAAATAGATTCAATTGCCTTCAATTCCTTTTCACTGCTGATAAGGTAAACTTTAGCAGCAATTTTTTGGGTAAAAACAAGAAAAAAGAAAATATAGGTAACGAATTTTTGGATCATTTTTAGCAGCTATTTATTGTTCATCAAACATACTAAAGCAAAGGGGGATATCACACTTACTAAAAGGTTTTTATCAGTAATTTTACAGCCTTTAACCAGTGTATAGGCGGGTTTTAAGACAATTCGTAAATTGAGTTTAAAAAAATAAAAGGCGCAAGAAGGCTTTTTTAATTTATTAGGCTTATTTTTGCGCCAAATTATAGAACCACACAGGCGACTAATTCATACCTGTGCGCCTCGACAATCATTAGAAAAACTAATATTTTACCAATGACAAACGACAAAAAAGAAATATTCGAAAGCGTAGCACAACGTTTAAAAATTGAAGGTTTTAATGTAGTAAACCGTGATGAAACCCGTCCTTGGGGTGGTTTCTTTGTAATAGACGAAGCGCAGGCGCAACAATTTGCCGATACTTATTTTGATGGTTTAAATGTTGAAGACCTTAAAATTGGTGGTAAATTAAGCCCGAAAATTTTAATCGTTGCACCAAATACACGTCTTTCGTGGCAATATCACCACCGCAGAGCTGAAATCTGGCAAGTGGTTACGGGTACAGTTGGTATCAAAACCAGCCAAACAGATGAAGAAGGTGAAGTGAAAAAATACGCACCAAAAGACCAGATCAAATTACAACAAGGCGAACGCCACCGTTTAATTGGTTTGGAAGACTGGGGTGTTGTGGCTGAAATATGGCAACATACTGATGCTTCAAACCCATCAGATGAAAGCGATATCGTACGTGTTCAAGACGATTTCGGCAGATAATAAAATAATTTAAAAATGGAATCCTGTTCTATACCCTGGAACAGGATTCTTTTTGTCTAAACGCTTAAACCAGCCTAGTTTTTATACACCATGAAAAACTAAACGCCCTCAAAATACGTTTATATAGCATACACCCCATACATGATCATCTTCATTTTTTTTCTTTGCCATTGGTTTTTATCCCTGTTTAGCCAAACCTTTTTCCTTCACCGTTACTCATCACACAAGATGTTTAAAATGGAGCTTTTTTGGGAACGGTTTTTCTACCTGGTATTGCTGATTTCGCAGGGTTCTTCATTTTTAAACCCGCGTGCATATGCCATTCTGCACCGGATGCACCACGCTTACAGCGACACAGAGAAAGATCCACATTCTCCACATTTTTTTAAGGATGTTTTCGGGATGATGATTGCAACGAAAAATATGTACATGAATTACCTGCAATTTAAGATACAGCCAGAACCAGCTTTTCAGGGGAATTATCCTGAATGGCCGATGGTTGATAAGATTGGAAATTCATGGGCCTGGAGAATTGCATGCGGGCTGTTTTATATCGGCTTTTATGTGGCTTTTGCCAATTACTGGTGGATGTATTTATTGTTGCCTATTCACTTTTTAATGGGACCGCTGCATGGCGCAATTGTAAACTGGTGTGGTCATAAATATGGCTATTCAAATCACGATAACGACGACCATAGCAAAAATTCATTACCCTGGGATTTCTTGCTGATGGGTGAGCTTTTTCAGAACAACCACCACAAAAAACCAAACAGTCCTAACTTTGCTACCAAATGGTGGGAATTTGATCCAACCTATCCGGTAATGAAGGTATTGCACTGGATGCGTATTATTAAGATCAGAAAGGTTTAAGGAGAGGTTGAAAACATATTTAGCTAATTAATTTGCTACCCTGAGCGTAAGCAAAGGGTTGCTACACAATTATAAGGTCTGTGTCTTCACAGACCATTTTTTTTGCCCTATTTGGTTCACTCAATAGGCCTTGTCTTTTTTCGCCACGGAACCATTGAAATCACGGAATTAACGGTGCAAATTGTCATCTTGAGCCCGTTAAAGGAATAGTATAAATTTCATTTGATGATTCTCCTTCGATGCTGTTTCTTGCACAGTTTTACCCCATCTAAACCCGACAGCAGCGAAAATCCTTTTTGTTTGCAGCAACTTTAATACGCGCCGATGCTGAGGCATGAAGCAGCTGTTCATAAGCGCCAAATACCTGGTGCCCGCGCAAAAGTACCTCAAAAAGATTGTAGCGAATGGCGGGACTGCCCTAGCCGAAACAAACAGCAACATGCTTTTCAAAACACACATTTACTTTTAGCTACGGATGCACGGAAATCACGGAGAATATCCCGGGGTTTTTACAATAAAATCCTTTTTGCTTATCTTACCGTATATAGGGCAATCTGTTTTAAATAAATTTCCATTCCGATGATCAACTTCCTCAAAATTGTTTTCTCAGCCTTGTTGGTTTTTATGTGTTATAAGGTAATTGCTACCTCACTGGAGAGTAACCTGTTCGATCAATGGGACTTTCTAGGCAGCATCCCCTGGATGCGCGCCACATTGTGGGATTTTTATGCTAACATCTTCATTATCACCCTTTGGATGTTTTATAAAGAAAAAAGCATTATTCTTAAAATCTCTATGACCATTTTGTTCGTATATTTAGGTAGCATAGCAACCTTAGCCTATGTTTTGGTGCATTTATTCAAACTAAAAGATGGCGAAGGTGTTAAAGAATTACTGATTAAGGCATAGGATGTAGGATTGAGGGTGTGGGGCTTTTGCTTTGAAGTTTAATAAGCTTGCTCGTTGGGCTTTTTGGCCTTAAACCTTTTACCTTAAACCTTATGCAGCAAACCAAACATCTACTTATTATAGCCCTCATCTCTCTTATTGCCTGTTGTTTAATTATGGGCCTGGTTTGGCTCTGGGCAAAGAAAATCAAAAATGCCGGAGTAGTTGATGTTTTTTGGGCGTTGAATTTTCCGGTAATTACGCTGATTACTTTTTTTCTGTCGGACGGATTTGATCCCCGCAAAATTTTAATCTGTGGTATGTTTTTAATCGCCGAGCTCAGGCTGGGTATGCACCTTTGGCAGCGCGTTATTGGTCATTTAGATGAAGAAGAGGGGCGGTATGCGCAACTTCGTAAAGAATGGGGCGACAAAGCGGACCGGAATTTCTTTATATTTTTTCAATTTCAGGCGATATCCAATGTTATCCTGGCCATTCCGTTTTTTATTATTACGGCCAATCCTTCACAAGCTATTTCTGGTTTAGAATATATTGGCGCTGCGGTTTGGGTAATTGCATTCTTTGGTGAAATGATTGCCGACAGGCAGCTTGCTGCATTTAAAAAAGATCCGGGTAACAAAGGTAAAGTGTGCGATACCGGATTATGGTACTACAGCCGGCATCCAAACTATTTTTTCGAATGGTTAACCTGGATGGCTTATTTCATTTTTGCCCTGGCCTCGCCCTGGGGTATTCTGGCGATCATCAGCCCTGCTATTATTTTGTATTTATTAACCCGGGTTACCGGCGTTCCGAATAATGAAGAGCAAAACCTACGGAGCAAACCTGTAGCTTATCAGAAATATCAACAAACAACGAGCGCTTTTTTTCCGTGGTTTAAGAAGAAATAATTGAATTCTTCAAAAACCCTTAAACCTTTTAACCTTCTACCTTAAAATGTGGTACGATAAACTTTTAGAAAACGACAAACTTCCGGATACGGCATTGCGTATCGGCATCAGAAAATTATGCAAACAACGCCTGGATGATGAAACGCTGGGCAACGAAGAATTACAGCAGGAAAAATTTATGGACCTGGTTGCCGAGCTTAAACAATCGCCTATCGCGGTAAATACGGCCGATGCCAACGAACAGCATTATGAATTACCTACCGCATTTTTTCAGTATTGCCTTGGCAAAAACTTAAAATACAGTAGTGGTTACTGGAAAGCAGGCGTTAAAGATATAGATACCTCGGAGGATGATATGCTGGCCCTAACCTGCAAAAGGGCCGACTTGCAGAATGGCCAAAATGTTTTGGAACTGGGCTGTGGCTGGGGCTCGCTTTCGCTTTATATGTCGGCAAAGTTTCCGGAGAGTACTTTTACCGTCGTATCTAATTCTGCTACACAGAAAATTTTTATTGATGAAACGGCGAAACAGCGCGGCATACAGAACCTAACGGTTTTAACTGCCGATATGAATACGTTTACGATAGCCGATACATTCGATCGGGTAGTTTCGGTAGAAATGTTTGAGCACATGCGTAACTATAAATTCCTGTTAAACAAGGTGGCTTCCTTTATGAAACCTGATGGCAAGTTATTCGTGCACATATTTACCCACAAAACCCTAGCTTACAAGTTTGAGGTGATTGACGAAACCGACTGGATGAGTAAATACTTTTTTACAGGCGGTATTATGCCTTCCAATCACCTGTTTTTTTACTTTAACGACGACCTCAAGATCGATAAACATTGGGTAGTAAATGGAACCAATTACGGTAAAACCTCCGAAGCCTGGTTAAGCAATATGGACAAACATAAAAAGGAAATCATGCCTATTTTAGAAACGACCTACGGTAAAGATCAGGCGGTAAAATGGTGGGTTTACTGGCGGTTATTTTACATGTCCTGCGCCGAACTGTTCAATTACAATAAAGGGAATGAATGGATGGTGTGCCATTATTTATTTGAAAAGAATAAATAATGTAAGAGGTAAGATGGAAAATGATGGCTGCTAAATTTCCATCTTCCATCTCACATCTTCCGTCATCAATATTACATTGTCCATCTTACATTTTTCATTATGAAAACTCTCGCCATCATTGGCTCAGGAATAGCAGGCATGGGTTGTGCCCATAAACTGCAACACAAATATGATATTACGCTTTTCGAAGAAGCCGGTTATATTGGCGGACATACCAATACGATCACACTAGAAGAGGATGGTAAACCTATTTATCTGGATACTGGTTTTATGGTTTTTAACTATCAGACTTACCCAAACCTGACTGAAATGTTTGCAGAAATCGATGCACCGGTCATTAAAACCGATATGTCTTTCAGTGTTCAGTTTCTGCCTAAAAAGTTAGAATATAGCGGTTCGGGTTTAAACCATTTATTTGCGCAACGCAAAAACCTGTTTAACATTTCCTACCTGAAAATGCTGATACAGATTAATCGTTTCAACAAACAAAGTGTCGAGATTCTCGATAATCCAGTATATCAGGATTATTCTATTGGAAGGTTTTTTAAGGAGTTTGGTTACAGCGATGATATGCTTTGGCAATACCTGATTCCGATGAGTGCTGCAGTGTGGAGTGCGCCAATGGAACAGATTCTGGATTTCCCTGCCGTTACCCTCATCCGTTTCTTTAAAAATCATGGCTTTTTGGGTTTAGATACCCAGCATCAGTGGTACACCCTGCAAAATGGTAGTCAGTCCTACCGTGAAAAACTGATTGCACCTTTCCGCGATCGGATTAAAATCAACCATAAAATTATTTCAGTCAAACGATTAGAGAACGGTAAAGTTGAAGTCGAAAACGATAAAGGTGAAGTATTCGAATTCGATCAGGTGATTATGGCTACTCATGCCGACCAGACTTTCGAAATTGTGAAAGATAAAACGGATTTAGAAACTGAACTGCTTTCTAAATTCAAATATCAATTGAATAAAGCAGTGGTACATACCGATGAAAAACAGATGCCTGAAGCCAGGTTAGCCTGGAGTAGCTGGAATTACCGCGTAGAAAAACAGGGCGATAAGTTATTGCCGAGTACCATTTATTGGATGAATAACCTGCAGGGTGTTTCTAAAAAACAAAATTACTTTGTTTCCATTAACCCGACCGGAACCTTAAACCCTGATAAGGTTATTAAAGAAATCGATTACCATCATCCTTTGTTTGATGTTTCGGCCATGCAGGCGCAAGCGCAATTGCACAAGTTAAACGATAAGGGACCGATATATTATTGTGGTAGCTATTTTAAATATGGTTTTCATGAAGATGCGTACAAAAGTGCGGTTGATTTATGCATAGAGTTATAGAGTAGTTACGTCATTCCCAACTTGATTGGGAATCACGATTGCCCATCGAAGATAATCGTAACGCTTTAGTCTGGCTTGTATCTTGTATTAAGATTCCCGCCTGCGCGGGAATGACGTTAAGTTAGCGAGCGCGCCCTGGATATAGATTTCTCGACTGCGTTGCACTTCGCTCGAAATGACGAACTCAAAATGGAGACATGAACTATAAATTTCGTAAATTGTAATATAATGGAATTCACATCAAGCATATATACCGCAAAAGTGATGCACCATCGCTTAGCGCCAAAAAAACATTCTTTTTGGTACAGGGTGTATATGTTCTATATCGATCTGGATGAATTGGACCTGCTGAGTAAAAAGCTTCGCTGGTTTAGCCATAATAAATTTAACCTCTTTTCTTTTCGGGATGCAGAACACCTTCAATTACCAAAAGATAATCCCGATCAAACTAAAAATACCCGTCAGCATTTAGAAGATTATTTAAGAGAAAACGGGGTAGATGGTGCTAGGCTGAAAATAAAACTGCTTACCAATCTTAACGTTTTGGGCTATAATTTTAATCCGGTTTCTTTTTACTATTGTTTCGACCAACAGCACAATCCGGTTTGTTGCGTGGCAGAAATTAGTAATACCTACCGGGAAATGAAACTTTTTTTCTTTGGAAAAGACGAATTGCAGGGCGATACTTTCAAAAAAATAACCACAAAATATTTTTATGTTTCCCCATTTATAGATCATGATGATACCTTCGATTTTAAATTAAAAGTACCGGTGGATACACTCGATATTAAAATTGATGACCTGGATAAAAATGGTAATCTGTTTTTTATCAGTACCTTAAAGGGAGCGAAAAAAGCCTTAACCAACAGCAATATGCTGAAGTATTTTTTCTCCATTCCACTAATTCCATTGCAGATAATGGGCATGATCCACTGGCAGGCTTTTAAACTTTGGGTAAAAAAAATACCTTTTCACCCAAAAGCCGAAAACCCTGAGCTACAACGTAACGTATATAAGCCCTATAAACCACAAATAAAATAGATTGAAGATTATGAATACGCTTACCGCTACCAAAACATCTACAGGTTTTTTTGAAAGAGTAGTGCTTAATGCACTTTCTAAAATGACCCTGGGCAAATTAGAGCTATCATTGCCCAACGGACAAATGCTGGTTTTTGGTAATGGTGAACATAAAATTGAAGCAAATATCCAGGTCAATCACCCCGATTTTTTTAAATCAATAGCACTTTATGGCGATATTGGTTTTGGCGAAGCTTATACAGTTGGTTTGTGGGATACGACGAATATCACTAACGTAATTAAATGGGTAATCCTAAATATCGAAAATGCACCTTCTGTTACCGGGAGCAAAGTAAAATCTATGGCATTAAACCTTTTTAAATGGGTGAATAAAATTTACCATGTGCGCAGGGCGAATACACTGGCCGGATCGCAAAAAAATATTTCAGAACACTATGACCTCAACAACGATTTCTTCGCTACTTTTCTCGATAAAAGCATGACTTATTCTAGCGGTTACTTTTCTCCGGAGCACTTAAGTTTAGAAGAATCGCAATATGCCAAGTACGATCGATTGGCGAAGCAGCTAAAAATCAAAGCCACCGACCATGTTCTGGAAATCGGAAGCGGTTGGGGTGGTAATGCCATTTTCTTAGCTAAAAATTACGGCTGCAAAGTTACTTCGGTTACGATATCGAAAGAACAGCAGAAGTTAGCGATTGAAAGAGTAATGGCTGAAGGTTTAGCCGATAAGGTAACTATCCTGATTCAGGATTACCGTAAAATTGAAGGTACTTTTGATAAGATTGTTTCCATCGAAATGCTCGAAGCGGTTGGCCACCAATACCTGGAGACCTATTTCGAAAAATGCCAGGAGTTATTAAAACCCGATGGAATTTTTGCCTTTCAGGTCATTACCTCGCCTGATAGCAGGTATGATAAATTAAGAAACGGGGTTGATTGGATTCAGAAGCACATTTTTCCAGGATCACTTTTGCCTTCGGTAGCGGCGATAAATAAAGCGATAAATGAAACCGGAGATTTAACACTTGTTGATTTAAAGGATATGGGCTTAGATTATGCCCGAACATTACATTTATGGTTTATCGAATTTAATAAGAACCTTGAGCGGGTTAAGGCATTAGGTTTTGATACCACCTTTATCCGCAAGTGGAATTATTATTTGAACTATTGCGAGGCAGCCTTTGCCATGCGGAATATTAATGTTATGCAAATGGTTTATTCAAGGCCGAATAATATTTCGAGATAATGTGTAAGGTAAGATGGATGAGGTAAGATGGAAAATGTAAGTTAACTTTCCCATCTTCCTTTTCCCATTTTCCATCCCCTATGATTCCTTTTACCGATAAAAGCGTAGTGTTTGCCGACTAATTAAAAGAGTTGGAGTGAAAAGTATAGGTTATAATTGTAACAAAATGCAATTTGCGTAGACTAATTACAAAAGACTAACTTTTAACATGAAAAAACTTCTACTACTTACCTTCACCCTAGGACTATTTTTTACCGCACATGCCCAGTTTACGGGTGGCGGCTTTGGTGGAGGAGCAAAAAAATCTACTGTTACCGGACGTATTACTGCTACTATACTCGATTCATTAACTAAAAAACCAATTGATTATGCAACGGTATCGTTAATTAATACAAAGGATAATAAATCTGTTAATGGTGGTGTAACTGATGAAAAAGGAAAATTAAGCTTACAAAATGTGTCACCTGATTCATATAAATTAATGATCGGTTTTATGGGTTACAAAACAAAATCTGTTTTGGTGACCACTACGCCATCAAAACCCGATAATAATATGGGTACAATTTATATATCATCAAGCGAAAATACTTTGGCCGATGTTCAGGTGCAGGGAACCAAAGCCGTTATCGAAAATAAAATCGATAGGATGGTTTATAACGCCGAAGCGGATGGAACAAATGCAGGTGGCGATGCTACTGATGTAATGCGTAAGGTACCAATGCTTTCGGTTGATGTTGACGGAAATGTTCAGTTACGCGGTGGCGCAGTTCGTGTATTAATCAACGGTAAACCTTCCGGAACCATGGCAAGCAGTGTTGCTGATGCTTTAAAAATGATCCCTGCAGAACAAATTAAAAGTGTGGAGGTAATTACCAGTCCATCTGCAAAATATGATGCAGAAGGTTCGGGTGGTATCATCAATATCATTACTAAAAAATCAAATGCTCAAGGGGTAAGTGGAACAGTAAATGTAGCTGCCGGTACTCGTCAAAATAACGGCGCTTTTAATTTAACTGCTAAAACCGGCCGGTTAAGCGTAAACGCAAGTTTGGGTACCAATTTAGCTTATGCTCAGGATTCGAGAGTTTTATTCGAAAATAATACACGTACCGACACTATCGGGAAAACAACCATCACTAACATTATTCAGGACGGGGTATCTAAATGGAGCCGTCAAGGATATAATGGTGGTTTTGGTGCTGATTATGATTTTAACGCCTACAATAATGTAAGTACCAATTTAAAATACAATAACTTTTCAAACGGAGGCCCGGGAAGCGCTGATTATGTTTTAAATGGCATGCCTTTTAAAAATAAAAGTGATATGGATATGGGCTTTAATAATTTCGATTGGAATGTTGATTATAAACATACGACCAAAAAAGAAGGGGAAGAATTTACTATTTCTGGTCAATTATCTTCTGGGAGGAATACAACAGAATTCCAGAATGAAATTATCGGTAGTTCGTTCCCTGCTGTAAATAATAACAATACAGGTAAAAATAAAGAATACACCATACAAACAGATTATACCTATCCGTTTAACAAATCCACTACTTTGGAGGTTGGTGCAAAAGGGATTTTCAGGAACATCAATAGTGAATTTTCTAATGATGCGAACCAGGATTTTGAATACAAACAAGATGTAGCCTCTGCCTATGGGGTAATCAGCTTTAAACTGAGCAAAAAATTAAATTTTAAAGGTGGTTTAAGGTCTGAATATACCAGTATCAATTTTAATACTGCTAAAGCGGGCATCCAAAAAAACGATTACTTTAACTTATTTCCAAGTGCAATCATTTCTCAAACACTTAAGGGAAATGCAACTTTAAAACTAAGCTATAACCGTAGGGTACAAAGACCAAGTTTAGCTTATTTAAATCCTTTCCGTAATGAGAGCGATCAGTTTAATATCCGTCAGGGAGAGCCGACGTTAAGCCCTGAGTTAAGTGATAATTTTGAGCTGGGTTATTCAACTTTTATTAAAGGATCTGTAATTAATGCATCAGTATTTTATCGTCGTACAGGTGGAGTAATCGAAAGTTCTATAATTCCATTAAAAGAAAACGGCTTTGAAAAAACATTATCTACCTATATTAATGTGGGCGTAGCGCAAACTTACGGAGCTAACGTTTTTGCTTCTTATAACCCAAAACCAAAATGGACTTTGATGACTAACCTTGGGGTTAATACCTACGAGGTGAGCAATTCATTAACAAATGTAAGCACAGGTACCTATTTAAATTATAACATCTTTGGCCGTTCTGCATATGGTTTTGGTAAAGGTTACAATTTCGAATTGTTTGGTGTGGTAAATTCACCAAGAAGAACTTACCAGGGTAAAACAGATGCCATGGTATTTTATGGAGCATCGTTCAAGAAAGATATACTGAATAAAAAAGGTTCAATAGGAATTAATACCTTAAATCCATTTACCCGCGATTTACATATTAAAACGGTAAATAACTCTGTAACTACGCTCGGCAATAAAACAAGTACACTTTATCAAAGTACCAATATTTATTACCCATTGCGTTCTTTTGGTGTTAATTTTAGCTACTCATTCGGTAAATTGAAATTTACAGAAAAGAAAAAGATCAAAAACGACGATGTTAAGCAGGATCAGCAACAAGGAGGTATGGGCGGCGTTCAACAATAAAACCCAATCTAAATATATAGTTCAGGCCTCCCGATCAAATCGGGAGGCTTTTTTAGTTTTTCTTTATCCGTTTTAAAATCATCAAACTCAATGGATTGAAAGAATACCCGCTAATGTTATTTTGAAGCATTACCACCGATTGATCATAGAAAAGCGGAACAACCGGGGCATAATCCATTACCATCTGATCCATTTTGCGGTAAAGCTCAAAGCGTTTTTCGTTATCGGTTTCGTAATAGCTTTTCTCGAATAACTGATCGAATGTTTTATTGTAAAAAGCGGTATAATTCGGTCCATAAGGGACTTTGTTTTTGGAGTAAAACATAGATAGGAAGTTCTCGCCATCGCCATAATCGGCCAGCCAGGAACCACGGAAAAAGTTTACACTGTTTTTCGACATTAAATCCCTTAGGCTGGCACTTGGGCTTACATCAATTTTAGCTTTAATGCCTACTGCAGTAAGCTCGCCCTGAATAAATTCGATCAGGTCTTTATATGTTGTAGTAGTATTTAAGGTTACCTCTCCCATGCCTTTCCCTTCCGGGAAACCTGCTTCTGCTAAAAGTTTAGCGGCAAGTTTTGGGTTATAGGCATATCCCCGAACGGCCAAGCTGTCAAAACCGGGCATACCCTTGGGAATGAAACCAGAGGTTGCCGCTACGCCAATGCCATTTCTTAGGTATTTTATTAATCGGTCACGGTCGATCGCATAGTTAATGGCCTGCCTGATTTTTTTTAAGCGCAATGGCGATTTCTTCACAATCGAAAGATTGGTATCTACCAATATCCCCACATATTCGGTACACAGGTATGGGCTTTTGGTTAATGTAAATTTTCCTTTGTATTTTGAAGTCATTTTTCCGCTTTTGGTCAGGATATCATCGCGGTAGCTGCCATCTACATTATAATAAAAATCAAGATCCTTTTTCAGGAAACTCATAAAACCACTTTGTTTATCGGTAATGAAACTGGCTTTAACGGCATCGAGATAGGGTAGTGCCATTCCTTTGGCATCTTTTTCAAAATAATGGTCATTTTTTAAAAGCACCAGTATCTCGCCTTCCTTCCAGTATTTAAATTTGAAAGGGCCTGTACCGACAGGATGACTCCTGAAATCTTTACCATAATGTTCTACAACTTCCTTGGGCACAACAGAACAATATTGCGTAGTGAGTAAACTCATAAACGGTGGGAAAGGACGGACCAGTCTGATCTGGAAAGTAGAGTCGTTTAAGGCGATAAAATTATGTTTATCCTTTACTTTATCACTAAAAATCCACCCGCCTGAGGAGGCTACTTTTGGATCAATTAAGCGATAAAAACTGTATACAAAGTCGCTTGCTATAACTTTCCGTCCTTTACCGTTCTTAAAAATAGGATCATCATGAAAGTAAACATCATTGCGCAGGTTAAAAGTGTAGGTTAACGCATCTTCCGAAACCTGCCAGCTTTTGGCTATACAGGGCAATGTTTGCAAGGAGGAATCGATTTGTACCAAACCATTAAAAATCTGGTTGGTCATCCAGATCGCATTCTGGTTGCGCGCAAATGCCGGATCGATGGAGGTTAGCCCCTGATCGAGATTAATATTGAAGACTTTTTTGTCTTGATGATCAGCATGCTCCTTACATGAAAAGAATAAGCTTATACAAAAAAGACAAAATATATAATTAAATGAGCCTCGCATGCGATCAGGAATGTTATTTTTGCACAAATTAATAAATTTAATGCAGATGTCTTTTTTAAACGATTTATTTATTGGCCTTGATGCGGCTAAACAGGAAGAATTACAGGAACGTTTAGATTTAGTGGAGCACAAGATTAAATTTATGGATAAAATGCCTGTCGCCTGCTTAGATACGGACAACAATCCGGCTTATTTTTTATCAGAAGAAATTTCGCTGGCTGGCGGAATGCTAGAGACTGACATCCTTAGTGCTGTATTTATTATTTATTATCAACCCGGTAAAACGTTAACCGATTTAATGAGAGAAGTGCCTACGGCATTAAATACCAATTGGCAAGCCGTGCAAAATAACCGTATCATTTTATTGAATGATGATGTTAACCGCGAAAGAACGGCCGAAAATGCGGTTTCACTCATAGAAGATATTGCCGAAATGTTACACCCCGGTTCTTTTATCTTTGGCCACGAAGGTGATAAATGGATCAGGTTTGGCGCATAGGAATAATGTAAAATGGATGATGGAAGAGGGATAATGGGCCAGTATTTCTACCCAAAATCTTTCAACTTTTCCAATCTCCAACCTTCGCTCAAATTTCCCTAATCTGGTATTCTTCTATTTTACGGTAAAGTGTGGTTAAGCCGATACCCAATAATCGTGAAGTTTCCGTTTTATTCCCTTTGGTATGGATGAGTACTTTTTGGATGTGCTGTTTTTCTATCTGCTGCAGGTTATAATCGTTTTCTATTGGTGCAAATTCAAAAAATTCAGGAGGCAAGGCTGTAACGCTTAAGGTATCGCCATCTGACAGGATGACCAAACGTTCAATCACATTCTTAAGTTCCCTGATATTTCCTTTCCAGCTATGATCGCTCAATAAGGATAAGATTTTATCATCCATTTTTGGTGTAGACCGGTTTACCTTATCCGCAAATTCTTTCAGGTAATACTTTGCCAATGCAGGGATATCTGCTTTGCGCTCGCGTAGCGGGGGTAAGGTGATGGTAAAAACCGAAAGCCGGTAATAGAGATCGGAACGGAATTTTCCAGATGCCGCATCAGCTTTTAAATCTTTATTGGTGGCGGCTAAAATCCGAACATTTACTTGTTGTGTTTGGGTATCACCCACCTTGATAAAAGTCTGGCTTTCGAGTACACGCAATAATTTTGCCTGTAAATCGAGGTTCATTTCACCAATTTCATCCAGCAACAATGTGCCCCCGTTTGCTTCTTCCAGTAGTCCTTTTTTGTCTTTATTGGCACCTGTAAAAGCGCCGGCTTTGTATCCGAATAATTCGCTTTCCAGTAAATCAGGACTAAAACCACTGCAATTTAGGGCAACGAAGGGTTTTGCAGCCCTCGGACTCTCGTAATGAATAGATTGCGCGAAAACTTCTTTTCCAGTTCCTGTTTCGCCCAATAACAAAACGGTAGTATCGGTTGCACTCACTTTTTTCGCCAGATCAATCGCTTCCATTAAAGACTTTGATTGACCAATAATGGTTTGGAAGCTATGTTTTTTTGCGATTTTGTTTTCCAGGTCAGAAACCCGGCGTTGCAGATTTGATTTATCCATCGCCTTGTACAAAAGCGGAATAATCTTGTCGTTATCGTCGCCTTTTACGAGGTAATCAAATGCGCCGTTTTTAATAGCCAAAACGCCATCGGCAATGGTGCCATAAGCCGTAAGATTTATAATTTCGACGTAAGATTTAATAGCTTTAATATCCTTAACCAATGCAACTCCATTAACATCAGGTAGTTTTACGTCACTGATTACAATGCTTACATCGTTGTTTTTAAGCAATTTAAGGCCTTCTTTTCCAGTGTTGGCCTGCAAGGTTTTGAAACCCTCTAATTCTATAATCCTGGAAAGTAAACTGCAGATTTTCTTTTCATCATCGATGATGAGCACCATGCCATTCATAGGTAAAATTTATGCTGCAATATTAAGTATAAAAATATCGAAAGATGATGAGGTGGATAAAATAAACGGCTTGGTGTTTAAGCCCCGGACTTCAGACTGCCGACTCCGGACTTATTTTGTACCTTTTTCGTTTCCGAAGCATTAAAGTAAAAGCTTTTTAAGCATATTTGGTTTTTGCAAAACAAATTCTATGTTTAAGAGACTAACCGCAATATTCATATTTTGCTTTCCGGCTGTTTTTTGTGCTGCCCAACAAGTACGCCCATCCAAATCTTCAGAAATTTATAGAGAGATAAAAACGTTAAAACATCTTCCGAAAGTTTTATATCTGGCTGCTCACCCTGATGATGAGAATACTGGTTTATTATCCTGGTTGATCAACGATCAAAATGTAGAAACGGCTTATTTGTCGCTGACAAGGGGAGATGGTGGACAAAACCTTTTGGGCACTGAACAAGGCGCAGCTTTAGGCCTGATCAGAACACATGAACTTTTGGAAGCCCGCAGATTAGACGGTGCGCAACAATTTTTCACCAGGGCAATTGATTTCGGCTTCTCTAAAAATACGAATGATACTTTTAAACAATGGGATGCAGATAGCATTACTGCCGATGTGGTTTGGGTGATCAGAAAATTCATGCCTGATGTGGTCATTTGCCGTTTTCCGCCAACTGCAGCTGCGGGGCACGGACAACATGCTGCTTCAGCGGTTGTTGCAGAAAAAGCATTTAAGGCTGCTGCCGATAAAAATATGTTTCCAAACCAGCTTAAATATGTTTCTGTTTGGCAACCCAAAAGATTGTTATGGAATACCTTTAGGTTTGGCTCTGTTAATACCACAGCCGAAAATCAATTAAAGGCCACAGTTGGTCAATACGATGCACAGTTGGGAATGGGTTATGGTGAATTAGCGGGATTAAGCCGGAGTTTACATAAAAGTCAGGGGGCAGGAACACAATCGGTGGCTGGTGTACGTTCCGATTATTTTACCCATGTTTTAGGCGATCCTGCCAGGAGAACGCTTTTTGATGGGTTAAGTGTCAACTGGTCAGACAAAGGTATAGGCGATATTGATGAACTGATTGATATTATACTATTATCGTTCAATTATAATCAACCTGATAAAAGCCTGCACGGACTGTTGATGCTGAGAAAGAAAATTGCAGAACTGCAGGATGTAGCGTTGAGAAAAGATAAACTAACGGCTATCGATAACATCATTTTAAGCTGTGTAGGTTTTATGGGCGAGGTGGTAACCAATCAACCTGAAGCGATTGCCGGTAACAGTTATAATTTCCGTTTAAACTTAATTTCAAGATCGGCTACTCCGATAACTGTAGAAAGTGTGAACTGGTTAAATCAAACGGATAATTTAAATAGAAAGCTTGCTAACGATTCGCTGATTACCATTGAACGTAAAATCCAGATTCCTGCAGATGCGGCGCTTACTGAACCTTATTGGCTGGCCCGGCCTGCAAAAAATGCGGCAACATTCAGTGTGGCTAATGATACTTTAATCGGACTTCCCGAAATGCAAT
Source organism: Pedobacter sp. GW460-11-11-14-TSB4 (assembly GCF_059423705.1). Classification (NCBI taxonomy): domain Bacteria; kingdom Pseudomonadati; phylum Bacteroidota; class Sphingobacteriia; order Sphingobacteriales; family Sphingobacteriaceae; genus Pedobacter; species Pedobacter sp. GW460-11-11-14-TSB4. The sequence goes on from NZ_JBWKYI010000022.1 coordinate 80,647, forward strand.
CGCCCGTTAATGTGTTATTGTCGCTGAAAATCGAATCGGAAAAATTTGAGATCAGATTGCCTTTATCTTATAAAAAATTAGATCCTGTTAAAGGTGATGTTGTGGAAGCCCTGAGGATCATCCCAGCACTCGATTTAAGTTTTAGCGAGCCGGTTTATTTTGCTAAAGAAAAAGAAGTTTTAAATGTTAGCCTTCGCTTAAAGGCCAATAAGAACATTAATTATGGCAAGGTGAGTTTCAAAATTGGTAACCAGGTAGTGAAAACTTTTCAGGGGATCAACCTGGCCGAGAATACCATTAATACGATGAACTTTCTTCTCCCGGTTGAAGATTTAGCCAAAATTAAAACCAGCCAGAATAAGCTGGAAGCTGTTTTTTCATCAGAAGCGAATGAATATTCGAAAGGACAGGTATTAATTCAATATCCTCATTTGCCGACGCTGCAGTATTTTGTTCCGGCCACAACATGGTTGATTAAAGGCGATGTAAAAGTGCTGGCAAAAAAGGTTGGATATATTGAAGGGGCAGGAGATCTGATTCCCGAATTTTTAAGACAGGCAGGTTTACAGGTGGATGTATTGACCGAAGCAGATATTCTAAACACGGCCAAGCTGGCCAGCTACGATGCCGTGGTAACAGGAGTAAGGGTAATCAATACCGAAAAAAGAATTAAAAACTGGCAAACTGCTTTACGGAGTTACGTAGAAAACGGTGGAACGATTGTGATGCAGTACAATACCACACAGGATATGGCCCTGCAGGATTTTGGTATTTATCCGTTCAGTATCAGTGGTAAAAGGGTGACTGAAGAAAATGCTGAGGTTAAATTTTTGAAACCTGAGCATAAACTGTTAAACTATCCGAATAAAATTACCGCTGATGATTTTAAAGGCTGGGTGCAGGAGCGTGGTGCTTATTTTCCTGATAAATGGGATGCTAAATATGAACCACTTTTCGAGATGCACGATACGGATGAAGAACCGCTTCAGGGGTCGACACTTTATGCCAGATACGGTAAAGGGAATTTTATTTATACACCTTTAGCCTTTTTCAGACAATTGCCTGCCGGGAATGTTGGTGCAGCCAGGTTGTTCTTTAACTTTTTATCAGCAGGGAAGTGATGAAAAATCAATTTAAAAACTGGAATACCTGGTATATATTACTCGCTTTGGCGCTGGTATTTCAGATTGTATTTTATTACCTGTTTACTAAATTCTGGGCATGAGTAATATCGATTGGGCAGTATTGATATTTACCCTGATGGCTGTGGTAGCCTATGGCGTTTTTATTGGTCGTGGGCAAAAAAGCAACGCATCTTATTTAAAAGCCGATAATAAAATGCCCTGGTATATTGTGCTTTTGGGTATTATGGCTACACAGGCCAGTGCCATCACTTTTTTATCGGCGCCCGGGCAGGCTTATACCGATGGCATGCGCTTCGTGCAGTATTATTTTGGTCTGCCACTGGCCATGATTGTGATCTGTATTACTTTCATCCCGATTTTTCAGCGATTGAATGTATATACGGCCTACGAATACTTAGAGAACCGTTTCGATAAAAAAACAAGGGTTTTAACTTCATTGCTATTTCTGTTCTCGCGGGGATTATCGACCGGGATTAGTATTTATGCACCCAGTATTATTCTCTCCAGTGTTTTAAACTGGAATATTTATCTGACCAATATTCTTACTGGTGGGATTCTATTGATTTATACCTATGTTGGTGGCGCAAAAGCAATTGCACACACACAGAAACTGCAGTTTTTAATCATTTTAGGCACGATGGCCTTTGCCGGATACCTTTTGATGCAAAATATGCCCAATGGAATCGGATTTAAAGACGCGCTTTACCTGGCCGGGAAATCGGGTAAATTAAATGTAATTACCACAGAATTCGATTGGAAAGATAAATATAACATCTGGAGTGGTTTAATCGGAGGCTTTTTCCTTGCACTTTCTTACTTCGGCACTGATCAGAGCCAGGTGGGAAGATACATTACCGCCAAAGACAATACCAATGCTAAAATGGGTTTACTGTTAAACGGACTGGTTAAAATCCCAATGCAGTTCGCTATCCTGTTAATTGGTGCGTTATTGTTTGCTTTCTTTTCTTTAAAACCCGCACCGATTTATTTCAATGAGCGTTCTTATCAATATTTAAAAGAAACCCAGCCCTTGCAGGCAGCTGCTTTCGAAAAAGAACACCATACTTTAGCGCAGCAATTTAACCGGCAATCAAAAGATATCCTGCTAGAAAAGGAAAAGCAATCACCACATCTAAATTCTTCGATTGCGAATTTTAAATCAACTCAAAAAAAGGTGAAAGATCTGCATGGCAGGGTAGAAGAGGCCATTAACAAATCGAATTATAATGCAGAGAAAACTGATACCAATTATATCTTTTTATACTTTGTGAAGAATACCCTTCCGGTTGGGATGATCGGGCTGCTTTTCGCAGTCATCTTTTTGGCCAGCTGGGGGTCTATTTCAGCAGCACTCAATTCATTGGCTGCCTGTTCGTTAAAAGATGTACACCTCATTTTTAATAAAAAAGAAGTAGATGACGAAACCGAACTAAAATACAGCCGTTTGCACACTTTGGCCTGGGGCATTTTTTCAATAGCTGTTGCCATGTTTGCTACGCAAATGGGCTCGCTAATAGAAGCCGTTAATGTACTGGGCTCGCTTTTTTATGGACCAATACTGGGTATTTTTCTGGTCGCATTTTATTTTAAAAAGATAAACGGGCCTATTGTATTTATTGCGGCTATCTTATCCGAAATTGCTGTTGTCGCGGTGTATGAGTTCGATATTGTTTCATTTCTTTGGCTCAATGTAATTGGCGCAGCAGCAGTAATTATGTTTTCGGTAATTGGCCTCTTGTTTTCTAATCCAAAAGCCGTAGCCGACAGATAACATTTAAAATCAGATTTGTTGGAAGAAAGAAATAAGGCGGTTTTAATCTGTACGTAGAAATAAATTTAAAGTAACAAAAGTTCAGCTCAATTTTTTCGACACTAGGATTATAGTTTTTATCAACCTAAAGCCATAAATTCGTAAAATCAAAAACAACAAAAACAGATAAATATAATACTATGAAAACGATGATTAAATCAATCGCGTTGCTATTTACAGCAATTACTATTTCTGTAAGTGCAATGGCACAAGATGCTCAGCCTAAGCCAAGTCCTGCAGCTACAGCAACAGGAAAAGTAAAAGGTGCAACCATTACCATCAATTACAGCAGCCCTGCCGTAAAAGGACGTAAAATCTGGGGCGGTTTAGAAGCCTTTGATAAAGTTTGGCGTGCAGGTGCTAACGAGGCTACTACTTTCGAAACCGATAAAGATATCGTAGTTGAAGGTAAAGCTTTAGCCGCTGGAAAATACAGTTTCTTTTTAATTCCTAAAGAAAGCGGAACCTGGACAGCAATTTTTAACAAAGAACCAAAACAGTGGGGCGCTTACAAATACGAAGAAGCTAAAGATGCTTTGCGTGTTGATGTTAAAACCAAAGCATTAAAAGCAACACAAGAACGTTTGGTTTACAAAATTACCAAAAGCGGCTTCGCTTTAGAATGGGATAAAATTTCTGTTCCGGTTAATATTAAGTAAGAAGATAAAATTATTTAGCGCCGTTCCGATGTAAAATTGGAACGGCTTTTTTATGCCTTTTTCAATGATTGAATTAATAATGATATTGAAAAATAGTTTCATCAATAATGAATTGTAATGTTAAATTATTTTCAGCATCCTTATATAACTATAAAGACCCTGAAATAAATTCAGGGTGATGAACAGAAAAGCCCCTTTTGTAAAGAACCTAAAACATAATATCTACTTCATGTTAAAATGCTAATTTAGGCCGATTTAAAAACAACACAAATAATGAAGCTTTCCCTTAAACTACTGGCTTTACTGCCAATCTTTTCGTTAAACGTTTTAGCTCAGCAAAAAGCACAGAATTTTTCTGTTAAAACAGCTAAACCTGTAGATCAGGTGAATGTTTTTTTAGGTTCTTCTGCAGATCACGGGCAGATGTCGCCGGCGGCTTCGGCTCCTTTTAGCATGTTGAGTATTGGTCCTCAGACTTATCCTAAAACGCATACGGGTTACGAATACCTGGCGAAGAAATTTGAAGGCTTTACGCACAACCGTTTCGAAGGGGTAGGCTGTCAGGGCTCGGGTGGTAATATTTTCATCAAACCGTTTTTAGGGGGCGATCCGGCGAAGTCAGAACTAATCAAGGTTGCTGAAAAAGCAAGTCCGGGTTATTATGAAGTTGGTTTTGAAAATAAAATTAAAGCCAGTTTTACTGTATTAGGCAAAGCCGGGAAGCATGCCTATCAATTCCCCAAGGGAGCCAAAGGTTTTTATCTCGATTTGGGTTATGCTTTTAATGGTGCTTTTGTGGCCGAATCGCACGAGGTAAACGGTAATACCGTAAGCGGATGGATTAGCTCGAAAACAACTTGTGGTGCAGGTAAATACAAGTTGTTTTACTATATGGAAATCAGCGATAACGTATCGTGGAAAGTAATCGACGACCACAAAATGATAGCCATGCTCAAAGGAGAAGTAACTTCGGTAGGAATCAATATTGCACTTTCTGCAGTAAGTGAAGCAGCTGCAAAAGCTTCCATCAATAAAAACCCATTTAATACCGTAAAAGAACAAAGCAAAGCCGATTGGAATACAAATCTCTCTAAAATTGCCGTAAATGGAGATCTGGAAAGTGCAAAACTTTTTTACTCACTTTTATACCGTACCATGCAGTCGCCGTATGTGATTTCTGAAACCGACGGTACCTATCGTAATACAAAAGGCGAAATTCAGAAAGATAAAGAAATCCGTTATAACGGCTGGGCCATTTGGGACAATTACCGCACGCAATTACCTTTGCTGTCTTTAATTGAACAGGATCGATATGCCGGAATGGTGAGTTCTATTGCAGATCTCTATCATTCTGGCAAAAAAGATTATGCCGGGCAAAATGAGCCATCAAATACCGTGCGTTCAGAACATGCCATTGTGGTTTTGCTTGATGCCTACCGCAAGGGTTATCCGGTAGATTTTAACAAAATTACCGATTCGTTAGTGAAAGAGGTAAATGGCCTGGATTATAAATCTCCGGATAAAGCACTGGAATCGAGTTACGACAACTGGGCATTGGCGGAAATTTTTAAGATTTTGAAGCATAAAGAAAAATCTGATTTTTATCTCAATAAAGCGCTTGAATACAAGAAATATTGGAATAAAGATTTTAAAGATATGACGAAAAATGATGTCGACCGCATGCAGGCCCGTGGTTTATATCAGGGCACCATCTGGCAATACCGGTGGTTTGTTCCCTATGATTTTAAAGGATTGATTGAACTGGATGGAGGAGAGGAAGCTTATCTGTCAAAGTTGGATGAATTTTTTGCCCGCGATTTATATAACCATGCTAATGAACCGGATTTGCAGGTTCCATTGATGTATAATGTTACCAGGTCTGGTTATAAATCTCAATACTGGATGCATCAACTGGCTGCTGATACCGTAATCCAGAATTATTTTAATGATAACAGCCGCGGAATAGGGAGTTATATTGGTAAAATTTACCGAAACCAACCACATGCCTATCTCCGTACGATGGATGATGATGCCGGAGCAATGAGTGCCTGGTATGTGTTTGCAGCAAGTGGTTTTTCACCTGCTTGTGTAGGCTGGCCAATTTATTATTTAAATGTGCCTTTATTCCCATCGCTAAGTTATCACCTGCCAAAAGGAAAAACTTTTACCATTGAAACGGAAAATTTTAGCCTGAAAAATAAATACATCAAGGCTGTGTTCCTCAACGGAAAACTTTTCAATAAGAACTACATTACGCAAGAGGATATTAATGCCGGAGGCGTACTGAAAATTGTTGCTTCGGCTTTTCCCGTAAAAATTTCGGACACTAAAAACTGGATTTCGAGTCTTGAAAAATAATTTTAAAAATTTACAAAAAACAACAAACTTATTTCCGATAATCCTGTTGTTCTAGTATAAATTTCAAGATCATGGCACCTTTAAAATTAAGCGAAGAACAGCATGCTACATTAGGCAATAGAAGCACATCAGAACAAATTAACGAACAACCTTTAGAACTTCACCCCGAAGCCTATAAAGTGAAAGGCCCATCTCCGGATAAGATGAAGACGGTATCGTCCTCTTTAAGGAATTATGCCCATGGGTTGTACGGGTTGTTGTAAAACACCTCTAACAAAATCTCAACATATTAGATTATATAAAGCAGCCAGGATTTAAAAACCCTGGCTGCTTTTTTATTGCGATATACGGTAGTCTACTGTTACAGATGTTCGCAAGCACTTTTAGGTCATTGAAAGTAATCAAAGATATCCTGTTGCAAAACAGATGCTGAAACAAGTTCAGCAAGACGTAAGGTTTGTCGTTGTTAATTCCTAGAAAGTGTCGTCATCCTGAACTTGTTTCAGGATCTTTATAGAAAGATGTTAAAGCAAGCTAACTTTTAGTTTTTAATTACAAATCCCTACCTTACCCTTATGAAACAAAGCGCAGGAATATTGCTCTTCAGAAGAAAAAATCAGCAGGTAGAATTTTTTCTGGTTCATCCTGGCGGACCGTTTTTTGCTAAAAAAGATCTTGGCTTTTGGACAGTACCTAAAGGCGAATTAAATGAAAGTGAAGAGGCCCTAACGGCAGCTATCCGTGAATTTAAGGAGGAAACAGGTCAGGACATAGCCGGCAACTTCATTGAATTAGCTCCAATAATACAGAAGGGCGGCAAAAAAGTATTGTGCTGGGCCTTAGAAGGGGATCTTGATCCTTCAACAATCGTTAGCAATACCTTCGAAATAGAATGGCCACCCCGATCGGGTAAAAGGCAAAGTTTTGCGGAAGTAGATAAAGCTGAGTGGTTCACTTACAGTAAAGCCATTACATACATCAATGAAAAGCAGATTGCTTTACTCGATGAATTAAAATCCAAACTAAGCCTTTAATTCGAAGTGTGAAATTTCCTTTTCGGCACCATTAATAATTATCGAAATCTGGTGGTCGCCCAAATGGAATTTACGCGTGGTAATCAGCACGAATTTTTGTTTTCGGATCACGTTTATTGTTGCACCTGCAGGATAAATCCGCTCCGAAATCTTATACACTTTCCTGGTATTCTGCCCATTTTGTTTTTTATAATAAATAGCATATTCCAGCCTTACTTTTTGTTCAGTTGGATTTTCGTTGAGAATAGAAAAAGAAAATTCCAGGCTTTCGCCGATTTTGATCTCGGGCGTTAAAATTTTGAAATCTTTTAATAAAATCCCTGTGTCATCTAGTCCATAATGTTTAAGGATATCGGTATGGCCCTGTTTAAGTAAGGTACGGCTGCCATGTTTAATAATGGCATCTGTTTCGGTACCCAAACCCGACCAGTTTTTAGCCACATTTAAAACCACCTGAGGATGATCTTTGGCAATGTCGTTTAAGCTATTGGCAACGCTCCGCCTTACATATTCAGATGGATCTGTTTTAAGGTTTTCCAGTATGGGTAAAATAGATGTAGGATCTTTTTTCAGAAAGGGGATACCCATAGCCCAGGGCAACCGCGGACGGCTGCCTTCGCTGGCGAGCCTTCTTACTTTATGGCTTTCGTGTAACGACCATTGCTGCATTTTTAAAATCATTTCATTTTCGTATTTTAAAATGAAAGGACGAACGGCAAATTCGCAGCTCACAAACTGCGTCACAAATTCGAGCGCTTCTACAGAGTTTTCGAAATCATCAATGCCATAAGTTTCAATGTAATCAGGAAGGAACATATAAGCCAGGCCATCCTCCCCTATACCCTGAAGCCTTAACTGTGTGATTGTTTTTTTGATCAGTGCGATCGTTAGTGGATAATCTTCCGGTAAAAAATCGTGTAATACCTTCGAAGTATGTTTCATCCGCTCTTTCAATTCTTTTGATTCAAATTCGGGAGTGAAAATCTTTTTGATAAATTTCCCTTTGTCGAAACCCGGAATGGTAATCGCTAATGCATGGGTTAATCTATCGTAAAAGGCAGGTGAATATAAATCTTTAAGCGGGCTGGCCATATTGTTAGGTAATGAATTGAGGGATCAAGTGTATAATAGATTGTAAATTTACTAAAAAAATTAGTATTCCGATGTGCTTCAATCAAATAATTGTTTCATCGTATCATTTTTACCTGGCATTTAATAATTTCAGCTTTTTCTTTGCCACATTTGTTTAATCATAAAATAGCGAAATGAATCATACAAAAATAGGTTGGATCGGGTTAGGGAACATGGGTATCCCGATGGCAGAGCAATTGATAAATGCAGGTTATGCAGTTATGGTCTACAACAGGAGCAAGGACAAGGAAGCTTCGTTGAAAGAGATGGGGGCATCAATTGCCCAAACACCTCAGGATCTGATTACCACTACCGATGTTGTAATCGTTATGGTTTCTGACGATGCCGCCATAGCGCAGATTTTTAATGGAGAAGGAGGTCTTTTGCGTGTAGAAACTTCGGGTAAGATCATCATCAATATGAGCACGGTTTCTCCTTCGATTTCAAAAGAAATGGCTGCGCTGTGTAAAGCCAATGGAAATTTTTATTTAGATGCGCCAGTTTCAGGAAGTGTAAAGCAGGCAGAAACCGGTCAGCTGGTTATTATGGTGGGTGGTGAAGAAGATGTATTTAACCAGGTAAAACCGATTCTTGAAAAAATGGGCAAACTAGCTAAGCTTGTAGGCGAAAATGGCGCGGGTAACAGTGCAAAACTGGCCATCAATTCACTTTTGGCTTTATATGCCCAAGGCTTGGCCGAAACCGTTTTGTTTGCCAATAAACAAGGGATTAAAACATCGGATTTATTAGAATTGATCAATAACGCAGCCATTGGCAATATTTTCACTAAAATTAAAGGTGATGCTATTATTGCTGATCATTATAAAGCTGCTTTTGCGCTTAAACATATTGTAAAAGATCTGAACCTGGCTAAAGCAGAAGGCATTTCATCGCCTTTGGCTAAAACCGCACTGAATACTTTCGGCGATGCCGCTGCAAAATATGGAGAAGAAGATATTATTGCGATCATTAAACAGCTTAGCGGCAATTAATTTTGATAACTGAAAATGCTGTTTTTACCACAGCATTTTCAGTTGTTTTTATCAAAGGGTTAAATTTTTAATCCACCAAAAGTACTGCCTAATATAATTGCCAGTACAATTAAGGTAATGACCACATATAGTTTATCTTTTTCCTGGATAAAGGCAAATAGCGAAAATACGATCCGCATAATGGGGGTGATGATTAAAAGCAAAACGCCGAACTGAATAATTGCCATAGGTTTTAGGGTGAAAACACCCATAAAAATTCCTTCAAAAGTAATGTAGCTGCTTTCTTGCCCCTTGAAAATGTGGTAGTCGGGTCTTATTCCTGTTCCATATTGTATCAGGAAAAGTATGCCGCCTGATAAAACAATTAAACTGGCGGTTATTACACCAAACCTTAATAATTTTCCAACAATTTTTTCTATATCGCGGTCTTGTATGGGATGGGTTGAACTGATATTTTTCATTACTTTTTTTAATTAAAATTTATGTTGATATCCATTGTAAATCATTTCGAAGGCCACAAATGTGATGGCGATACAGAAAATGATCCTTAAGGTAGATGGATTGATGCGGGTCAATAATTTTGCGCCCGTAAATGCTCCTCCCAGTACACCCAGTACTACCGGAAACGCTATTCCCGGATCCATATAACCACGTTGCAGGTAAACTACAGCACTAGCTGCTGCGGTAACACCAATCATGAAATTACTGGTGGTTGTACTTACCTTAAATGGAATTTTCATTGCGGTATCCATGGCCAGTACTTTTAAAGCGCCGGATCCGATACCGAGCAAGCCCGACATTACTCCGGCTACAGTCATGATCGAAAAGCCTGCACCAATGTTCCTGAGTTTATACTCCACAGTGCCGGCTGGTGTAGGGTAACTGCTGTTCAGCTTCAGGATGGCGGAAAGTTTACTGCCCTCCGTTAAGGCTTCCTGGTTCTTTTTCCTCAGCGTCATTGCTGCAGAGAAAAGCAGTACACTGCCGAAAAGAATGGCAATGGTATTTGTAGGGGTGTAAACAGCAATTAAGGCACCAATAACTGCACCCACTGTGGTGGCAATTTCCAAAAACATCCCCAGGCGTATATTGGTAATTCCTTCTTTAATGTATGCACTTGCTGCGCCGGATGAATTGGCGATAGAGGCTAATAATGCTGCGCCTATTGCATAACGAATATCGACATGGAAAACGAGTGTAAGTAACGGAATGACAACTACTCCTCCGCCAAGACCGGTTAATGAACCAACCAGGCCAGCAAGGTAGGCGCCAAGGATTAAAATTAGGGTAAAAGTTAAAATTGACATGATATTTAGTGATTATTATTCAGTATTGTAACAGTTATTTCTCTGGCACGCTCTGCATTACCCTCTTTTATTGCATTATACAATGCCTGGTGCAAATGGTGACTCATGGCAAAATGCGCAATACCAGAGGGCGCACGTTTGGCAAAAAAATCGCGGATAATTACCGTAAAGCTTTCATAGATATCGGTTAGTACACGGTTTCCTGATGCCCGTGCAATAGCCATGTGAAATTCGATATCGGCATTGGTACATTCGGTTCTTAGTGCCTGTTCAATAGAAATTTTTCTCCTTTCGAGTGCCTCACTGATCAATTGGAGATCGGTTTCACTTCGGTTTTGCGTAGCCAAACGAACAATTTCCTGCTCAAGCAAAGCCCTTACCTGATTAATCTCTTCAAAATCAGAGCTGCGCAAGCGTTGTTCTATCGGTTCGGTAGGAATGGCATTTACCTTGGTGCCAAATCCTTGTTGAACGGTTAAAATTCCGGATAAAGTAAGCGATTTGATGGCTTCCCTGATGGTAGAACGGCCAACGCCATATAACTCCATTAGGGCAGGTTCCGATGGGATTTTTTCGCCCACTTTAAATTTTTCCTCTTTAATATCCTGACGAATTTTTGCTGCTATCTGCTCGAAAAGTTTGTGCTCCTGTTTCATGATGATGAATTTACAGCACAAACATACGATGTTTGTTTTGAACATCAGATGTTTAATGTCTTGTTAATATCATTTTGCAATTGGGCTAGTGTTTGAGGGCTTAATGATCGATATTTGGAGGTAAGCCCTTAGGTGCTGCATTAGCATCAACAAGCTATTGATGAAAGAGGTCTGGTTAAAATCTGGAAATGAAAGAATGGTGTTTCATGGGAGTGGGTTAGTCCTGCTTTGCATTACAAGCCCACGCTCGTGCCCCGCTTGCGGGCTTTTCATTACAATCAGTTTTATGAAGAAAGTATTGTAGCCTTGCAACCTAATAAATGAACTAAGTTTTCGCCATCTAGTCCCGGTTGCAGCGTTACCCTGCAGCAACGAGGTACGAGGAAGCGAAGCGTAAAAGTGTAAAACGGGAAGGAACTTTTTGTGGTGTACAGGCCTTGCGCTCCAAATGAAAATAGATGTTTTGGCTATTAGTTGGTGTCTCACCGACCGAAATTAAAGGCGTACCTATTCGCATAATCATGTTTTTATGGTTAGGAAATGAAGGGCTCGTGACTCTTGGCAATTTACAGCCCCGCTTTCGCTTATAGTCCTCGCTGCACTCCGGGCTATTCCGCTTTATCGGGTTTAGCAACCAGGGTTTGTGCGCCCTGCAACCTAACAAATGAACTATGTTTTCGCCATCTAGCCCCGGTTGCAGCGTTACCCTGCAGCAACGAAGCATCCCGAAGTTTCGGGAAAGCGTAAAACGGGAAGGAACTTATTGTTTTGCACAAGCCTTGCGCTCCAAATAATAAAGATGTTTTTCTTTAGAAAGAAAGAACTTACCGATCTCTTGTTAATTTATTTTTATTTAAATCGTTCAAAATGAGGTTCTTGTGTTTTTTTTATAAAAATATTTAACCTAATATTTGTATCGTACGAAAAATATCGTACCTTTAGAATATGAAAAGTAATCAATCCGAAAATAACCTGCCCGAACCTACTAAAGCTGAATTGGAAATTCTTCAGGTATTGTGGGAGTTCGGTCCATCTACCGTTCGGTTTGTAAACGATAAATTGAACGAACAGCGGGAGGTGAATTATACCTCAACTTTAAAGCAGATGCAGATCTTAACCGAGAAAGGGATATTAAAACGTGATGAAAGCCAAATGAAGCACATTTATATTCCTGTCGAGGCTGAAGAAAAAACCAAAGTGCAGTTGTTAGACCGTTTTGTACATACTTTGTATAAAGGATCTGCTTCACAGTTAATGATGCAGCTTCTGGGTAACGAAAAAACCTCAAAACAGGAAATAGAAGAGATAAAGCGGCTATTGGATAGCATGGAATAATTAATAACAGCAGATTCTAAAGAACCACAATGATGGAATTTAAGTTAATTAACCTTTTACCCGAAAACTGGCTGCATGCCCTCGGCGCAACTTTATTCCACTCGCTATGGCTTGGGGTAATTTTGGCTTTGCTGGCTGGCCTGGTGATGTTTACCACCCGAAAAGCAAGTGCTGTAATGCGCTATAACCTGCTCACCATTTGTTTAGTGCTGTTTGTTGTAGCCATATTCTTCACCTTTTGCAGAGAACTGCAAAAGCCTGTGGGTTCTGGTGCCGATCAGGTCGTAATTAATCTCCCTGAAACCGGACAACCTGTAATTGCAAACGTTCAGCAGGACATGTATTCGGGCCTGAACAAAATTCTTTCTTTGTGGAATGCATATGCTTATCAGATTGTACTGATCTGGTTTTTAATTATCTGTGGGAAAAGCATTCAGTTAATGGTAGGTTTAAATGGTGTATATCATTTACGTAAACATAAAACCTATGCTGCGGGTAAAAAATGGGATGAAAAATTAGCTGTGCTGGCCGAAAAATTAGGTTTAAGTCAATCGGTTAAAATCATGCAATCGGGTATTGCGCAGGCGCCAATGGTGGTGGGGCATTTCAAACCCTTAATTTTAATTCCTTTAGGTTTGCTTACCGGCCTGTCAGATGCAGAAGTTGAGGCGATTCTTGCTCACGAACTGGCCCACATTAAACGCAAAGATTATCTGGTAAACCTGTTACAAAGTTTTATCGAAATCGTTTTCTTCTTTAACCCAGCGGTACTTTGGGTATCACAATTAATAAAAACAGAACGCGAACATTGCTGTGATGATTTGGCCATTGCCAGTGTAAGCGATCGCAAAAACTACGTTCAGGCCCTCATCATCTGTCAGGAGTTTAAGCAGCGTGCACCTGCTTATGCTATGGCGATAACGGGTAAGAAAGGTAGCCTGCTGCACAGAGCAAGCAGGATGTTATTCAACACCAATTCAACTTTAAACAAAATGGAAAAGACAATATTAACCATCGCCCTGGTATCGGTAGTGGTTTGCAGTGCCGCCTTTAAAAGCGTGGGCCATGCAAAAACAGTTACCAGAAAAAAAATAGCTACTTCAATACAGGTTTTACAGGATACAGCTAAAAAATCTAAACCTGTTGAAGGGAAATCTGCCGATCAATTGGAAAAAGAAATCAATTCGAAAATGGATCGTCAATTGAAACAGCTAGCAGAAAACAAGCGAATTAAACGTAATGAAACCGCTGAAGATGCAAAAATGAGAATTGCTGATCAGCAGGCCAGAAAGGAAGATGTTAAAAAGGCATTAGAAGATGCAAGACTGCGGAAAGAAGATGCTAAAGCCAGAACTGCCGACGAAAAACTAAGGATAGCAGACGAGAAACTTGCAAAAGAAGATGCTAAATTAGCTAAGGAAGACGCCAAATGGGCAATAGAAGATGCCAAATGGGCACAGGATGATAAAGAAGGTAGAGGAAACCGTGTGCCAAGAGCACCTCGTCCGCCGCGCCCACCAAGAGCGCCAAGGGCACCCCGTGCTGCTACATATGCTGTACCGCCAGCCCCACCGCTACCTCCGGCTCCGCCAGTGCCAACTAATCTACCAGCTCCGCCTACACCACCAACACCTCCTGTGTATAACGAAAGAACAAGTACCAGAACTGGCGTGCAGCGTACAGTTACCTCGAAAAGTGTAACCAACGGAGATGGACGTGATTATACCAAAGAAATCAATCAGGAATTGATGAAAGACGGCATTATTACCAGTACCAATAAACTATCGTACAAACTCAATAAAAACGATTTAATTGTAAATGGCGTAAAACAAAGTGCTGATGTGCAGAAAAAATACAAGCAACGGTTTTTGAAAAACGAAAATCATTCGCTGATGTATAATTTCCTGGTAGAAAATCATAAACAATAGATTCTAAAAGCGCTAATCCAATCAACACCCATGAAATATAAGCTTGTGGCTTTTTTAGCCGTATGGATAAATATTGCCTTTACTTTTGCTCAAGCCCAAACCTCTCAATCCAGAATTTATGGTCGTGTATTGGATGCCGAAGGAAAAAATATAGAATTTGCCACCATTGCGCTGCTTAAAGATTCGGTGTTGGTTAAAACAACCTTCACCGAAAAGGATGGATTGTTTAGTTTTGATCAGCTCGCTTATGGAAAATACCTGATTAAAATATCGGTAGTCGGATCGCCAGTTTATCAAACCGATACATTGGTGCTATCAGCCAACCATGCCGTTATTGGCCTATCAGATATCAAGATCAAAGCCGTGGCCACCAATTTAAAAGAGGTAAACATTTCAGGGCAGAAAGCTTTTGTGGAGCGAAAAATAGACCGTACTGTTGTGAATGTTGATGCTTTGATTTCGAATGCAGGTACAACCGCACTGGATGTACTGAGTAAATCGCCTGGGGTTAATGTAGATCAGAACGGGGCAATTTCGCTGAAAGGTAAAAACGGGGTGGCCATTTTTATTGATGATAAACCAACTTATTTATCGGGTTCCGATCTGGAGAATTACCTGCGTTCGCTGCCTTCCTCTTCTCTTGATCAGATTGAACTGATGACCAATCCGCCGGCTAAATATGATGCCGCCGGAAACGGAGGCGTAATTAACATCAAAACCAAGAAAACCAAAACCGCTGGTTTTAATGGTGGGATTAACCTGAGTTTAAATCAGGGGGAGTTAAGCCGCTCGAACAATAGTTTCAACTTTAATTACCGCAAGGATAAGATTAATGTTTTCGGCAACCTGAGTTATAACCTCAATAACAGTTTTACCGATCTTGACCTGAACCGGAAATATAAAAATGCTGATGGTAGTGCCAAATCCTACTTTAATCAAAATTCTTATTTCCGCAGGCATGGCAATACTTTTAACCTGAAAACCGGACTTGATTATTACGCTTCAGACCGTACAACCTGGGGCGTGGTACTCACCGGAATGAACCGGATTTCTAAACAGGTAAATAACAATACCAGTAACCTGTCTAATGCTTCAATGCAGTTAGATTCGATCATCAGGGCCGAAAATATCGATCAGATTAAATACCAGAATGGGGGTGTAAATTTAAATTACAGGCACAAGTTTAAGCAGGCAGGGCGAGAATTAACCTTTGATGCGGATTACCTGCTTTATCGCAATCAAACCGATCAAACGTATTATAACTTCAGTTACCTGCCTGGAGGAGCCTTAAAATACCAGGATATTTTAACAGGTAATCTGCCTTCGAATATAGATATCTACACCGCTAAAGTAGATTATTCACATCCACTGGAAAATAAGTGGAAGCTTGATGCGGGGGCTAAAACGGCTTATACCAAAACCGATAACATTGCCGATTACTTTAATACTGCAAACGGAAAAACCAGTGCCGATTATGAAAAGAGTAATCACTTTTTATATGAAGAAAATATCAATGCGGTTTACCTGAACATCAGCAGGGAAGGAAAACGGTTTTCGCTTCAGGCTGGCCTAAGGTATGAAAACACAGTTTCTAACGGGCATCAATTGGGGAATCTGATTAAACCCGATTCGAGTTTTAAAAGAACCTATAACAGTTTATTTCCAACGTTTTATTTCTCCTACAAACTTGATACTGCAGGGAACAATCAACTGGGGCTGAATTATGGAAGAAGGATCGATCGTCCGTATTATCAGGACCTTAATCCATTCTTTTCTCCTTTGGATAAGTTTACTTATTATGTTGGTAATCCCTTTTTGAAGCCTTCTTTTACGCAAAGTGTAGAACTGTCGCATACGTATAAAAATAAGATTACCACTACATTTGGTTACAGCTGGGTGCGGGATGAGGTGAACGAAACCATCGAAATTTTAAACGGAACTTACTATAGCAGACCGGCAAATGTGGGGAAAACAAGAGTGGCCAATGTTTCGGTAAATGCAGAGATCGACCTCGCAAAATGGTTAAAATTAAATGCCTATATGGAATTTGCCAAAATAGTTTCAAAAACCGATTTCTATACTGGTTTTTTGGTGACCAATGGCAGTTATTTTAGAACAAACCCCAATCTGCAATTTAAAATCAGTCAGACATGGAATGCAGAAATGAGTATGAGCTACCAGAGTAAACTTTCTAATGTTCAGTTTTTACTCGGCTCGGTGCATGAGTTTGGTGCAGCAGTGCAGAAAAAGCTCTCGGCAAAAAGCACCTTGAAATTAACCGCAAATGATATTTTCAGAGACCGGATATTTAACGGTGTAATTAACAACCTGGCGGCAACCGAGGCCAATTGGAAAAACAAGCAGGATTCGAGAAACTTTGTTTTGAGTTATAGTTATCGTTTTGGTAAAGCTTTTTCTTCGCCCGCCAAACACGAATCTTCCGGTGCCGATGCAGAAAAGAACAGGGTGAAGAATTAAGGTTTTTTGATGGTTTCGTCATTGCGAGGAACGAAGCAATCCTATAGCCAGGGGTGGAAGCAATCATTCAGGTGGAAGCAATTTTTTTGTAAAGCATTACCTGTAGTGCTTCGGTTCCGCTAGTCCCGCCCTTTGCTTAATCCCTTTGAATCCCGATGTAAAATCGGGAGGGATAACGCTGTCGGTCGGGTTTATTTTACCCTGGATAGCAGTACTATTTAGGCCCACTAAACCCGTATTCTATGGTTTATGCAAATAAAAAGTTTTTTTTCTGAGAAGCATTACTTTAGATTTATGCAGCAGG
>NZ_JBWKYI010000023.1:0-3934 GCF_059423705.1 Pedobacter sp. GW460-11-11-14-TSB4
GTAAAAATCTATATTAAATAATTGTTAATTTTATAATTATTTGATAATCAATAAATTATAACTGTTAAATTTTAATTTAAAGTGTAATTATTACACTAAGCCATTTTTGGGACTTTTTTCGGGAACGTTCCCGAAAAAAGTAGATCAAAATTCAGTCATCTTTCGGGAACGTTCCCGAAAATTGGTCAGAATTCTGCGTATTTTACACTAAGTGAAGAAATTTTTTGAAAATTTACGGCTAAAAATGAGCTCGTTTTTAAGGGTATTTTTTAGCCGTTTACGGTCGAATTCCGCTTGATAATTTTAGATTCTAAAACCACCTCATTTGGCAGGTTTTTATCGGCATGATCATCCAAAATAGTAAACAATAATTTAGCCGCTTCCTCTCCTATTTCGGTAGCCGGTTGGGTAATGGTGGTGAGGGAGGGATTTAACAAAGGCGCAATTTCCAGACTGGAAAAACTAATCACCTTTAAGTCTTTTGGAATGTTGATATGCAGATCGTAACAGGCATAGTATGTGGCGAAGGCCAAACGCTCTACCGAGGTAAAAATACCATCGGGTTTTAATTGCGTTAAAGCTTGTTTGATGATAATGCTGTTTTCTTCGTAACTGTTGCTGCAATCAACAATCAGGTGTTCTTCAAAGGGAATCTGGTGTTTGGTCAACGCATCAATATAGCCCTGCATACGGGTTTTACCAATGGATAAACTTTTATTCACCACCAGATAGGCAATTCGTTTGCAACCCTGCTCTATTAAATGCTCTGTAGCCAGAAAACTGCTGTTATAATCGTTTGTAATTACCCTTGGGGTATCAATGTCTTCGTAAATCCGGTCGAAAAACACCAATGGTAATCTTTTGCTGCCAAATTTATTCAGGTAATTATGGTCATTGGCTTCTCCTGAAACCGACATGATAATACCATCGGCCCTGCCGTTGTGTAAGTGACGGATAAAAGTTACTTCTTTATTATAATCATCATCCGTTACGTAAATCAGAATATGGTAACCATTTTCTCTGGCTAAACGTTCAATACCATGAATGGCCTGTGAGAAATAATTATTGGCCAGTTCGGGTACAATAACCGCAATGGTTTTACTTTTTTGCTCCCTTAAATTACTGGCGTAATGGTTAGGCTGATAGTTTAATTCTTTTGCTTTGGCTAATATACGTGCTTTGGTAGCTCCATTAATGTCACTATTATCCCTAAAAGCCCTCGAAATGGTAGAAGTAGATAAATTTAATGCTTCTGCTAACTTCTTAATATTAATACTATCCATTTTTGGTTATTAAACCCAATTAATTCGAATAAACGCTGTAAATATAAACTATAAATGTCCAAAATATTTGATAAGCTTTAAAATTGTGTATTTCAGGTTGTATTGATGCGCCTGTACAATCATCGATGAAATCCCATTGAAAAAGTCGTTGATTGTCATAATGGTAAAATTCTTTAAATAAATATTCATTTTTTTTAAAACAAAAAGCATCTTTACCGCTTTAATAATTATACGCTGTTAATCATCTCATTGTACCGATTGCAAAACAAAACCATATGAAATAAAATTACAAAATGGGAAATAAGAAAATACTCATTGCCGATGATGACGAAGGAATTGTTGATGCTGTGACGATGATTTTGGAAGTGATGGGTTACGATGTTGAATTTACATATGATGGTGGAGCAGTAATTGATGCGGTTAAAAACAAACCAGATCTGATTATGCTCGACATCTGGATGAGCGGGCATGATGGCAGGGATATATGCAAACAACTTAAAAACGATCCACAATATAAGGAGATCCCGATTTTAATGATCTCGGCGAGCAGAGACATCAGGCAATCTGCGCTGGATGCGGGTGCAAATGATTTTATGGAAAAACCATTCGAAATGGATTCGTTACTGAATAAGGTAGAAATATTGTTGAATTAATTTGATACTACCCAGAACCGTCACCCTGAACTTGTTTCAGGGTCTTCTGCACGATGGATCCCGTCTGGCTATTTAATAATGATAAATCAATAGTAAACGAATGGTGCTTAAATGGATCCTGAAACAAGTTCAGGATGACGGACGCAACGAATAAAACTCCAATATCTTTATTTCCCAATGATCATACTTAATCAATTTCTTTAAAATAAATACGCTCGGGCAACTGCTTAAAAACAAACTCCGTTACGTGGCAAAGCCAAAGTTTATGGTTTTTAAATTCTCCTCTAAAGTTTTCTAACAGATAATCTCCACCACCACCCAAATTCTCTTCACGCGCATATACAAGATCCAAAATCTCCGCATTTTCAATAGGCGCATCAGCCATCAGTAATTTACATTCGCTTTCAACAGTGGCTATCCAGTTTAATAATTCATCTGCGCCTTCAACCATTTGCAAATCGGCAATAGCTCCACCCCATTCTGGTATATCGGCATACCATTCGTGCTTTGCATTTTTATAAAAACGAATTGCTCTTTCCATATTTTGTAAAGAAAAAAAATCTAACTGAATAATCCTGATAAAAATCGCGAAATTTAGATCATTGCATGTCTGATTTAACACCAACGGTTTTAAGAAAAATAATTCATATTGATATGGATGCATTTTATGCATCGGTAGAGCAACGTGATTTTCCCGAATACAGAGGAAAGCCTTTAGTGGTGGGTGGCAAGCCTGATAGCCGTGGCGTAGTTTCAACAGCCAGTTACGAAGCCCGGCAATATGGAATCCGTTCGGCAATGTCTTCCAGTAAAGCTTACCAGCTTTGCCCGACAGCCATTTTCGTCTACCCCCGTTTTGATGCTTACACTGCGGTTTCGAAAGCGCTTAGGGAAATTTTTAGCCGGTACACGGATCTCATTGAACCCTTATCATTGGATGAAGCCTATCTTGACGTTACTGAAGACAAACTCGGCATTGGATCGGCTATTGACATTGCTCAATCCATTAAAGATGCCATTAAAAATGAATTAAATTTAACGGCCTCCGCAGGCGTTTCCATCAATAAATTTGTTGCAAAGGTAGCTTCAGATATGAACAAACCAGATGGTTTAACTTTTATTGGCCCATCGAAGATTAAAGCTTTTATGGAAAAACTTCCGGTCGAAAAATTCTTTGGCGTAGGCAAAGTTACCGGAGCCAAAATGAAGGCCATGCAGATTAATACTGGTGCAGATTTAAAAAAATTAACAGAAGCACAGCTTGTAGCCCAATTCGGGAAATCGGGAAGATTTTATTATAAAATTGTCCGCGGTATTGACGAGCGCCCGGTTCAGTCGCATCGCGAAACCAAATCGGTAGGTGCAGAAGATACCTTTCCGGAGGATACCAATGAGGATTCGGTGATGCACGACCTCCTGAAACAGATCAGTGAAACGGTGGCCAAACGTTTGGAAAAATATCAACTCAGCGGAAAAACGGTAACCTTAAAAATCAAGTTTGCCGATTTTAAACTGATCACCCGCAGCCGCTCTTTCGCTGCACCGATTAACAAAGCAGAGGTAATTTATGCTGAAGCCATTAAACTTTTGGAAGAGGCCGCTCTCGGCACCACGCAGGTGAGGCTTCTAGGTATTACCTTATCACGGTTTTATGATGATGTAGAGATCGAAAAGCCGGAGAGCAACCAGCTGGAATTTGAGTTTTGAAAGATAAATCGTATGCCTACTTTATTTCTGTCGGTGAAACACCAACCGATTGGATAAAAAACCTAATTTCTATTTGAAGCGCAAGGCCAGTACAAAACACTAAGTTTCTTCCCGTTTTACGCTTTTACGCTTCGCTGCCTCGTTCCTCGTTGCTGCAGGGTAACGCTTCAACCGCCCGCCTGCTTCGGGCAGGGGGCTATGGAGCCAAAACAGTGTTTCATTTTCAAGGTTGCATGGTGCACCAGCCTTTGTGCCTAAACCCGACAGTAGCGGCAGCCTCCGATCCTTCCA
>NZ_JBWKYI010000023.1:4033-92839 GCF_059423705.1 Pedobacter sp. GW460-11-11-14-TSB4
ATCGGAGCTACAGCGAATGGCGGGGCTGCAAACCGCCAGGAACTACAGGCCATCCATTTCCTAATCATAAAAAGTATTCTAGTAAGCACACCTTCATTTCGGTAGGTGAGACACCAACCGATAGGCCGCGCCTGATATATCTAGTTGGTCTGTGAGGACACAGACCAAGGGGATAGGGCTAGGTGGCCAAAACAGTGTTTCATTTTTAAGGTTGCATGGTGCACCAGCCTTTGTGCCTAAACCCGACAGTAGCGGCAGCCTCCGATCCTTCCATCGGAGCTACAGCGAATGGCGGGGCTGCAAACCGCCAGGAACTACAGGCCATCCATTTCCTAATCATAAAAAGTATTTTAGTAAGCACACCTTCATTTCGGTAGGTGAGCCACCAACCGATAGGTCTCGCTTGAGTATGTCTAGTTGGTCTGTGAGGACACAGACCAAGGGGAATAAAAAAGGACCTGCAACTAAATACAGGTCCTTGAATTGTTAATTTTGAAGGGTAAGATTTTATTTACCGGCTAGTTTATCGGCAAGCATTTTCATATAAAAACCGCCCACTACGCTACGCGCTTTAAAATTATCGCGGATACCTGTGTTCGAATCGTAGAAATCGTTCAAAGGCACTCTCGATTCGGTTTCGATAGCATGTTTGTAAACCGGATGAACCAGGGCTTCGAATTCGCTTTGTGTTGGTGCAAAGGTAGCCGTCCACAGAATCCAGTCATTTTTAGTGTAGGCTTTTCTGCTATCTAATGGAATACCGTATCTATTTTGTTTAGTCAGGTAGTATTTGGTTTCGGTTTCGTATATCTTTTGCGGAAACAGGTTTAACTTTAAAACTTTATCCCAAACCAGGTTATACTTCTGGCTCCATGTATTTTTATTATCAAAAGTTAAAGCATAATGATCGCCGGCATCGGCCATTTCTATCCATTTCGGCACCATACTTTCGGCAATAGCCCTGTATTTTTTAGCTACATCATCATAACCTAGGGTTTGTGCCATCTGCGCATAACTGGCAATGCCTACAATCGCTTTTACCGATAAGTTGGCATTACGGGCCAGGTGACCAGCAAAATCGTCGGTACATAACTGTGTTTTTGGATCCAAACCTTCTTTGGTTAAATAATCAACCCAGGTGGTTAAGGTTTTCCAATGTGCTTTGGCATAATCGGCATTTCCCTGTGCTTTGGCAATGGCAGCCGTTAAAATAATCATGTTACCCGATTCTTCAACCGGCATCGGCTCGCCATAAGTTTGTCCGTTTGCCAATGGGTAAGTTCCTAAATCGTGAGCAGCCCAGGGATGAGGATATTTTCCGCTTTCGCTGAAATAGAAAATACCGTTCAACATGCCCTGTAATAATTCGGGGTTATAAATCAGGTACAATGGTGCCGAAGGGTAAGTTACATCGACGGTATTGATGAAACCTCCACTGTTGTTTTCTTTAGATAACCATAAAATCTCGCCTTGCGGACTCTTTACCAAAGTATGTGCTGCAATGCTCTGGCGATAACCTAAAACACATAAATCGGCATATTCTTTACCGCCTGATTTTAAGGCATCGGCATATAAAGTTTTATTAAAAGCCTCGCATTTCTGGATCACCGTTTTGTACTCATCTGCAGCAGCGGTTAGTTGCGCTTCGATGGTTTCTTTGCCTGAGGTATTCCACCATGGCCTTAAATTTTTGTTAAAATATTGAACAGAATAAATTTCATCATAGCCCAGTTCAATATATTTTTCTACTGCAGCTTTACCTACGGCTCCAAAAGGGATAACGGTATTTAATGCGAGCATTTTACCCTGTTTAGCGGTTGAAGCTGAATTGCCTTTTCTAAAAGCGTCAGCAGCATCTTTTTCAGCCGTTACAAACTGGATGGCATTGCTTGTTTTTGGCGCAGCCACATAAAAGTAACCCCAATCAATCCGCATGTCATCACTCGCTTTTTGAAGAACTGGCTGTTCTACCGTGCCCGTTTTTAATACCGATAATTTAGCGGTGCTGTATTTGCTTGCGGTAACTTCCTGCGCAGGACGATAAACTGCAATGTTTGACGATGCACTTAAGTATACTTTTACCTGGTGGGTTTTACCGTCGTTTGCTTTTACCTGATAGGAAACATAAGAAACCGGACGTGCAAATAAACCCAAATCGTTCATTAACAAGGGAGAGGTAAACGTTAATTTTAAATCGATCTTACCGCAGGTAAAGTTATAAATGGTTTGTGTGGCATTAATATCAACACTTTTTTGCTTAGCGATCTGTACTTTTTCGGCATTATCTTTTAAGCGGTCTACCAAACCAAAATCAAGGAAACGGCCACCTGCAGTATTGATTAAATGAATCGCAATTACGTTCGATCCAGCTTTTAATGCGCTTTTATCGCTGTTGCTTAACGCAATGTATTGGAAATTATTGGTCCAGCCTTCTTTGGTGTAAATTTTCTTCCCGTTTAGGTAAACCTCAATATTATCATCGTGATTGATCTTTAAAAACAACTCGTTTATTGCTGCCGGGTTAACTATATTAAAAGTTCTTCTTACCCAGATATCGTGCGATTTCCATAATGTTTTCACGTTTTTGGCATCGTCTCCTA
The DNA here is from genome assembly GCF_059423705.1 of Pedobacter sp. GW460-11-11-14-TSB4. Classification (NCBI taxonomy): domain Bacteria; kingdom Pseudomonadati; phylum Bacteroidota; class Sphingobacteriia; order Sphingobacteriales; family Sphingobacteriaceae; genus Pedobacter; species Pedobacter sp. GW460-11-11-14-TSB4. The sequence continues at coordinate 6,634 of NZ_JBWKYI010000023.1, forward strand.
TGGGTGCATTACCCGTTTGCCAGTTGCTGGCGGTATAGTTGGCTGCCTTCCAATCGCCTTGGGGTTCGGTTTCGGTATATTTTACTTCATAAGCTTTTTCATCTGAAGCAGGTACAACCGTTTTATAGGTAGTGGTTTCTTTACCTAAAAAGCGATAAATACCACCGTCAACATTAATCATTCCTAAAAGAGAATGATCGGCACCTGTCCAATGTTGGGTAGCAGATTCGTTTAATTTATCTGTGTTAGACCAAATACTGAAATAGGTATTATGCGTAATTAAGGGATAAGCCGGCGCCTTTCGCTCCTGTGCCTTGAGCATGTTGCCTGCAAACATGCAGCCCAGTATGCCTAAAAATTTTAAAGTGTTGATTTTGTTCATAATTTGTGTGTGTATTGAAATCTGATTTATATTATGGTTAGATTCAGCGTTAGTTAAACGTTTTACTAATGTATAAAATATAATTTACTTTTTGCAAGGGAAGTCCGGTTTTAATTGTCTAAATGACACTTAAAAACAACCTTCAAAAAAATACATGAAGTTTTTAAGCTCCATGTATCTTTCAAATTGTGTGTAAAACCTATAAGCTAAGGTTGTTTTTTGTTGATGGTCCACTCGGCCAGTTGAAACACGCGGCTTCCTCTATTCGATTTAATGTAAAGACGGTAAAATTTGTAAGCAATGTAATTATCGAAGTGGAAAAGTTTAGTCTGTTTCCTACTCGGACCATCGTTTGTATTCTCCCAGGGGCATACTGTTACCGTATGTAAATCGGTATACTGGATACCGTCTAAAGAACCTTGCAAAATCCAGAATCTTGGATCGCGGTCTGCAGCATCATTACCCGAAGTTAGGGTATAAGCACCTACCACCTGTGGGGTATTTAATTCGAAGGTACATTTTTGCGTACCATCGAAACCGGCCTGTAAGAATTTCGTATTGATATCCTGATCGACGAGTTTTTTGGAGCCTTCGCCAGAATCTGCTCCTGCACCAGCCTCCAGGTTAACTGAAAATTTACCGCCAATGGTTTTCATGTAATTTTCGCCACAAATGGAGTAATTTATCGTCGGATCGACCACATTAAGCACGACTTCTTTGGCAGCGGTATAGCCCTGGCCATTTCTGGTTGTTAAGGTTACCTTATATTTTCCCGGGAAACGGTAAGTATGTTTCGGGTTTACGGCAACAGAGGTACTGTCATCGCCAAACTGCCACAATAAACTTTTATAATTTGTAGAACTTCCGGTAAACTGGTACTCTAAAAATTTTAAGGTGTCGGGTTTTACAAAGGTAAAACCAGCTGTAGGCTTTGGTTCTTCTACTTCCGGAACAATCTCTACGTTTTCGCTTTTTTTACATTTCACGGTTAACATTACAATGAGTAGTAAGAGTGAGCATGTACCCAATAATCTTTTCATATTACTTTTCATATCTATTCAAGTTTAAGGAGTTGGAAATAATTGTGTTCTTGGTACGGCACGTTTACCGGTTATACCTGCTGATGGAACTTCATATTCGAGATATGCCTGTTGTCCGCCAACATTTTCGCGGTGATGTGCTTCAATTTTATATCTGATACCACGTTCTAAACGAATGGTTGCTTTTCGTTCTGGTTTATCCCACTGTGTGGTATAATCGTCGATAATGGCTTTTCCGTTGATAAATAGTCTCGATCCATCATCCCAACGGGTTTGATAGAAAATATAGTCGCCCCTTACCGGTGCCAGGAACTCGCCCACCCATTTGGTAGCGAAGTTATCCCTGCTCAAAGAAGCGCCGGCAGTATTTTTTACATTATCCGGCCAGCCATCGCCCGAGAATTCGATCGTACCATCTACCCGGGTTGCAAAAGGCTCGCGCCCGTCGTCTGGTGCCAGTTGTGTATTGGTGTAATATTTGGCAATCAAACCTGTTCCATTTCCAATAATTGGCGAGTTGTTATCCAGGTTTACACTTGGATCAACCACCACAATTACTTTTCCTTTTGTAGGATGGATAACATGATTGGTATTATCGCTCAAGCTTAAGGCAAAGGCGAATTTTTTATTGGCCACAATATTTGCATCGAATACCGGCCATGGAATAGATAACCTCACTATGGCATTCGTTGCACCGGTATTAAATCTCACCAAAGTATCGATAGTAAAATCTTTAGCCGCCAGGTGAATCGCATTTGCCGGCAATACCCCGCTTGATACCAGGGTGGCAATAGTATCTACATTATCCCTGATTTTCACATTAAAGGCTGTTGAAGGTGCATTATCGAGACTGATAATGAGGGGGATAATAACCCCAGCAGGTCCTACCTGATAGTTAGGTCCCTGAGTTACGTTATAAATCCCTCCACCCTGAAAACTTAAAAAATGGATATCGGTAGATTTTAATAATTCTTCGGTGTTGATGATCACCAGGATATTCGATTTACCATTGGCAATTTTATTGCCTTTACCTGGTGCTGAAAGTTTTAAGGCAAAAACCACTTTTTTACCAAAATAACGCTCCAATACCGAGCGGCGAACAATGGCCACTCCTTCGGCATTATCTGTTCCATACGACACATTAATTACGTTTGGATATTCTACCGCAGCGGAAGGCATGAGCACCGCATTGGTTAAACCACCATTATTGATTAATTGCGTTACCGTATCGTTATTTAGGGTTAAGCCTACCTGAAAAGCTTCTTCCGCAGTTCCAGAAAGGGAAATTTTGAAGGGAACTTTAACAAACTGGTTATCTATTGATACATTGCCCACAACAATTCCTTCGCCGGTAATACTTCTGCTTGCCGAAGGCGGTAGATCCAAATCATCTATTTGAGATTCTTTACAAGAATAGGCAACAATCATGATTGTCAAACCCATTAATACGGTGTATATAATTTTTTTCATGTTCGATATTTAAATGATCATATTCTTGTTTATTGGTCTAACCAAACCCTGCCATCAAGCGCCCATCGCTGGTTATTGGCAATTTTTAACCAGTTCACCATTTGTGCGGGTATATCAGTGGTTTGCGGAACCAGGAGCGCTAAGGAGCTGGTTGAAGGCGGACAGATTAAATCGTTAAAATTTTCCCAAACGTATGGTCCCTGCAATTTAAAATCGCGGGCCTGTGAAGAAAGATCAATCATCTTATCGCCATTGCCATCAGTTGCCGGCCAATAGCCAACCAGGAAGTTGTATGAAGGGTGGCTCTGATCGATTGATGTTTCGCAAGAGTATTGCTCAATTACACCATCCGGAACAGCTAGTTTAAAGAAACGGATGTCGGTTACGTAATAATCAGGCTCTCCATGGCCCTGGCCATTTAAATAACCCAGTTTCAATGCATTCGAATTAGCTAAAGAACCCGATCCGGTAATTTCTAACTCGTTGTTAAATTTTCCGTTGGTATAAGTTCTGATAAACCTTTGGTTACCGCGTTGTTCTAATTTAACCGAAAGATTTTCCCATCTGCCCTGAACGATATCAGCACCTCTGCATTGACGGTAATCGCCATCTTTTGTACCCCTCCATTCGAAATACCAGTAACGGTCTTCTAAATAAATAACCCAACCCACACTCGGGTGACCACTAGACCATTCGTTTCTTTTACCTAAAATACTCGGATATGAAATCTGCTCCCGGTTCTTTTTAACTTTAAGCTCGATGGTCATTTTGGTGGTATCATCTATATTGTAAACACCTGCATCTTCGCTGGCCACTTCAGCCCTAATGGCTGTACCAGTCATTTTTACGGTTTTACCCAAATACCGGTTACCTGTAAAAGGCTTTACCAGGATTCGTTTATTATAACTGGCGCTATAGTAAATGATAAAAGCATTATTTGCCGGTTTGCTAAAAATGGTTTGATCGTCGGTATTGGGTGGAAGGGTAAATGCACCACCATCACTAGAGGCGATAATAACCAGCCAGTCTTCGTTAACATAATTAGGACGTTTTTTTAATGCAGCCATCATCTCGCCCACTCCGGTATCGAATTTTTCTATTGCCGATTTATAGTTCGGGAACGAATTATCGTAACCATATTGTGCGCCGGCTTTATCCACATCGGTAAAGTGGCCTAAAATTACTGAAGCGGTATCGGTATTTAAATCGTTAATTACCGAAGCTTTAACCTGATCATCGTTGGTGGCCAAAGTGCTGATATCTGCACCTGTTGTTAATGATTTAAAAACCGGAGATGGGGTATGTGCCACAATTTTGGTCTGTGGTCTGCTCTCTTTAATTCTTTTAAAGATGACCGGGTAATTCTGCAGGTTATTATTACTCAGGTTATCATCATTTACCAGGTGTTTCGCCTTTTTCACTCCGGTTAACATACTCGCCCAGTTGCTGGCATTCTGTGTAGCTTCGGGTTCATTTAAGCTCACCCAACTGTAAACGGAATGTGGTAAAAGCGCCGTAATATTTGGAATATTAGCTGCCGCTACCGATTGTCCCCTTGCTCCATCAACCACCAGGTATAAAATCTTACGGCTTCCGTATCTTACTTTTGTGGTATCGGTACCGTCTTTATCTACAAGTTTTCTATCGAAATCTTTATTGCAGGAAAATATGGCTGTTGTAATTACGGTGGCCATTAAAGCCAGCAGCAATTTATATTTTTTCGTCATGCTCATCTTAATTTATATTTAATTGGCTTCTGGTTATTCGATCGTTACCCTAACGATGTTATAAAAAGGTTGGTTATCAAAGCGGTTAAAACCTCCGATTAATAACAGTGCTTTTTTGCCGTCTGCAGATTTCGTTTCAATCACATCAGAAAGGCCTCCCGAAAATGGTCCGGTAGCATTATATCCCGGCGCAAGCAGTCCTGCAGGGGTAAGCACCATAAAACCGTTTCTGGTTACGTTGTTGTACTTTTTAAAACCACCGCTTACTACAATTAATCCTCCTGAAAGCTGGCGGGCAAAATAAGGGTAACCGCCTTCGAAGAATTTAGCGGTGAAAGATTCATCCAGACTGCCATCTTCATTAATTAGGGCCATTCCGTATACAGGTTTACCATTGTACTTTGTAAATGCGCCAGTAATCAGGTATTTTCTGGTGGTGGCATTATAGGTAAGTGATGTTATCGCGTTATCTACCCCACTACCTGGGTTAAAGCTTGCATCTTTAGTGCCATTGGCATTTAACCTTAAAATACGTACTGCAGGCTGATCATCGAAGGTGCTGAAGTTTCCAAACACCATTAACTTTTCAAGGTTGGCGGCATCGGTATGCATATAGGTATCAATAGGGCCATTTGCACTCACATTACCTTTATTGGTTGCGGTATTAAAACGATAGGTTTTATCTAGAGAACCATCTAAATTGAACCTTAAAATCTGGCGGATTTCGGTACTATCCAGAATTACGGTATCTCTGGTAAAATCGTAATTGTCTTTATCGTAAGTTCTTTTTACGTAATACCTGAAATTACCTGTTGCCAGAATTTTGCCCTGATGCGGGTAAATGCGGCTAATGTATTCGTTGGTACCACCATTAAATTTAGGAAACCATTTTTGGGTAACCGTATCGGTTAAGGTTGGTTTCCGCTTGGTTTGGATTTTAATGGTATCAATAGCGCCATTAGGATATAAACTGGTTATATTGCTGATGTGCTCTGTACGCTGGTTATAGCCACTAAAGCCACCGGCGATGATGAAACGTCCGCCAATTTCGATTACTCTTGATAGCGAGCCATTTGCGCCCCTGCCTGTTCTGAAAGTACGGTCGTAATCGCCATCTAAAGAGGTTCTGGCAATTCTGTTAATCGGTGTAATTAATCCTTTATTATCATAATTGGTAAAACTGCCAAGTACCAGTGCCCTGCCATCAATCATTTCGTAAAACTGACTCACATAACCATTTGTTCCGGCTGTTGCCTTAAAGGTGATGTCGTTTTTTATCAGGCCTGATACCGTAAACTGCGGACCTAAAATCAGCTGATCGCCAATAGCAATGGAGGTGATCCCTGTACTTCCGGCATCGGGAACCTTCACCACGATAGCCGATTCGGTAACGCTAAGCACTTCTGCTTTTTCGCCGTTGAACATAAACGTTAATTTATCTTTAAAAGGCAGTAAACCTTTGGCCTGTACGGTTACGGTAGTACCTACAATCCCTTCTGCCGGAACCGGTAATAAAGTTTGGCTAATGCTGATACCCAGTGGAGCCTTCCCATCTGCATATGGATCTTCGCCTAATTCTTCTTCTTTCTTACATCCCTGTATAACTAAGGAGCATAGAAAAAATACGATTAGCATGTATTTTATTTTTTTCATGATTCTATTCTTTTAAAATTATAACAGGCTAATTATTATTACTTGGTGTTAAACCAGTGTTATATACATCATTAAAAAACTCATATAAATTGAAACCGAGGTAAGCACCCTGGTATCTTAACGAGTGTACCATTCCGTTGGTGGGTTTAATATCAGATGATGCAACATAATTGGGGTACCAGTTATCGTTCGGTTTTGATACATCGGGGATATAAGAGAGCACAAGCTGCCTGTAACCGATGTATTTAATTCCGTTGGCATCGTAAAAAACGACCCCAATGTTGGCTACATCATTGTTATAATCGTAGTGTAGGGCGCCAGGGTAAATACTTCTTAAGTTCAGATCGATCTGCGGATAATCTTTTAACATGTTTACACCTTTAAACATATAACGTTGCAGGTATTTACGCCAAACGGCCGGACTGATCTGATCGAGGGTTTTTACGGTATCTCTTCCCGATTCATAAAGTAATTGGTTTAAGGATTCGAACTTTGGGTTTCTATCTCTTTCGTTGGTGTGGATATTGCCGATTGTTCTCCGCACTACATCATCATCAAAAGCAAAAAAGGTGAAATTCTCCGAACTGAACTGTTGTTCCATCCCAGCCAGTTTTACAATTTGGGCCACTGTATCAAAAGGCACTTTTTTGGCCTGAAGATACTGCATCATGTTCCCATCAAATTCTGCCTTCGCCTTCCCTCCATCTATATAATACTCATCACGCTTACAGGCATTTAAAACAAGTAAAAGTGCTGCACATGCAATAATTAGCTTTTTCATATCTTGTATAATTTCTATTTAAAATTAATTACCACCATTAACCCAATAATCGTTTAACCGCATAAATGGATTGTTATTTAAAGCATTTCCGTTTATTGGCCAGGTCCATGCGCCACGGCTAAATTTATCTGAAGTAAGTACGTTGTACGACCATTGGCTGCTTAAAATTCTTTTGGTACGCACCAAATCGAAATAATGGTGCCCTTCGCCAATTAATTCTCTGGATCTTTCGTAAAAAATAAAATCCTTTAGGGTAGAGCCACCCCCACCAGCATATCTTGATGCCTGCGCCCTGTCTCTTACCATATTCACCAGCTTAGTGGCTTCGGCGTCTTCTCCTAAATCGGCAAGTGCTTCTGCGGCGAGTAAAATTTCGCCACCATACCTGAAAATCATGAATGTGTTATCAGGGTTGGCATCTTCTTCACCGGTTGAGAAAGAATTCTGCGCAAATTTTAACATCATAAATTTTCCATTATCGGCATAAATATCTTCGTTAAACCAGGTGGTAATTCGCTTATCGCTACCATCCTGAAAAATTTTCTGCATGTATTCTCCTCTGAAATAAGCAAAACTTACCCGGTGGGTATATTCTGGCCTTTTGTATGGATAATGCAAAAACATATCGGCCACAGGCGCAGTGTTGGTATTTTGATCGCCGTAGTTTATACTGCGGTAAAACTCGAACAAACTCTCGTCTGATCTTCCTTTAATTACGGTAGCCCATTCTGTAATCGGCAATAACCTGTATGCACCGCTGGCAATCATTTCGCGACCTAAATCGGCAGTTTCCTGATAATATTTTTTCGAATTGTTGGCATCAAAACCCGCATTCCACATGTTCATTTCCATAATTAAGGCAATGATGCTCCCGCGGCTGGCCCTTACTCCTTTTAAAGATGGGTCGGTATAGGTCCATGGAATTTGATTTTTATAGGTTTTAAGATCAGCTATACATTTGTTTAATACGGAAACAAAATTTTCGCGAGGCAAAGCTGTAGAGTGGAAAGCATCGGTATAATACACCACATCGCCATATAACCTGACCATGATAAAATAACTTAGCGAACGGATAAATGCAGCCTCAGCTTTATACTGGTTTTTCTGCACATCGCTAAGTCCGGGTACACCTTCGTCCAGCTTCGCAATTAGAATGTTGGCACCTTGTATCGCACGGTAATAATCGGTCCAATCGGTAATTCTGTTGAAGTTGTAAAAATCCCATGGGCGACCGCCTGATAATAAACCTAACAGGTTGTTTTTACCTAAAATTTCGACAAACTCGCGGGCTGGTGCTAAATCAGACTGGCTTTCGTATAATACTTCGCCAGAGCGGTATTCGCCTGTTGCGCCTATAAAATGCGTTTCGTTAAACTTACCGAAAACAATACGCGATAAATCGTAAATATTGGCTTCTACATCTTCTTTAGATTGGAAGAAGTTATTTCCTGATAACTTATCTAAAGGTTGGATATCCAGAAACTTTTTACAAGCAGGCAATGAAAACGATGCTGCTAAAATCAAAGAATAAATGATAAACTTTTTCATAATAATATCTATTAATTGCCTGTATTAAGTTCTAACTGTACACCAATGTTATAAGTACGCGGAACAGGATATCCTGTAGAAATATCGCGACCCAGTGTGGTTACGTTTTCAGGATTTGGCCCGGTGTACTTAGAAAAAGTAATCAGGTTATCTGTAGAGGCATATACCCTTAAACTGCTCATTCCGAAACGGGCGATAAACTTTTTATCGAACATGTAAGAAAGGGTTACATTACTTATTTTTAAATAGGTTCCGCTTTCCTGCCAAAGTGTTTGGTCGGCCCTTAATGGCTGGATCTGATCAAACCTTTTGTAATCATACGGATATGGGTATTTTGCAATATCCCCTGGTTTGGTCCAGATGTTAAGGTCGTTTAATGGCACCACCGATTTTAATGAATAGGGATCGCGCATAATGGCTATCCTGTCGGCCAGGGCATTATTTAAAATGGTTCTGTCGGCCGTGTAAGTGGCATAAACATTTAAGCCCCATTTTTTATACCTGATATTGGTTGACAGACCACCTGTGATTAAAGGCTGGGAATTACCGGTAACTTCGTAATCGCGGCCATCTAAAATATAATCTCCGTTTACATCTTTCATAATCGGATCACCTCCTAAGAAAAACTGCCCGTTAGATTGATAGCGCTTACCCGTTACAGGGTCGGTTGGCACATCAGCATCGGTTTGGTAAACGCCCTGATTGATTCTTAAATAGTTAGATAGTGTGTTTCTACCTACGCGGTAAACGTTGTGTTGCAGGTAACCGGAACCATCAAATTTGATGAACTGCCCGTTATATTCTGCCGGAAGTTTTAACAGCACATCGCGGTTAAGTGCACCATTTACAGAAACCGATACATCAAAATCTTTGCTCGCAACAGGTCTCACAGTAATCATGATCTCCGATCCGTAATTGGCAATACCTAAATCGTTACTCGCCAGTTTATTAAATCCGGTCGTATTCGATAAAAGCCTGTCGAACAATAAATTATCAACCTTTTTAAAATAGGTATCGAAGTTTACAGAGATTTTATCGTTAAATAACCCTAAATCGAAACCTAAGTTGTACTGACTTGTTGTGGTTGGTTTTAAGTTAGGATTTGGAATAATATCATAATCGATTCCAATGGTTGGGTTATTGTTAAAGTTATTGTTCAGGTTATAAATACCATAAATACTTTGGAGATTACCCGTTGGCACAATATTTTGTCCCCAGGTTAACCTCAAACTTCCGTACGATAACCATTTCATATCGGCCAGCCAGTTCTCTTTATTAAAGTTCCACCTTAAACCAATGGAAGGGTTTTTAGAATATGGATTTTCCAATCCGCTGGATGAGGTACCATCTAAACGGTAAGAAAATTCGGCTACATATTTTTTATCATAATCGTAGGATACCGAACCTGCAAATGATGCAATGGTTGCGTTTTTATAGTTAGACAATACCCCTCCACCACGCGAGTAGTAGGCATCGTAACCCAATGGCCCCTGTAACTGATCGTTAGGTGTTCTTTCCTGGCGGGTAATACCAGCCTGAGCGCCCTGTTTGTAAATTTCGTTAAAGGTGTTTACAAAAAGACTGTGTTTTTCGCCAAAGGTTTTGGCGTAGGTAATCCCATTTCTATTGTACAACTGGAAATTTCTGCCTACATAATCGTATACCTTAGCAAACTGCCCATTTGCCGCCGCCGGCGTAAAGGTAGATTCGGTATCGGAAGTATAATCGTAACTTAAAGTAGATGATACAGCCAAACCTGGAATAAACTCGTAACGTGCTTCTACGTTAGTTCTTAAGTTTCTGGAATTGTTATCGTTTAATGTTTGTAATGCCGATAAAACCCCTCCTGATGCCTGATAAAAAGATGGTGGCGGCAATAAGGTAGATACCTGACCATTTGCAGCTACCCCCGATTGTAATAAACCTACACCATTTCCTTTGTTTTGCTTTCCTACCGAACCGTTAATAAAACCAAAAAATCTAAATTTATCGTTTGGTTTAAACTCCATGTTCATATTGAGGTTGTAACGATTATAACCAGTGTTTTTGATTACCCCTTTTTCGGTATAATATCCTAAGTTGGCTTTATAGTTAAATCGAGGATCGCCGCCATCTAAAGCCAGGTTATGACTCTGGTTGTAGGTATTTTGAAAAAATACATCCTGCCAATCGGTAGAGTTGTTCCAATAAGCATTTAAACTATCGGCCAGGAATGAAGTATTGGAAATCCGCCTGATATCGTCCACATTGGAAGCATTTAAAATAATCTGCTGGATTTTTAATGATCTTTCCGAATTACCACCTAAAGTTTCGCGAAGTTTTGGTGGAGTTTTAACGAAGAAATTGGATACATATCTAATTCTCGGAACTTTAGAGTTACCTCTTTTGGTGGTGATGATAATTACCCCGTATGCACCCCGCGAACCATACATAGAGGTTGCCTGCGCATCTTTTAAAATCTGGATGTCTTCGATATCTTCCTGAGGGATTAATGAAAGCGGACTCACACCCGGTCCCTGGCTCTGAAAACCAAACTCTGCAGCTTTATCCGCATCTAAGGGCACACCATCAATAATATAAAGCGGTGAAGTTGGCTGCAAAAATGATTCGTTACCGCTGCCCGAGATACTTAAACTGGATAAACCACGAACTTGCACCGAACCCCTGAAACCTGGCGCTCCGGTATTGTTCTGAATGTTTAATCCCGGTACTTTACCCTGTAAAAGTTGCTCAACGTTAGAAACCGGAATATCCTGAACCTCTTTGGCCTGAATTAAAACAGAAGATCCTGTAGTGGTTTGTTTAGACCTTTTCTGGTAGGCCACAATAACAATCTGATCCAGCTCTTTGCGGTCTTCAGAAATGGTTACGGTAATATTATTCTGATTGGTAATTTTTACACGCTGTGTATTGTAACCAATAAACTTGAATATTAAAGTAGAACCCTCGGGTACGTTAACTGAAAATTTTCCGCTGCCGTTGGTTTGCGTTAATCCTTTATTGGTGCTTTCTAAAATAATAGATACACCCGGAACGCCTTGTTTTGTTTCTTTATCAACAACGGTACCATTCACAAGGTTAAATTTCTCCTGCGAAAAAGCACTGGTGCCAAGCATTATACACACCACAAGTAATGTATAAAAAAGTATATTTCTTTTCATCATATTAGCTTTAAATATTGCCTATTCGCTGATAAACTTTGGATTATCTGTTTTGAAGTGAAATACAATTTCCCAATCTCCGGCCTGGTAAATGGCAAAATCGACCCCGAAATTGGCAATGATACGGCCACCACCAAAAGCCCCCCTGGAGTAACTCAACTGTGCTTTCGCTCTCGATCCTCCCGGCGCATAAAAAGTTGGAATTTCTACCAATGGAATGGGATAAGCCACATCATACTGAACGTATTTATCCGTTTTCTGCATGTTAAAACCATGAATCATTTTATCCCAAACGGTTTCGTTAAAGGAAGAAGGATTAATTTCAACTGAATCCTTATTTAAGGCTTTAATGCGGAGCGAGTGACCATTACCGCCTGTAAACGGACGGATATATACCACTACATCTTTCTGATCGTTGTTACTGATCAGATTTTTGTTTGTTGTCGCACCAACCACATTATTTAGATATGGGCGGATATAATCCCTCAACTTTTTATCCAGCGGAAATTTAGGATCGGGAGCAGGCAAACCGGAGTAAGCATTAAAATCGTTAGAAGGCTCGTAAGGTCTTTCTCTGAAAGGTCTGATCTGTAAATCTCTGATTAAACGTTCGCCACCAGTATTTTTAATTTTCACATCAAAAAAGCGGGTATCCTGAGAGAAGTTTGTACTATCAATTGGTCTTGGTTTGATTAACTGGTTAGTAGATGAGCCCCAAAGGATAAACTCTCCCGACGAGCGTATCTCGAATAAAGAGTGTACTTCTATCTTTCTTTTAGCCTCTATTTCTGCCAGACTTTTTTCCAAGCCGGTGTATGGCGCAATGAACACGTAAGTGGGTACTTTCTGAAAAATATCGGTAACCGGTTTACCATCACCAAAACGTGCATTTACAATTTCAAAGGTGATGGGTTGCGTAGAATTATCGCCGTTAAAACCTCCCATTAAGTTGGTTCTGCCAATAATCGGTTCAAATACTTTATTGCTAAAGTTTACATTATTACTTAGGTAATCTTTTTCTTCAGGCAGGTCGTACAGTTTTTTGCATCCGCTAAAAGCGATTAATGCAAACAAAACCACAACCATTTCTATTTTTACGATTGACTTCATAAGTTTCGTTAGTTTATTTTTTCTATGTCCCATCACCCTATTTCGATTTGTTTATAGTCCATTCTGCAAGCTGGAAGGTACCTCCACTTCTTAACTCCGTAATATTGATGCGGTAGTACTGGTAGGCAACGGTATTGGTACACCTAAAAACTTTTTGCTGATACCTTTCTTCAAAAAAGAAGTTGCTTACCCGGTGTAACTCGGTCCAGTTTACACCATCCTGCGAGCCTTCGTAAGTCCAGGCTTTCGGATCTCTTTCTACTGCATCATTTGCCGATATTAAAGTATAAACAGAAGATACCTCCGGCGTTTTAAGTTTAAACTGCATGGTTAAAAACCCTTGCAAATCGCATAAAAACTTGGTATGATCATCCCCATCGATCACTTTTTTAGAGTTTTCCCCGCTAGTTGGTCCACCACCGTTTTCGCGGTTAGCTGAGAAGGTACCACCCACGGTAACCATTAAGTTTGGCGGAGGTGGAATAAAAGTTAAGCGGGTAACAAAGCCATCGAAACCGAAAATATGATCGGGACTGATTACATGCACAATGCCATTTTTGGTTTTGATGTTGTTTGAAGCAGTGGTACTGCTAGACCAGTTTCTGATAAATTTGCTCTTTTTGGTATTGCTAAACTGAATCACTTCGGGTCCGGCACCCACCTCACCCGAGGCAGAACCCCGCACCGACTTGGCATGCATGGGATAACCTACTTTAACACTGGTTAAATTAAGTCCATCCTGCAGTTTTAAAGAATCAGAAGGTTTTACGCCTCTGATGATGTAGTAAGAAACCATGGTATCCAACTGTATTCCATCAATATTCGATAAAAACAGCGGGTCCTTATCCGATTGTTTTCTTAAGGTATTTAAGTTTCTTAAGGCCAACTGAAAACTAGGGTTGGTAACCGCAAAAAGCGTTACATTACTATCGGTCAGCGTTTTCTTCAAACCCATTCTATCAACCGCCACAATTAACGAGTCGTATACCCCTGGTTTACTTTTTAAATATTCATATATGTTTCCATTAAATGGTGCAGCGCTATCTTCTACATCGTAATAGCCCCCATTTTTTTTACAAGCCGAATAAATGATGGTGAATAACAAGAGTATTGTTAGCACACCAATATATTTTATAAAATTTTTCATATCAATATTATTTAGCGCCAGTAAGGATTCTGAGTTAATAAACTGTTTTGAGCGATCAGCCTGCGCGATATCGGCCAGTAGATCCCACCCGAATTGATGAGGGTCATAAATTTGGCATCGTTCTGCTTAATTTTATTGTATCTGATTAAGTCGTACCACCTATGCCCTTCTCCCAATAGTTCGCGGTGTCTTTCTTCGAATATCATTTTAATAATATCGTCGCTACTCAGGTTAAAAGAAAGTGTAGTACCCGAGGTAACCCTTCTGCTCATTACCTGCACTAATTCCAGTATGGCACCCTGTTGATCACCTAAAACTGATAATGCTTCGGCCCTTAACAGTACAATATCTTCTAAACGGGTAAAGATTAACGCACTGGTAAAATACCTGAAGTTTGGATCGGTACCGCCACCCTGAATAACCTTGATTTTACTGAAAATTGGATATTTACCATTTAAATTAGTGAAATACCTGTCGAATTTCGATTGGCCCAATGTATCGATAGAGAATCTTTCATCTTTCTGTAAATTGAAATATTTTAAGATCGAATCTTTTGGCAGATAGATATCAGGAACCGACTTGGTAATAATGGGCTCTGCAAGGGTTAATTCTTCAATATGCCCGGTTGATGAACCATCAATGTGACCATAATCTGAATTAAAGCCAAACATCTGTCGGTTGTTTTTATTGTAAAAGAAACCGTTAGAGTTGCTTAAATCGGTAGTGGAGGTAAAACCGCCGCCGCTTCTGCCATAATTATCTTCAACAAATTTGGTATACTTGGCAACGTTAGCATAATCAGCATTCCACGCAGCAACATGCGATAGCACAGCATAAGCGGTAACTTTAGTCGCTAAAGCGCCCCCCCATCTTCCGCCGCCTTCATTATAATAATCGCCTGGTTGCTGAATATCGTTTCCACTATAAATATAGGGCAGATCGGCCGCGGCCCTTAATATTTCCGATTCTACCCAGGCTAAAACCTTGGCTTGTTTTTCTCTGGCTTTATTTTCGAAAGCACCTTCATTTGATGAAATAATAAAAGGAACATCACCCCAGATGCGCACCATGTAGAAATAAGCAAAAGCCCTTAAAAACCTGGCTTGCGCAATATCTACCGTCATGTTATTATCTGAGTAGCGTTTATCGGTTGCTTTAACGTGCGCAATATTTTCCAGAAAAACATTAGCACCATTAACAATGGCATAAAACCTGGTCCAATCAGAAAGTGACTCTACCACAGGATAAGATGCATTTAAGTTGTTGCTGATAACCGCTTTTAAATCCTGTCTCTTCGGACTTGTAAATTCACCTGGTCTTACGTCGCCATAAATCCAGTGACTGTTGTTGTCAGATAGTGCGGCTCTGGTTAAGGCATAAACCCCCAGAATTCCGGCACGGGCATCTTCTACCGTATTCCACATATTTTTTTCGCCCACCACCCTGCTCGAGTCGGTTTCTAACGCTTTATTGCAGCCGGTTAAAGCCATTACAATAAGCAGAAATGCGTATAATATATTTTTCATCGTTATTGATGTATTTTGAGTAGCTATTTCCATATTATAATTCCATTTTAACGCCTAAGGTGTATGTTCTTGGTATCGGCTGACCATAGCCGGTATCGATGCCATCGTAGCTCACCAGTTCAGGATCTTGTCCGGTGTATGGTGTGATGACAAATACATTGCTTACCGCGCCGTAAACAAAGAATTTATTGATCTTTATATTCCTTTTCTTCAACAGATTACCTAACTCATAACCTACCGATACCGATCTTAATTTAAGGAATGAGGCATTTTCAAGAAAAAGATCCTGGTCTAAACGGTAAGGAATAACGGTACTCCATGGATTGTATAGCGGATATTTGCTATAATCGCCACGTTTCTCCCAAAAAGTAATTTCTTTTACTGAGCTTACATCGGTATTACCTTCGCGGTTAACAAAGTCGAAGCGGCTGGCCATTTCCTGGTTAATCAGCTTCCTGCCCAAATTGAAGTATAAATTGGTGCTCAGGCTCCAGTTGCCATAGGTAAAAGCATTATCAAAACCACCCGAAAGCGTTGGCAAGGAATGTCCTTTTAATACCTTGTCTTTTTCGTCGATTACATTATCCCCATTTTGGTCTTTCCACCTCGGATCGCCGGCTTTTAATGGTTGTCCGTTATATTTTAATGGCTGTCCTTTTACTACCGGAACTTGCGAAGTAGAAGTATAAATGCCCTCATTTTCCAGCAACCAGTATTGATCTACCGGTTCGCCAACCCTTAATAACCTGTTTCCGATGATAATTTCATTTAAACCTCTTGGCAATGCTTTTAAGGTGTTGCTATTGTGGTTAACATTTAATGAAGAATTCCATGTGAATTTATGCTTAGCCATTACCAATGCGTGGATAGATAAATCGACACCGGTATTGCTCACATCCATTCCGCTTTCTATAGATTGTTTGTAACCATATTCTGCATATGATGGAATACCGATCAACTGGTTTTTATCAGCCTTGGTGTAAAAATCGACTGAAACATGCAGTCGGTTTTTCAGCATGGCTACATCAGCCCCGATATTTAACTGATCTGAATAGGCCCATGGCACGCCATAACCTACCCAGCCAAACGAATAGGGTCTGGTAAGCACACCGAAGGCGTTGTATCCGGGTACAGTTAAATTACCAGTGTACCCAACCGATGCGGTATACTGTGGTCCCTGGGCATAATTATCATAGGTAAATGTTCTGCCTAAACGGCCAACACTTGCCCTTAAAACTAAATCATCAACCAGTTTGGTATCCTTTAACAATTCGTTTTTAACATTCCATGCTCCCGAGATTACCGGAGAATAAAACCAGCGTTTGCTTGGTTGCGCGTTAGATGATCCATCTAAACGTAATGTTCCGGATAAGAAATACTTATCATTATACGAGTAGTTTACTTTACCATAAAATGATAACAGGTTATCTGCTGTTTTATCTAAAAAGCGATAGGTAAGTTCTCTCGGAAATGCCCTTGGCACCAGGTAATTGGGATTATCAGCACCGTTAGGCAATTTTGGATCAGAATCCAATAAGTTAATTTTAATATAATCATTGGCTCCTTTATAAGCATATGCATAGTTGTACTTATAAATATCCCACATCATCGACTGGCCCAGCTCTGCATGGAAATCATGCGCGTTATTCAGCTTGAAGTCGTATGATGCTTTATTATCAATCATTAACCGTTGGTTAAAGCCATAATAGTTGGAAGCGTAGCTATTGCCCTGCAATAAGGTTCTGGCATAAAATATATCCCTGTAACCTTCATTATAATCTACATTAAAAGCCGACGATAATTTAACCTTGCCCAGTGTAGCCACCAATTTGGCATAACCCTGTATCAGGTTGGTTTTATTGTCATCAAAACCTTTGCTGTATTCGTTTAAATAGCTGGCGTAATAATCTTTATTGGGTGCAGGTGGGGCACTGAGATCAGGAAAGTAATTAATCTGTGCAAATCGGTCCCTAAGTGTTCTGTTCCTATCGCGGTTTAAGCGGTTACCGTTAATCATGGCAGAGAAAAGCAACCACTTAACCGGCCGCATGTTGATGTTGAACATGGCGCTGTAGCGGTCTAAACCTGTACCATCGGCAACACTCTGGCTTTTTGCATTCCCTAACGAAAATCTAAAATTCGCACGGTCCGATCCGCCGGTCAGGCCAAAATTTATCCCATATATCATTGCGTTTTTATAGTACAAATCGGTCCAGTTCGATTTACCACTGTATACGTTATTAAGCGAGTCGCTCAAATAAACAGGATATTCTTCATCATCAGAATAGCGGCCATTGGTGGTATAAATATCATAGAAGCGCTGTCTGAATTCGTTTTCATATTTACCATTAATGGTATTTACCGTTGGCTTTTGCACCATCCCGATATAGGAATTAAAGCTGATGCTCCTCGAATTGCCCGAAGCTGCTTTTGAAGTCAATACGATCACACCGTTTACCCCCCTTGGACCGTAAATGGATGATCCTGCCAAATCGCTCAATACCTCTACAGACGCAATGTTATTGATATCAATTCCGGCAAGCAGGTTAGTGGCCGGACCAATCCGGTTAAAATCGTACTGCTGAATATCGAAGGCAAAAGGATGCTCACCGATTAAGGGGATTCCATCCAATACCACCAAAGGTTGTACGGCATATAAATCCTTCTTCGACAGCAGTGGCATCGCCGCGCCCCTGATAATCATGTTCTGGATTGAGCCGGGTTCGCCGGATGGTTCCTGTACGTATAAACCTGCATAATTTCCTTTCAGGTTTTGCTGTAAGGATATAGCAGGAAACAGCGAAAGATCTTTAACATCTTTCCGTACACCTCCAGACAATTTGTTGTAAATTGTTTTGAGTTTAATTTGTTCTAAACTGTCTTTCCTTAAAGAGTCTGTTGGCGATACGTACTTAATTTTAGTCGTATCCTGCAGAACAAAAAGATTGGTTGTAAGGCCTTTATGCAATTTTTTGCCAGCCGAAAAAACTGGTAAAACGTTTAACGTAAACGCGGCAAAAAAGACAAGGCACGCCCATAAGTATCGCATAGTTTAATGGATCTTTAATTGGTAAAAAAATGATTTCTAAAACTTATTTTTTCGGAAACGGCAAGATATGTCCTAGATGAAAAAGACAGGTACTTCGGTAGTAATAGTTAGGGATTCTCATAAAATTTAGTATTTGGTTAACTCAAATATATAATATACTAAAACGTTTTAATAACATATTGTCATTTTTATGAAATTTTTATAAAATAGCACAATAATATTTAATTCTATTAAAATAACTGTCAAACAGACAGGTAAAAAAATAAATATTATCAGTATACTTTAAAAAATTAACATCCTATAAAACAGTAAATAAGGATATTTTTAGCCAACAATTACAATAAATCGAACGAATTTATGTTGCTATTTTCTTAAAGTACTTAAACGTTTTAGTAAAAAATTTAATCTCAGGTGGGCCATTCAGATTAAAAGCCGATAATTAATTTGGGGATGAGGATGGGTATTCGGCTATTGTAGTCAGCAAGTGCTTCACTACAATGATGATGTATCCGATAAAAAAGAAAGCTTAATAATTGATCTATCTTTCCGTGGCCACCTGATAGATGGGATCTTCGATAATGTTTACTTCGATAATCTGATCTGCATTTTTCAGTAGGCGCTTACAGTCGTTACTCAGGTGCTTTAACTGGAGTTTTTTATCAAGCGAACGGTAACGTTCGGTTAGTTTATTCAGCGCATCAATACCCGACATATCAAAAACACGGCTGTGCTTAAAATCAATTACAATATGCTGCGGATCATGGGCCACATCAAACAGTTCATTAAAATTGGCAATCGATCCAAAAAACAGCGGACCGAATATTTCGTAGGTTTTTACCCCACTGGCATCGGTATGTTTACTGGCACGTATCCGCTTAGAACTTTCCCAGGCGAAAACTAGCGCCGAAAGAATTACCCCTATTAATACTGCAAGGGCCAGGTTATGCAGCCAAACTGTAATTACAGCCACCAGAATACCAATGATGATATCCTGCGCAGGCATTTTATTAATCACTTTAAAGCTCATCCACTCGAAAGTGCCAATGGCGACCATCATCATTACACCAACCAATGCCGCCATGGGTACACGATCTATTACCGGAGCACCTACTAAAATAATAAGTAATATGGTTAAGGCTGCAATAATACCCGATAACCTTGCCCTGGCACCTGCCGAAAGATTAACCAGCGTTTGGGCAATCATCGGGCAGCCCCCCATCCCCGTAAAAAAGCCGTTTGCAATATTGGCAATTCCCTGTGCAATACTCTCTCTGTTCCTATTGCCCTTGCTTGCTGTAATCTCATCAACCAGATTCAGGGTAAGCAGGCCTTCTGTTAAGCCTACCCCCGCCATGATGAGCGAATAGGGGAAAATAATCTTTAGCATATCCAGATTCAGCGGTACCTTCGGAATATGAAATGGAGGAAAACCACCGTTTACTGAAGCAATATTTTTAACCAGTTTGGTATCAATTCCAAAACATAAAACGATAAGAAAAACCACAATAATGGCCACCAGCGAGGCTGGAACCGCTTTGGTTATTTTAGGGAGAATGATCACTATGGCAACGGTAAGTAATACCAAAGCCAACATCACATATAATGGAGTACCGCTTAACCAGGTTATCCGGCCATCAACAAGGGTTTTAAACTGTTCCAGCTGCGACATGAAAATAATAACCGCCAGTCCGTTAACAAAACCGAACATGACGGGCTGCGGAACCAGCCGCACAAATTTGCCCAGTTTAAACAGCCCAACCATAATCTGGATTAGCCCTGCTAAAGCCACTGCCGCAAAAACATATTCTATGCCCTGGGTTTTCATTAAAGCAATCAGTACAATTACCGTTGCACCTGCCCCACCGGAAACCAATCCCGGCCTGCCGCCTAAAATGGCCGTAACCAAACCCATAATAAAAGCAGCGTATAAACCTGTTAAGGGAGGGAAACCCGCAAGGATAGCAAATGATAGTGATTCGGGAATCATGGTCATGGCTACCGTTAAACCTGCAAGAATTTCAGTTTTATAATTTACTTTCTTAGAAAAATCGAAAAGTTGCAGGTAGGGTTTCATCAGTTAAATTGTTAGCAGCTGCAAATATCTAAATTATGAGCACATTAGTTCTATATAGATTCTTCAAATTGCAATTCATGTCAAAAGAGTGAAAATATCCAGTAGATAATGAATGGGAAATGTAAGATGGATGATGGAAATAGTCTGAAGTCCAGAGTCGGGAGTCCGGAGTCTATGCTGCAAAAAAACATGCCTTGGTGTGCTTCGTGCCTTAGTAGTTAAAACATGGAAAATGTAAGATGGATGATGGAAATAGTCCGAAGTCCAGAGTCGGAAGTCCGGAGTCTATTGCGCCAAAGAAACCAACATGCCCTTGTGCCCTCAGCGTTCATCTTTTAGATCTGCGGGATAAATGATTACAAATCCTACTCAATAATAATTCACCTCATAGATTTAACTCGGGATAACTTTTT
Source organism: Pedobacter sp. GW460-11-11-14-TSB4 (assembly GCF_059423705.1). Taxonomy (NCBI): domain Bacteria; kingdom Pseudomonadati; phylum Bacteroidota; class Sphingobacteriia; order Sphingobacteriales; family Sphingobacteriaceae; genus Pedobacter; species Pedobacter sp. GW460-11-11-14-TSB4. Next base: position 27,715 of record NZ_JBWKYI010000023.1, read on the forward strand.
TAAGTTTAAGTTCGTCAAACAGGTCAAAAAACATTTTTTCAGTATCGATATACTCGTGAAAGCCTAATCGCCTTGCTTTGGTACCGTCAGAGAAAAAATCGTAATCCCAGGAAAAAACAAAGTCGCCAAAGGCCCATGAAGATACTTCCTGATAACTGTGTTTGGCCAGGTTATGTTTTTCTTGCAGCTGTGTCCACAATCCCGATTTATCGGCCATTATGGTTTGCAAAGGCATTTGAAGCGGAGGGGCAGTATCCATTTTAAAATAAGCTGCAATTTTAGGCCAAAGATCATTCCAGCGCACCAAATCACCATTGGTTATATTAAAAGCTTGATTGGCACAGGCCGGGTTGGTTGCCGCCCATACTGTTGCCTTTGCTAATAATCCGGCGTCAGTAATATCTAAAAGCTTATCATAAGCCCCTAATTTGCCGGGGAAACGCAAAGGCAAACCCAGTTCTTTCGATATGGAAGCATAAACTGCAATTACAGAAACTAAATTCATCGGATTGCCCAATGCGGTACCTGCAACTACAGATGGCCGAAGCGCAGACCAATTCCATTTTTTACCTTTTTGCTGTGCCTCAAGAAACTGTTGCTGATCAACATTAAATTCTGGAGGCATGTGTCCTCCGTCGGTTTCTTTTGCTGGTGTTTTAAAAGGACCGTAATGCGCCCCGTATACTTTATAACCTTGCATTAAACTGATGTGCTGTAAGTCTTTTGCAATACTTTCAATGGCATTAACCACGTTTACAAGCATCGCCAAATTGGGTGCTACCAACTCTGCCCAGGTAGGTTTATCTTGATACGCGGCATAAAAAATATGTGTTACCTTGGTTAAAGTGCTCAATTGTTTTTTAATGTCTTCTGCGTCGAGCAGGTCTACAGAAATATACCTGGTTTTATCCGAATCCAATCCACCCCGACGCGATAAACCGATAATATCCCAATCGCCGAGGCTTTCTAAATGGCTGATTAAATTACTCCCAATTACACCATTTGCGCCAACAACCAATGCTGTTTTACTGTTATTCATCTCTTTTGTTTTAAATTGATTCTTGTAAAGCAAAAATCCTGACAAACCAGAGATATGTTTTTGTAAAATAGTATGATAGATTTGTATAAATCTATGATGAAGCGATATGTCCAATTCCAACCTGTTGTTATTTCAGCATTTGAAGTAAGCAAATGGCAGCACCCGGTACACCGGCATAACCATTACGAGCTGATATACATTAAAAATGGATCTGGCCATCATATCATTAATGAAATCCCAATTGTTTACGAAAAAGGGAACCTCTTCTTAATTGGTCCGGATGATGACCATCGTTTCGAAATTGATGAAAGAACACATTTCATTTACATTAAGTTTACCGATATATACATTCATCAAAAGGAGATTAGTCCAACGGGCTTACAATACTTAGAGTACCTGATCAAAAGTCGGGAAACACATTTTCTAAGTTTTAACTTTACTTCAGACGATCAGTTGATTGTTGAAAACATCATTGCACTCATCTTATCGCTCAACATCAACATGTTGCAAAATGAAGCTTTAATCTGGACACAGATTTTAATGCTTTCCACCATCATGCAGCGCAATATGCCCGAAATTAAAAGCAGTGCGCAACGATCAAAAGACATTCAAGCCATTTTCTGTTACCTGCACAAATATATTTATCAGCCTAAAAATTTAAAGGCGAATGTAATGGCCGCCCATTTTAATCTTTCTGAAGATTATATAGGCCCTTACTTCAAAAGAAATACAGGCATAACCTTACGTCAGTATATCCAGGATTATCGTCAAAATTTAATTCAACAGCGAATAGCAAGCGGGAGATTTGGATTGAAACAAATTGCCGCTGAATTTGGCCTTGTGGATGAAAGCCACGTGAGTAAACTGATGGGAAAACTCTGAAGACAGATGGGTTTAGTCGGGAGTCGGAAGTCCGGAATCTATAGCGCGAAAGAAATCAGAATGCCTTGGTGTGCTTCGTGCCTTAATGGTTAAAGGATGGAAAATGTAATGCCTTGGTGTGCTTCGTGCCTTAATGGTTAAAGGATGGAAAATGTAAGATGGACGATGGAAATAGTCCGGAGTCCAGAGTCGGAAGTCCGGAGTCTATAGCGCGAAAGAAATCAACATGCCGTGGAACCCTCTGCGCTTATCTTCTATATCTGCGGGACAATAAACATTAAAACGGATTGCAAATCCTGACCAACAATGGGTTAGTCTGAAGTCGGGAGTCGGAAGTCCGAAGTCTATAGCGCGAAAAAACCAACATGCCCTGGTATCCTCTGCGCTCATCTTCTAGATCTGCGGGATAAATAAATACCTAAACAACGGATTGCAAATCCTGACCAACAATGGAAATCCGTAGTGCCCAGGAGACTGTATCATAAATATAGAATTGTCATCCTGAGCCTGTCGAAGGACCTGTTTAAATATCTTGAAAGGCGTTTCGACTACTTGCCCGATTCATCGGGAAGATCAGCGTGACAAATTAGAATGTATGATATAGCCTCCAGCGAGCGGTAATATTTATTTAAAATAAACTTTTTGCATCTACCGAAAAACCAAGCTCAATAAAACTCTGTGTCGACCATTTAATTTCCAGTGGAACTCCTGCATCTTTTACGGTTTCTTTACTCACATCCTTCCCGGTTCCATAATTGATCTGTGCAAAGGGATTTTTGTCAATATTGAGTATCAAAAGCAAGCGGCTACCCTTTTGCAACTGCCTGCTGAATACCCTCGATCGGTAAAAAGGCAAGGTTTCTAATTTGCCCGGCTGAAGCAATTTCCTTTGACTCCTATCGTATGCGTAACTGGCTCTTCCTAAATAATAAGAAAGCTGAAAATATTCGCCCGAAGGGGTAACTTCATACAAGACCAAACCTACATCCATATCTTTTTTGTTGATGATGGCCCTAAGTTCTCCCTGCAATGCACCTGCTACTGAAACGGCTTGATTAAATGGCTTAGTGATAAAAAACAATCCATTAGACCTGTCGATTTCTTTTTTGATGATTGGATTGGGATAATAATCGTTGTAGAATTTAGTTCTGTCTGCCAGATCAACCTCCTGGTGCATAAAAACTTCTTTAACTGGTTTTTGCTCCGACAGCCGCATCTCGTTTGCAGCGCTATCCAAATAAAAGCGGATATGGTAATCCTCCATTTTTGCTAATGAAGCAGCATGTTTCCACTTATTTGCACCCATTACCTCAAAATTGATCTTATCTTTTAGTAGCGCTGGTTTCTTTCCACCTTTAAAGATATAATCGAACCATTGGAAGGTGATTTCGCGGGTATTGATCAACGCAACCGAATCTACCTCATAGTCTCTCAACTTGGCTACACCGCCAATCTGCGATCCAAAATGATCATAAGGGCCTATAATTAAATAATGTTCGGCAGAGGGGTTATACTTGTAATGTTCGCGGAGGTATTCCAATGCCGAAATTTGCCCATCATCGTAATAACCGGTAATACTGAGCACTGGAATATTGATCTGTTTAAAATCTTTGCCATAGGGCACCATCGACTGCCAGTAAGCATCGTAATCGGGGTGACTAAGCCATTTCTGTAACATCGGGTTTGGTGTACCATCAATGCTGTCGATCTTATTGTAAGCGGCTCCACTTTGCCACCAGTTATTCCGCATCCTGCGCCAACGGGCATTATCGCTGTTTACGGCATCATCGGTATATTTATTATTGGTAACATGAAAGGGCCATTGGTAATTGGCGTTCAAAAAAACATTATTTTCCATGGGTAAGCCAAGTCCTGGAATTGCCGCTACATAGGGTACAATGGTTTTAAGTGCCGGGTGCAGGTGTTTGGCTGCTGCCCATTGTGCAAAACCGGAGTAACTTCCGCCATACATGCCCACCCTGCCATCGCTCCACGATTGTTTGATAATCCAATCGATCACTGCATTTACATCTTTTGTTTCATGCTCATAAGGTGCCGGCGCATCAGGACTGAGCCGTTTGCCTCTGGCATCGGCAACAATACCTACATAACCATGATCGGCAGCGTATTTGGCCTCCATCAGGCTTTTATTGGTATTGGAATAGATAAAATAAAATAATGCTGCAGGCAATTTCTGCTTTACCCCTTTTTTCCTTACCACTACCGCCGATAAAGTAATGCCATATTTTGTTTTAATCATCACACTATCGTTGATGATATAATTAGTGCTATCGGGTAAGGTTAGTTTTTGCTGTGCAAAGGTTTCCATCCCCATTACAAGGCATAGCATAGCCACACCCAGTTTTACCAGGTTTATTTTCATGATCGAAAAATTATAGTTTATGTTTTAATGAGGCTTCTTAATTTAACAGCCTGCCGCTCTGATATTCTGATTAAATTTCCTGTCTTAAGTTCTACAAGCATACCCTCATCATCTTTTTTTACCGAGCTGATATAGTCGAGGTTAAATAATATACTTCTGCCGGCCCTAAAAAATCTTTCACAATCAGGATTTTCTTCGAGTTTGTTTAAAGAGGTTTTAAGCAATACCTGCTCTTGCCCGAAAAAGAGCCTGGCGTAATTCTCTACCGATTCGATCATATGCACATCTTTCCATTTAATAAGGAGGTGTTTGCCCCTGTCCTTTACAAAAATAGCTGCGCCTTCATTTGCGCCGATCTTTTCTATGGCTTTATCTATTGCACTTTTAAAGCGTTCTTCCCGTACGGGCTTCATGAGGTAATCCATCGCGCTTACTTCAAAAGCCTGCACCGCATAACTGTCAAAAGCGGTTACAAAAATTACCTGTGGCACATGCACCAAAGTTTCTAAAAGGTCGAAACCCGAACGGCCAGGCATCTGTATATCCAAAAAAATCAGATCGGGTTTTAAAAGTCCGATAAGCTGTTCGGCTTCATCAGCATTGGCAGCCTCACCCAATACGGTAACCTGTGGGTAGCTTTTCAGCATCCTGGCCAGTTCCTGCCTAGCGCCACGTTCATCGTCAATAATCAGTGCCCTAATACTTCTCATCTGATTGGGATTTTAATTTCGGCACAAACCTTTTGATCCATTTCATACAGATTAAAGGATGCAAGGTGCTGGTAACTCAGCTCGAGTCGTTCTTTCAGGTTTCGAACCCCTATACCTGCCACCGTTTTATTCTGTTGCAATTTACCGGGGTTTAAAACACGAATGCTTACCAGTCCATGTTGTTCGTGAATAATTACTTCGATCTTTCCACCCTGCTTTTCTAATGCAATGCCATGTTTTACCGCATTTTCGACTAATGTTTGAATGCACAAACGTGGTACCATCAGTCCGGAAAGCGAAATATCAATATCCAAATCGTAAGTTAACCTTTCTTCCATCCTCAACCCTTCCAGCTCCAGGTAATCCCTCACCAGGTCTATCTCTTCATTTAACCTGATCAGCATGGCACTACCCTTATACAATCCACTGCGCAACAATTCGCTTAGCAAGTCGATTGCCCTGCCTGCAGCCTCAGGCCGGGTATACACCAATGATTTTATGTTATTGAGTGCATTGAACAAAAAATGAGGATTTAACTGAGCAGAAAGATTATCCAGTTGCGATTGTTTAAAGCTAAGCTCCAGTCTGGCATTTTCTACCGATAATCGCATTTCTCTTTTTGCGTAATGATAAAGGTGGTAGGCCAAAAGCCATATGGCCATTAAACGGATACCGGCAATAAAAATGCCCGCTGCATTTAAACTAAAAAAATCAATAAAGGTCTGTCCTGGATGGCTAAGAAACAACAACCTCACCAGGTACAGTTTACTCAAAGTAACGATGGTAAAAAAAACACCCATCACCGGAATAACGATCAACATCCTCCAGATCAGTTTCTCGATTGCCAGGTCTTGCCAACGGTTTTTATTTGCAAAGTTACGGTACAAGTGGGTAATCAATATATACATCACCACATCCGAAACAAACTGTACAACAGCCATATCGAATCTGAAACGAACAGCAGTAGACCAGCCTTGAAAAGCCCAATACAGCGCAGCCACCGACCAACCGATGAGTTGGCATTTCCAGTAAAGTGATATGTGGGGTTTCTGTTCCAAAATGTTCTGCTTGAAACAAAGCAACGAAAACTAATTTTAAGAAAAAAGATAAAGTACAGGAACGTAGGCTTTTGGGGGATGAGTGGTTTTTATAGTCGGGAGTCGGGAGTCCGGAGTCCGGAGTCCGGAGTCCGAAGTCTATTGCGCGACAGAAACAGACATGCCTTAGTGGTTGAAGGATGGAAAATGTAAGATGGATGATGGGATAGTCCGGAGTCGGGAGTCGGAAGTCCGAAGTCTATTGCGCAATAGAAACCAACATGCCTTAGTGGTTGAAAGATGGAAAATGTAAGATAGATGATGGAATAGTCCGGAGTCGGAAGGCTATAATGCCAAAAAAACAAAATATGTGCCCTCTGCGTTCATCTTCTATATCTGCGGGACAAACAAATAGTTAAAACGGATTGCAAATCCGTAGCACTCGGGCGTCAGAAGTCCAGAGTCTATTGCGCGACAGAAACAGACATGCCTTAGTGGTTGAAAGATGGAAAATGTAAGATGGATGATGGAATAGTCCGGAGTCGGAAGTCAGGAGTCTGGAGTCAGAAATCTATCTGGTCAAATAAACAAAACATGTGTCCTCAGCGCTCATCTTCTATATCTGCGGGACAAACAAATAGTTAAAACAGATTGCAAATCCCTAGAACCTTGGGTCTGGATTGCAAATCCTGACCAACAATAGACCTAACTTTTGGGTCTCTGCGGCCCTCTTAGGGTCCTTTGCGGTTAAAATCTCAATTCAGCAGTTGCTTTTTAAAGGTATTTGGGCTAATTCCCACTTCTTTTTTAAATAAACGCGAGAAATAAGAGAGATTCTCAAATCCCAATGCATAAGCAATCTCCGAAACCGACCTGTTTTCACCAATCAAACGATTTTTGGCTTCTGATATCAGGTAAATATGAATATGCTCCAGCGCCGTTTTTCCACTCTCCTGTTTTAAAACATCTGTTAAATAACCCGCCGAAATATTTAAACGTTCGGCCATATCATGCACCGAGGGCAAACCTTTAGTGGCTAATAATCCGTTGGCCACATATTTATTTATTTCTTCATTAAACCTGGTTACGGTTTTGCCCGAAATTTCAGTGCGGTTAATAAATTGCCTTTTGTAAAATCGCTGACTGTATTTAAGCAAAGTATCTACATTGGCCAAAATCAGTTCACGGCTATATTCATCCTGGTTATTGCGGTATTCGGTTTCAATTTTATGATACAGCTCCCATACCGTACTTTCTTCGCTGGGCGAGAGGTGTAGCGCTTCGTTGGTTTCGTAATCGAAGTAGTGGTATTTTTTAATGGTATCATGTAACAGATGTCCATTCAAAAAATCTTCGTGAATAAAAATCAAAAAACCATCTTCATCTAATTCCAGGTTTTTCATTTCGATTACCTGATGAGGTTTAAAGAACATCATCGAACCACTCTCATGGTCGTATTTTGTACGCCCGTAAAGGATATGTCCTGCAATAATTTTTTTAAAACCGATCATATAGAAATCGCTGGTAAATTCGCGGTCGCCCATGGTACACATGTGGTCGCATTTATAAATGCTGAACAATGGGTTTTCGGGCGGCGGAAATGCATTTTCCCGGTGTAATTCGGCCAAATTTTTATAGTGTTTCATTCCTTTAAATGGTAATTAACTACAAGCTACACAATTACCCTGTACAGCCTGTAGTTAAAGGGTTTAAATGATTTATTAATGACCGTGCGCATCAACAGCTACTTCAGCCCATTCGTCAAATTCGGCCAGGCGCTCAACATAAACCTGTTTAACTCCAGCTAAAGCCACCTTGCCCAATAAGAAGTGTAAAGGAGGTTCAGGACTATCAATCAGTGCCAATACCGCAGGTGCCGTTGCTTCTGGTTTACCCCAGCTATCGGGTGTTGCGGCATCAAAAAATGCTTTCTTAACCGGTGCATACACTTCTAATGGTGCTGTTTGAAAAGCTGAAGCCCCCGACCAATCGGTAGAAAAACCATTTGGCTCGATTAAACTTACATTAATTCCAAAACCTTTCACCTCCTGCGCCAGCGTTTCGCTTAAGCCATTTACTGCATATTTAGAGGCATTATACAAACCCAATACAGGTAAACTCACCAAACCCAGGAAGCTCGATACCTGAATAATGTGCCCTACCTTTTGTTCGCGCATTACCGGAACAACAGCCTGGGTTACCCACAACAGGCCGAAAAAGTTGGTTTCCATTTGTGCACGAGCCTGTTGTTCGGTGGTTTCTTCTATAGCTCCAAACAAACCAAAGCCAGCATTATTGATCAATACATCAATTCGGCCAAAGTGCTGTTTTACTTTTTCTACTACTGCAAAACAGGCTTCCCTATTGTTAACATCCAATTGAAGCGGCAACACGGCATCACCGTAAGTTTCTACCAAATCTTTTAAATCTGCTGTATTTCTTGCTGTTGCAGCTACTTTATCGCCACGTTCTAAAAGGGCCTTTGCCCAGATTTTACCAAAACCACGTGAGGCGCCGGTAATTAAAATTATTTTCGACATTTTTTTCTTTGTTAAATATTGATAACAAAGGTATTGGCATATGCGGAGTCCGATTTATACAAAACACGGAAGTACTAGCACATTTTAAGGTTTAGCTAAATTAGCTGTGCGCATCTTTAGTGATAAAATGAAACCCACGCATCAAAGCCATCAGATTAATGGGTGTAATGCTGGTTCATTAAATTAGGGCAAATGTAGTATGCCAATAATTAAGAATGATTTGCCAAAAGAATTAAATTTATGTTACGTAGTTATTGTTTAATTGCAATACACTAAAGAATAGCACTTTAATTACTAACCATTAAATATAAACAGGGCATTCAAACGATCTTGTAATCATCATTCAAATTTCTCTGGTGGCAACCTATAACATGGTGCATAAATATTAAATAGATTGGAGCGTTCATTTAACAGCCTTAACTCCACAAAAACTTAGAAAATGATAAAACAATTTTCATTAGTACTGACTACTTTATTCGCGTTTAGCCTTTGTAAAGCGCAAACCATTTTTATCTCGCCCAAAGGGAACGACAAAAATCCTGGCTCCATTTACCAGCCTGTAAAAACCTTTGCTGCTGGTATAACAAAAGCCATGGCGGTTAAAAACAAAAAAGTAGTTATCGAGCTTGATGGCGGCACTTATCCGATAGATAAAACGGTTGAAATTACCTCAGATAAATTTCAACTGCAGGCGCTTACCATTAAGGCTAAGGCAAACCAAAAAGTATTCATTTCCGGTTCGCAGCATGTTAAACTCTCGTGGAAACCCTATAAAAATAACATCCTATCGGCCAAAATAAAGCTGGCTCAAGCCCCTGACCAGCTCTTTATGAATGGCAAAAAATTATCGATGGCGAGGTACCCTGATTTCGACGCTTCTGCCAGGGTATTTAACGGCACCGCAGCTGATGCAATTTCTGCCGAAAGGGCAAAAAAATGGCTGGATCCTACCGGCGGTTATATACACACCTTACACCAGGGCGAGTGGGGCGATTTCCATTACCTCATTACCGGTAAAGATGATGCTGGCAAACTGCTTTATGAAGGTGGCTGGCAGAATAACCGTCCTGCCAAAATGCATGCACAATACCGTTATGTGGAGAACATATTTGAAGAACTCGATCATCCGGGTGAATGGTTTTACAATCAAAAAGAGGAAACGCTTTATCTTATTCCACCTACCGGAAGTAACCTTCAAACAGCTGATTTTGCCTTTACCATGGTGAGTGACCTGTTGCATATTAAAGGCTCATTAGCCAATCCGATTAAAAATATAACCATAACAGGCATCGATTTTATACAAACCGCGCGGAGTTTTATGCAGGTAAAAGAGCCGCTTTTAAGAAGCGACTGGGCCATATACCGCGGAGCAGCCATATTGCTGGAAGGTACTGAATCTTGTGCCGTTAAAAACTGTAATTTTTACGACTTAGGCGGAAGTGCTGTTTTTTTAAGCAATTACAATAAGGAAGATCGCATCAGCAACAATCATATTTATAACATTGGAGCGAATGGAATTGCATTTGTGGGTAACCCGGCTGCAGTACGTTCACCTTCTTTCAGGTATGAAAATTTCGTTCCCTATACGGAAATGGATATGCAACCTGGGCCAAAAAGTGCTGATTATCCGCAGCATTGCCAGGCGGTAAACAACCTGATTCACCATACTGGCCAAATCGAAAAACAATCTGCAGGCGTTGAAATATCCATGTCGGCCGATATTCTGGTGAGTCACAATACCATTTACCATGTACCAAGAGCAGGCATTAATGTTAGCGAGGGTACATGGGGCGGACACCTCATTGAATTTAACGACGTTTTTGATACCGTACTCGAAACCGGAGATCATGGCGCTTTTAATTCATGGGGCAGAGACCGTTACTGGAGGCCGGCAAGAAGTCTTATGGATAGTATTGTTGCCGCAAAACCCGGAATTGAACTTTTAGATGTGATTTCACCAATCGTTTTACGCAATAATCGTTTTCAGTGCGACCATGGCTGGGACATCGACCTGGATGACGGAAGCACCAATTATCAGATTTTCAATAACATATGTTTAAGTGGGGGATTAAAACTTCGTGAAGGTTATCATCGCACGGTATACAATAACATCATTATCAATAATACCTTTCATCCGCATGTCTGGTTAAAAAACAGTGGTGACGTTTTTAAAAATAATATTGTAAGTGCTGCATACGCCCCCATACAGATGGAAAGCTGGGGAAAAGAGATCAATCATAATTTCTTTTTAAGCAAAGATGCATTAAGCAAAACACAGAAATTAAATATCGATGCCAACAGCATCACTGGCGATGTCGCTTTTGTTGATGAAAATACCGGAAAGTATCACCTCAGAAAAACCTCAGCGGCTTTAAAAACCGGTTATAAAGATTTTGACATGAGTTTTGGTGTAACAGATGCACGGTTAAAAAAACTGGCTGCTTCGCCTCCAATAAAACCGCTGAGCAACAGCTCAACCAGTAAAAAAACAATCACAGCGGAGTGGTTAGGTAGCAGATTTAAAAATATCGAAAGTTTGGGGGAAAGATCTGCAGCCGGACTTCCGGATAACAATGGCGCTTTACTCATACAATTAACAAAAGGCTCGATTGCAGAGAAAAATGGTTTAAAGAAAGGTGATGTGGTGATCGGCCTGGATAATAATGAAGTAAAATCTGTTGCTGATCTGCTAAAGATTTATAGCGAAGTTCGCTGGAAAGGACATGTTGAAATTGTTATTTTCAGAAACCAGGGGGAACAAAAATTTCAGGTCTCACTTAAGGATTAACATGTTTCAAAAACGGGTATTTAAAAAAGACTGGTAGCAAATGGCACAAAATGATCATTCTCTTGTAGCGTATACTGATATCTTTACGTTTTATGAGGAACCATTAATCTAAAAAACCACTCACTATGAAAAACCTACTTTTTCTTTTTGTAGCCTTTGCACTTGTTTCCTGTAAAAAATCGGAAAGATACGGTCCGCTGAACTTAAAAAACGGACAAGAGGTCGAACTACTTGTAAGCCCTCGTTATGCTGCTGATAATGATTTGCTTTTAAAGCTGCCGGGCAATGTAGATGCTGGCGCTTCCTTATCGGGTTTTGATGAAAGAGAACCTGGTTATTCTTACCGCGTTAAAGCCCGATTCAACCGCGATAAAGAGCCACTTCAAGACGGACCTGAATACTACTTTATTTTCGAAAAAATCCTTAGCAAAGAGCAGTATAAAGGAAGTGAATCTTTCACTGTGCAACTCATTACCAATTACGCTGTTGGCGGGCCAAATATCAGGCTAAGCAAAACCGGAAACAATTATTACATGATTCCAGATAAGTTACAGCTCACTTATGCAAACAGCACCATACAGAATGAGCTTGAAGAAATATGGCTAAATGCACAGGAAATCCGTGCCAACTGGAAGCAAGGTCAGCGACCAAAATGGAAAGCCATTAAAGCTACCGTTACGCACGATCCGCAGAAGTTTGGAAAGGCCTATCTGGTACAACAGATCCAGTTTATTGATTAACAGAAAATATAAAAGGAGCATGGTCGAAAGGCATGCTCTTTTTGGTTTTACAATGTCTTGTCATCTAAGTCGCGTTTAACCCCTTAACTTGTCGTTTTTACACATGAACACCCAGTTGGCTTTATGATACCTTTGAATAAATTAAATCAGAAAACAATATGGCAACTCAAATTTTTGTGAACCTATCCGTTAGCGACCTTAACAAATCGGTAGAATTTTTCACCAAACTTGGTTATACTTTTAACCCGCAGTTTACCAACGAGAAAGCAACCTGCATGATCATCAGCGATACCATTTACGTGATGTTGCTAACCAAACCCTTTTTCCAGACTTTTACTACAAAAGAAATTGTAGATGCGCACCAGGCCATAGAAACTTCCATTGCTTTATCGGCCGATAGCAAGGATGCCGTTAACGAAATGGTAGATAAAGCTGTAGCTGCCGGCGCCACAATACCCAATCCGGCTACCGATTACGGTTTTATGTACCAACATAGTTTTGATGATCTTGACGGCCACCATTGGGAATATGTATGGATGGATCCAAACGGGGCACCTGAACATCAGGGATAGTGATATTTAAGGTTAATAAAAAGGGCAAGCAACGGAATTTCGTTCTTGCCTTTTTTGTTTTGGGTTATTCTATAATGTGGTCAACAGCCATTGATCCATAGCAGGTAATCGTGGTTAGGTAAATTAACCTGATCTAATTTATCAATTTTGTCTTACGAGACGCTAAGACGATTTATATTAGAAAAAGCCTGATAGGGCTAGCCAGTTTGGAACGAAACAAAAGGGATAATTTACTGAAATACAATATATACTATCTTTTTTATACTGCGCTATGCATTTAATTATTTGTTTTTATACCTTTAAATGAAGAATCTTTTTTTAGTCGCTAATTAAAATATTATGGCAGATCAGGAAGTCATTAAACATGTTAAAAAAACACATAAAATCTTGACCAGCAAAGAGCATAGTTTGTGGCACAAGGTAGGAGAGTTTATTTTAGAAATCATTATAATTGTTTTCGCGCTAAGTTTATCGATATGGTTACATGAATGGAGCGAGCATCGGCACCAGCAAAAGGAAGTCAGGGAATTTATGTCTGATCTTACAATAGAAATAAATAAGATGCTTGGAGAAAAGCAATTAGAAATTAGCGAGTTATCGACTATAGACCAAAAAATTAAAAATATTACGAATACCGACCAAATCACGAAGGTCATCACTGGTAAATATGTATTTTATAACATAAATTCCAGTTTTGAAGGTTTTAAGGCTAGCGGGAAAATCGCCTTCATAGAAGATAGCCACTTACGGAACGAAATTCTAAGATATTATCAGGATTTACTTCCTGCAGTCAATGCAGCTAAAGAGAACCTGGAGGAATCTAAGAAAAAAATTCTGTATGAAATCAATTCACATCCTGAAGGCTTCACCGGGACAAAATTATACCGATATCTCTATAGTGATTATATCATGTCGGTCAATGGGTATACACTTATGACAACATTCTCTATAAAAAAAGGGAAAGAGATCGTAAATCAGATTCAAAAGTTGGAGAAATAAGTTAAATAAAAGAAAATACGTAAACTGATGTGGTGTTGCCTGTAGCAGTATTTGCCGGGCTTCCTTCGGATACGGTGCCTTGCTGGCCTTCCTGAAAGCTTCCATCTCCATCCCGAATCGGTCCATTCTGGTTTTTAGGCAATTTTCTTTAATCTGTAATAAAATGTCTCAACCTAAAATGACAATTCAAGCGACTTATGATGTCGGTTTTTTTTAATATCATTGAAAAAAATTGCCGTATCCAACCAGCCTGACATCACGTATATCAATATAGAAAACATTACCTGCTACGGGACTTTTCTAAAAGAACTATAAATAGAAACTCAAATTAATATCCGCAATATCTGGCCGAATAAATTTACTTTTACCATTGGAGATGGTGATTTGCTTTTTGCAACTAAGACCTATCAGTTTTTTGGAAAACGATTTCCTTTTTTATACCTTATTTTCTAAAGTTTCGGACAAATATGGATACTTATCGCTTCCGTTTTAATAACAGCAAGAAAACTTCAACTATTCTGTTTTGGTTTTTCACCTCCCTGCTCACGATTGCTATTTCAGGAACAACCATCACTTTACTATCAGATCCACGCCCGCTTTTCCCGGCCTGGCTATTGCTGATTTTCGTACCCTTAATGTTAACGGCCCTTTACAAACTTTTTAAAGCGGCCTCGGAAAGGAAGTCGGCTGAAATTATTTCATTCAGCAAAGAAGGTTTTAACAGTTCCTGTTTCGGTAATGTTTTGTTTTCAGAAATACGCGCTATTCGGGTTCCTGTAAGAGAAATTGGGCTAGTGGGAGGACTACAACACGACTATTACAAAAAAACAGATGCCGATATTCCTTACCTGGAATTTTCGATGACTACGCGGGATGGAAAAATGTTAAAGTGGATATTAAACGAATGGGGTGGGCTGTACAATTCAAAAGAAGATTTTTCCACTTTCTTTAACTTTCTAACAGCACTAACCGATCAGCTGCATCAACTTTATCACACTAACGAACCTTATACCAGCTATTTAAAAATTCTTGACGAAAAAGGTTCCTGGGAAAGGCGAGGTTAATGGGTCATCTCACACACTCCCAAACGCAAAGACCCACAAATTTCGTTGTGGGCCATTTTGTAAAATACCGATCGTTAATATTCAATACAGGCTAATTAAAATGTGAGGTTAAAACTGCTCCCAACAGCATTCCTATTAAAAGGGTAATGATCAGCATTAACGTGATTGAAATACCAATAAGGCTGTTTCTCTTTTTCAATTTAATAAACTATCGTAATTGGAATTGATTTATAAATATTGCTGTTATAAGTGTAGTTTTTGTAAAGAATCACTAAATTATACTTTCCAGATTCCCATGCCTTTTCCCCGGTAATCGGATTGGGCATTGGTTCATTGCCGTCTTTTTCTGCCCCTATGGTGATTGTTTCGCCACCATACACGCCATTGATTTGCCTCAGCGTAGCTATTTTAGAGGCACTTGGAAGGCCTTTATGTTCGACTTTAGAAATTATAATCACTTTGCTGAAATCAAGCTTATCGATAGATTCTGGAAAATAATTTGCTTTTCTTTTGATGAGCACCGTGTATAATATGCCATCACCCTTTATTTCACTTACCTGGGCATGGGCTGTAAATTCATCCCCTTTTTTAAAAATAAGTTCCTGCTCTACAAAGGTATCCATATAGTAAATGACGTTGCCATTTCTCGAAAAAATATCCCGCCCAATTTTTGGGTCAACGGGCATATTTGCCGCGTCGATGATGGTGAAGTCTTCTTTTATTTCGAGCTTTGTTCCGTTTTCATCCCATACGATAAAGTAAAAATCATACTTGCCTTCAGGCGCTTCGGCCGGAATGGTGAAATGCTTGTGTACATTGGTATTTTTTGCACCATTATATTGTGTCCATGCCAGTTCAAATTTCCAGGTGGCGGTATAGGTTTGTCCTGTTTTTTGCAGTATTTTAATCTCTACCCCTTTAATTTTGTCGCCGGCAACCACATCTGCATTTAAGTGGAAATCTCTTCCGCGTATGGCCTGTTTATTGTTGGCCGTACCTATTTCTACATTGGTAGCCGTTGGCGCAAGTATTTCAGGTTCATTGTCTTTTTTACAGCTTGTTGCAAAAATGCTTAGCAAGCCAAAAAGAATAAGCGTTTTTAATGGATTATTTTTCATTTTAAAGGTTTAAAAAGGATATCCAAAAGCTCATCATTTCCGAAGGTTAGAGATGCCTGTCAGTTTTGTTAACAAACCGATTTCTCCCTTTTCTTTACCCAAATAATGCAGTTTATGACCATGCTTTTGAATATCCTTATATTTTAATGATTAATGTTCAGTGCTATTCTCGAAACCCAAAAGTGTAAGTCTTACCGGTCTTGAGGTAACTTTGTGTTTAATCACTTTCGAGAAATCAGTTAAATCTATTTGTTGCACTTCGCCGGCACCTGGAACAGCTACATAGGCATATCTAGCCGTAGCTTCTAAAACTGGTTTATAAGTATCGGTTGTTGCAACGGCACTTATTGCAGCGCCTTCTTTTTTAAGGCTGCCTGAAGTTAAATCGTAAATTCTCAGTTTGCCATCAAGCGTTAGCACCAATAAATTTTTGCCGGCATAATCTATCTTGCATTGAAAAGCATCTGCGCCGGCGTAAATTGGTGTGATTCGATTAGCCGTGAGGTCTATTAAGTAGGCGCCTTTGGTCGCTACATAACCAATAAACTTTTTAGCGTTTTCTGCATATAAAATCGTGGCCAGGCGAAATGCACCAAAACCATCCGGATTTGGAATAACACGCTGTGTACCATTTTGCGCCACCACTAAAACACCGCCAGCAGTTGCCGCCGAAGAGGTGAAAGCGCCAAATACTGCATTTTGCCCATCGCTGGCATTACCGTGTATATTTCCAACCTCCTGCGTAGCGGCATGAACCAATGTTCCGTTTTTATCTGTAACAATTACCCTGGTTGGAGAAGCGCCAGCAGTTGCCGTAGCAGTAATGGCATAATTACCATTGGTAAATTGAGCCATTGCACCATGATGTGGTAATAAACCCGCATTAATGGTTTTAAATTTTGCGTTGGCGGTGTTGAAATCTGCATCGTTGCCCACGCTTAATGTTCCTTCACCATCATTAAAGATTAAGGATTCCGTTCCTTTACTTTTAAAATGGGTTGGTTTAATGCCATTAGCGGTAATAGCAGCCCATTTGGCAATACCATCCACATCAACATGATCGTCATGAGATTGCAAACCGCTATCAAAAACTTCTACCAGATTTTGTGCACCATACAACACGGCAGCATAACGTCCAGAGGCTGTTGCATAAATATTGGCTAAAGGGTATTTACCGATGAACGTAGATGTTTTAGCTGTAAAAGGATCTATTTGGGTTAACGTTGTCGATGTTTCATCACTGACCAGTACGCGTACAAATTTTTGTTCCTTTGCCGTAACTCCTGGTTCTGGTTCTGGCGTATTGTTGTCTTTTTTACAAGCTGAGAAACTTAGCGCAAGCAAGAAAAATAATGAAGCGGTTTTAAGTTTGTTTTTAGTGTTCATTTTTTTTTGTGTTTTAAAATAAATTGATGATTTGTTAATTGATTTTGATGCTTAATCCCTTAAGCGTTTGCCATCCGGTTTTATCGGTCAGGCGAATTAAGAAATGATAGTCTCCTGCATCCACATCTGCAGGCACAGTTACTTCTTGCGCCATTTCATATGTTTTTTGCCCTGATGGTATTGGAAAGTCCTTGATCAGCAGGAATGGCTTTACCGGTTGCTTTACTGCCCCCAAATTGCATTCGTTCACTTCTGTACTGTGATTGTGGTGATCGAAATTGTGGTGCACGTCGATACTTACCGAGCCGAGCTCAACATTATCGTTCAGTTTTGCTTTGAAAATGAATTTTTCACCTCGTTTAATAACAGCACATTGTTGAGGAAAGGCCGATCCGGTTACATCAATTGTTGGGTATTCGGTATCGATTTCTTCATTGCCTTTTTTACAGGCAGATAACACAAGGATGAAGCTTAAAAAGAGCAATGGCAATTGTTGTTTTTTCATGGTTTTAATGATTAATGATGATGGAAATTGAAAGGCATTTTCACGGTCAGGACGAAATTTCTACCTTGTTCCGGTAAACCGATTAAGCGGTAAAAACTGGTGTGATTGAGGTATCTGGTGTTGAATACATTTTGCAATTGCGCATTAATATTCAGCGGATATTGCCCGATTTGAAGCTTTGCGCCAGCCTGCAGATTGAACAAGCTGTAACCTGCTGTTTTCCGCTCTGGTGGAACAATGTTATTTTGCCTGGCCGTAAGGCGATAATCCAGCGAGAAATAAGCATCAGCGCTCCCAAGAAACTTTTGTGGCGCATAGGTTACATTGAACAATGCAGAGGCCGGCGGGGAAAAAGGCAGGGTGTATCCTTTTTTATCCCCGGATAATTGCTCAGCATATAAGTACTCGGCCAATAACTCCGTGCTCCACTGTTTGCTGAACTGATATTTAACCTGCGTTTCGCCACCATAGCGCATGACTTCACTTTGCGCATATTCGAAAACCTGATTACCCGCACCGTAGAAATAATCATGTGCCGATGTGGGATTTAAATAAATGTAATTGGGGAAATAATTGAAGAATGGGCTCAACTTGACCGACCATTTCCCTGTAGTAAATGCCACTGAAAAATCAGCCTGATAAGATTGCTCCGGATTTAAATTTGGATCGCCTTTTTCATAACTGAAATAATGGTAATTCACACCATTGGCGCCTAATTCCTTTGCGATAGGCATGCGAAAACTCTTTCCAACATTTGCTTTAAACTCCAGCAGGTCTAAGTTGTAATTGAGGCCCAGCGACCATACCAGGCTGTTGAAATTCCTCGTTAAATCATTTGCTCTTATTAGTTGCATCATACTGCCACTATTGGTTTCGGAGCTAAACCAATCGCTGTACCTGAACAGATCAAGCTTCGCTAAATCATACCTTACTGCGCCATGAAGCAGTAATTTATCGCTCACTTTCCACTTATCATAAGCATATACACCCAAACTTTTTTGCTGAAATGCGGGCACTAAAAAACTCCAGCCATTAATCAGATTATCCTGCAATTCGCCATTCAGGCCAAGCTGTAAGAGATGCTTGCCCAGCGTGATCTGATCTTTTGCATTGAACGAATAAACCTGTTTATCAAATTCCCTTTCCAAATCAATCGGAATGGTCATTGTGGCCGGATAAACAGCTGGCATAAAGCCGTGATTAACATAGTGATTGTACTCCTGACGGAAATTATGCTGATAACCCAATTCGAACTCAACTGCATGCCTGTTTAAAGAAAAAGCTGTTCTGTTAATGATCTTAAAATGATTTACTTTTTGGTAAGGCATCAATAGATCACGATCGCTCGCATCATGCAAATCGGCATCAACACGTCTAGGCTCAAGCCCATGGGCATTGGCGAAAAAACCACTTTTGCTAAAAGTATTGCTCAAATAAAAAATGGATTTGAATTTTTCGTTAATATATCCTGTATTAAAATGGATTCCAGTTTCTCTGCCAGCTGTATTCCGGAGGTAGTTTTTGTGTAGGCCAACCGCAAAATCATACACATATAAAGTGTCAGTAGGCACCCGATAGTCGCCATAATTTTGATAGGTAAAGCGGCCGTCGAAAAATAACTTTTCCTTTCGTTGAAATAACCGAACTGAAGTGCCGTACAAGCCATTGTTACTTTTACCAATCAAATTCACCTCGCCACCAAAACTGTTAGGCGCAGGTTGTGCTGGTGCTTTGATATGAATAGCGCCACCTATGGCATCAGCACCATAAGCAAATGATGCGGCACCTTTTATAAGTTCGACCTCTTCAGCCGCAAACTGGTCAATTTCTAATCCGTGATCTGCTCCCCATTGCTGTCCTTCATGTTTTATTCCTTTATCAATGACCACCACCCGGTTAAAGCCCAGGCCGCGTATTAAAGGTTTAGATTGCCCCGAACCAATACCAATGGTTTTGATCCCTGGTAACCGCTGCAGTGTATTCATTAAACTTCCACCCAAATTGCGTTGAATAAAATCAGCTTTAACGACTTCTACATTTAACGATTCCGATCTGCGGCGCTCCGTTCCGGCATTGTTTTTTATCGTCACTTCGTTCAGCAAATACGAATGTGGCTGTAATTTTAAAACCAATTGCATCGCTTTTCCGTTGACCACAATCTTATTTTTAACGCGGTGGAAACCCATGGCATTTACCTGTAACTCGTATGCTCCATTGGCAAGCTGAAAAGAAAACTTGCCCTGAGCATCACTGATTGCAAAAACATGAGTATTGCTTAATTTGACGGTTATACCTTCAAGTGCCTGATGAGTACCATCGGTAACCACGCCATATACGGTGTAGGTTTGAGCAAATAAACCGTGGCAAAAAAATGTGCTAAATAATAGCATCATTATTTTCTTCATAGAAAAATCGATACGCTAACGCGAATTTTTGGGCAAACCGAAATCAATCAATCAGCCGCCGGTAAAAACTGGATATGGGAATTTGTTTGCCACTAAGGGGCATAAGAAGGCAAGGAATGGCCTTGTTTTTAAGAATTTAAAATGGGCGGACCTTTATTGGTAAAGCCCTGTAAAGTAAATTTATAACATCCAATATAATACCTGCCTGCAAACGCTGCAGCAGATTTTACCGGAAGGGTAAATTCGAAATGATGAACATTTAAAATTGGTACCGAGTGATGGTGTGCTAAATAGTCGCAGACCGCACAACTTTTAACCAGTTTCTGAATAGAGGTTTGATGATGGTGTTGTTGACCTGGTGAATCCTGGTGATGATGATGGAAAATCTGCAAAAAAGATGTGCCTACAAAAAGTATAATCAACCAAAGGGCTAAAATACTTTTCACATATTGTTGATATGTAGCTTGCTTTCTCAAATCGCAACAAAATTGCATTAATAAATTTAGTAATGCAAACTAAGTTGATGTTTTTTTCTCGTCCGACATCGATATAAAATAAAAAAAGCCTTACCACGATATGGTAGGGCTTTAAATCTGCTCCCTGCGCCTGCGCTCAGGATAAACTTCTCGCCCGGCCCCAAACGCAAAAAACCCACAACTTTAGTTGCGGGTTTTGGCTCCCGAAGCTATTTACTTTTCTAGAAACCTGCTCGATGATCTTACGAGAATTTCAAGAATTGATGAAAATTATTTGGAATAATGTACCGATTTAAGCAGAGCATTAACAAATTTTAAAAACTGGATGCTGTTTTTTAGAGTTTATAAAGCTTGCTAGAATAATTTCAGTATTAATCCATAGTTTTTAGCCTATTTGAATTTGACTCCATTTCTGGTCTGAACTATAGTATTACAAACCTTATATCCATTTTTCTTAATATAATTAGCTAAATTGACCGACGCTCTGTAGATTTCGGATCCCGGTTTAGGCATAACTTCAGCCGAAAAAATCCCGTCAGTAACTAGCTCGTCTTGAAAACCATCATTGCTTTTGTAAATAGCATAATTAGCTAATTCCATATTATCATCCTTAGTTACAACAGATCGTATATAGGTTTTATCCTTTCTATGAATAAAAAGTAAAGTCAACTTCTTGGCTGGTTCAAATATAGACATGTTATGATTTTTTAGCGGGAATATATGCCTCATACCATGCACTTTCATTAATATCGGCATCATGAGTTTTAACTACAGACCTCACTTCTGGCTCACCTACCTTATAACCATCGTTATTGATGAGTTGAATAATAATTTCTTCACCATTTATAAAATCGTCAGTTGGTGACCCTTGAAAAGGAATTAATACTGGAACTGCTGTAATTGAAGAGTCTGTTTTAATGTTAATAGTTTTCATTTTGCTTAGTTAAGTTTTTGAAAGAAGAAGATTAAAAAGGGACATCATCAGGCTCAGCCAAATTGTTTGCTAAGAAATCTTTATTCATAATTTCCGTAAGGAATTGTTTTGCTTTATAATCCTCCCATATTACTTGATCCTTACTTCTAAGCTTCAAAATGTTTGCGATATTTTGACGTGCATCTTCAATTTGTATTTCAAATAAAGGGGCAACGTTTAAAATTCTTAATTCACTTCGAGCATTTAAAGCCTGCGATAAAATATTATTCACATAATCATCTGCATAAGAATACCCAATCACAACGATTAATTTTGCCTCATTCAAACAAGCTTCTCGTAGTTTTGATGAATAGTAGAAATATGGATCGACGGACGTCATTTTGTGCTGAATTCCGAAAATCAATTCAGGATTTTGCTCCTGCCGATCACTTTTCATCAGCTTGTTACCGTCAGTATACCAATCTATAGAACCATGAAGTTTATAAAGGTTATAACTCTTCTCATGGTTATTTTCGAAATTTGAATAATGCCATTCATTTGTACCCTTAGTAAATCCCAATTCAATTTCCTTTTCCCTGCCGACAATTGTTTCAAAACAAAGGTCATAATTTAGAGTAAATGCTTTAATTAAGGTTCCAACTTCTCCTGCCAAAGTACTAAAGGAAGTAAAATAACTGGCCTGATCATAGTTTCTAAGACCTACCCATTCATTCAATTGTTTGCGTATAAGTTTTTTAAACTTAGAAATATTGTCGAAATTCAAGCCGGCCAAGTCTAGGAGTCTTATATTCCAAGTACCAATAAAAGGGTACATTATATTCCGTTCCCTCTCTTCTATTTGAGAAATGACCACCAACAATCTTTCTACATTAAATGGCTCATCAAATTTTCCCATTATCCCGTCAGAATACTGAATGCTACTCCTTAAATAAAAATATAAGTCTTTGTATGGCTTCCAATCTGCATCTCCCCGAACTAGAGACTCAATTTCTTCTACCATCTTATTAGAAATTGGTATCCCTGCTTCCAGGCTAACCCCAGCTCCAAAAAGAAATATTAAATCTTCACCTTTTATTTCCATAATTATTTACTTAAAGAAACCAAGGTCTTTCATTAGAGAGTATTTTTTCATCATAACCCTCAATATCTTCAAAAGCTTTGGTGTAGTTTGCTATCAGTTGTGAATAATAGATAGAAATAGGTACAGATTTCGCATTAAATCCTCGCCAGTTTGCACCAGAAAGATTTAAAACATCCTGTAAGTACTTCCGTTCATCTATGTTATTTGTATTTGGTAAATTTAAAAACTCTATGTGCACTGGATTGCCAAGTCGTTTATCGACAATTTCTTTCCCAAAAAGCAGCCCTTCAAACCATACTAAATATTGTCGTTGAGACAATTTAACAAAGCTACTCTCGTAAGGTACAAAGGTATTGTGTGCGCTATATCCGAAAAATTTATTGTCAAGATTGATCTTTATAACAATAAACTCCATTGTTGTGACCTGTTGGATTGCCTTAGATAGTGCGTCGATTTCTTTTCGTTTTATTTTGAATGGTAGATGCAAAACACAAGATGTATAGGTACTATATTTTTCGTCGTTTAGCATGGTCACCAAATTTTTCTGCAGTTTGTCCAAATAATGTTCATGTTCTGCCTCATCTGCAAGTACTTCTAAGCTCTTATAGAGCCCGCTGGAATCTAAACACACACTATAAGCAAAGAATTTACTGATTTTTTTTGTTTCAGGATCAATTTTGTGAGAACTGCCTATTCCCAATATCAAACAGTTGGCATTACTCGGCTTAACTATCCAAGGTATTCCTCCTAATTTTGAAAAAATCGCCAATGCAACATTCGAGGTTGACCATTTTAAAGAGTTTTTCTCACCTAAAGAACGATAATTAACTACTTGAAGTGGTATGTCTTCCTTAATGAAGTTGTATTTCAAATAGTAGTAATTAGCCGAAGTTGCTACTTTGTTATCCAAATCGTGGTCTTCAATATAAATCCCAATAACGTTTGCATTTTCTCCATTATATTGTTTGACCTCATTTACAACTTTGGATAATTCGGAGTGACTATTATTGGATAAGCTAATCTGTTTTACATTCTCCAAGCCAAATTTAATCTTAAACATAGATTCGAATCCTGAAAAAGTTCCTGGATTTAATTTTCCGATAAGGCTTAAATAAAGTTGGTTGGCAAAGGATTTGAACCGCTCTTCAAAAATAAATACAAAGATTACTTGATCGTCAATTCTTTTATAAGGGCCATAATTTCTTATACCCTGAAATTGTGAATAAGCAGATTTATTAACATTGAATAGATATTCTTTCTTATTCAAAAGAAAGCTAGGGACATCGTTAAGTTTATCTGAAATATTGATTTTAGCTCCCCCAATATTTAAAGTGCTCCAAGTACCATAGGAAAGTCTAATAAAAGATTGTATCAAATGGTATTTTTCAGAATAATAGTTCTTGTTACTACGGTAATGATCATCTAGGCTCAGACTTAACCGTTGAACCTGTTTATTAAACTGGGTGCTTTCATTTTTGATAAATTTGAAATCTATAAGAAACCCGAATTTTTTTTGCTCTTCCAAATAATAGGGAGTAAGAAATACTACTCTATTACCTTCAGGAAATTCTTCAATAATAAACTCAACTTGTTCTTCAGTAAATCGCTTATAATGATTATACGTGTATGGACAAAAGGTACTGTCGAGTGTTTCTAGTAATTTCAGCAATAGGAATTTTTTCGTTAAGCCTAAAAAATCGGCTGAATTTACTTCATGTTCTACAAACCCATCTTTGGGCTTAAAAGATATGTTATAATTTACTTTTGTGGGATTTCCATCAGTTTCAACGAACGGATATCTCATCTCTGATTTATCCAACTTTTCTTCTTCCTCTGGAAGTTTTCTGTAAACTGTATAATCAAACGAATTATTATCTAACGGAAGAAAGTTTAACTTGATATTTGCCATTATATTGCAGAATCAATTATTATTTAATGAGTTTTAATTTAATTGTTAAAAATCATATATCAACTTGCAATATAATTATTATTTATCTCATTAATCAAAAGTTAAAACACTTATTGCCCGCAAGGGCCGCCTGAAATTTTGGGCAACGCAAAGCACTAAGAACAATAGTTCTTAGTGCCTATTTAATTATTCATTACTACTAATTCAAGGCATTCACACCAATTTGTGCAAATTCATTGCACAAATCAAATGTAGTCTGTGCCTTTCCGAATGCATTACCTGCCATAATGGATTTAAATTTTGTTTCAGTGTCTTTATAATTTTTCACGTTCTGAAAATACCCCGTAACCCCATTATAAGCACCAAATAAAGTGCCTTTTGTGGTTTCCATGTGTTGGGTAGGGCTTGTGGCGGTATATTCCAAAACATTATCTACCATATTGGTAAACACACTAGAAAATTCGTCCTTTTTTCCTGTTTGCAAATTCTGCAAAGTTTCCTTATTCGGAGCCATCGCAATCTGCACCAATTTTTTAACCTGCTTATCGGTAATCCTTACTTTTGACCATTGGTTAAAAACCCCCTCCATTTCTTTTGCCAACAGATTTGTAATGCCCAACAGTTTATGTGCTTCTTTTAGCCTATCGTGTGCGCTTGCTGTATGGCGTATTTTGATTGCATTGCTCCGATTTCTCAAAGCGGCATTCAATGTGTTTTGGCAACAAATCCTAATCGGTGTAAATGATGCGGTAATGCTTCCAAAGCCATCGTGCGAAGTAGTGAGAAACAAAAACTGTTCTATTAATGCATATTTCAATGAAACTGGTCAATCCATTTCGGGCCAAACTGTACGCGAATTTGATTGCCGGGCGGCTGTCTAAAATGTTCCTTTTCCCTCTGAACAAAAACAGGCCTCGACTTCAAATATCCTTCTTCCTGGCAGCAACCAGATTCATCTAATTCAGGTTCACATCCAACCTATCTTTTTAGATCAACAATGGATCTTTAATAAAAAATCATTGCAGAATTCCACCTAAAAGACGCGCCACAGCATCCAAACCCCACCAGACAGATCGAAGATTGCATCTAGCAGTAATTTAACGCCTGAGCCTTTTATTTGGCCTGAACTTATAAAATTAAATGGGTTTACTGAGTGAAGAAATTCTGATCCAAAGATCAGCGCCGTCAGTTTGGTCCGAAACAGCTCGTCAGTTTGCAGCGAAATAGGGTGTCAGCATAAATGCGAAACGCGTGTACACTTTTGCCGAAATACGCAGTATAGGTTTGGGTCCATAAAAACCTTTAAAAATAAAAAAGCCTTACAACGGTGTTGTAAGGCTTTCAATCTGCTCCCTCTGCTGGGCTCGAACCAGCGACCCTCTGATTAACAGTCAGATGCTCTAACCAGCTGAGCTAAGAAGGAGTACTGGTCGTTTCCTAAAACGAGGTTTATTTACACTTTGCAGTTAAATACCCTTGTTCGTTTTGGGAGTGCAATATTAGCGCTTTTAAACTATTTATGCAAAAATTAATTCAATTATTGTTTAAGAAAACGATCCTCCATTTGCAACGGAGGATCGTTTCGTATATTTCAAACTGAATATCAGACCATTACCAATTAGGGTTTAACAATCCAAGGCGCCAGGTTAATATCGTCAATTCCGCTATATTGGCGAAGTAGAGCCTGTTTTAGGTTTTCGCCGTTGGTCGTTCTTTCTATAGTAGGGTACTGAAAACGTTTCGGAATCCTTTGGCTGTTACCTGTACCCGGCCCTACCAGGAATTCGGGTATGCCTGTTCTGCGGTACTGATAATAAGCTTCGAAACCCGAATTACGAAAAAACGCCAGGTATTTTTGGGTTAGGATTTGTGTTAAACCCGCAGCCGTATTGCCTGCATACTTGATAACAGGCTGTGCATAATAATCCGTCTCGAAAGTGAAGTTTACATTGTAAGTTTCAAATTCGCCTAGCTTACCGTCCTTTTTCAAAAAGGTTACCACATTGCTGCCATCTTTAATTCCGTAAAAAGCAATAGATGCCTGGATGCCTTTTTTATACCAGCTTTCGGCATCGCCAGTTGCCCAGCCACGGTTAATGCCTTCGGCTTTAATAAAACAGAGCTCTGGATAAGAAATGATAAAGGTATTTTCGGCAGTATAACCGCTGTAATACCGGTTACGACCAATAAGCGAATACAATCCTTTCTGTACTTTATCCAGCATCACCCCCTGATCTTCGCCAGAGCTTGCGCCGATAAAATTGCGGTAATCGGTAATGGCATAGCCATTGGCTTCGGCTATTCCTCTTGCTGGTTCGGCAACCATATAGGCTCTTGGGTCTTTATAACCCGAAAGTGTATTTAAATAAGTACCAGCCATGTTATAACGCAAAGCATCGTTACCAAAGTTATCCTTGTTGTTTGGGTATTTGTTAAAACTTTCGTTGTACACAAACTGCAGGTTATCGGCCATGCTATCCATTACCGGGTATTTGCCTGCATTACCCAATACCGCAGCAAACTGTTGTTTAACCTGCAAATCGGCATCGTCTACTTTGGCACTCAACTGGATCAGGGTTCTTAATTTAAAGGTATTCACTACCTTTTGCCAGGCAATCAGGTCATTTTTAAGGTAGATATCGCCTTTTAATTCCTTGTTGCCCGCTGCAATTAAAGCGGTTAAATCGGTGTTCGATTCTTCTAACCAGGTTAAGGATTGTTTAAAAATATCTTTTTGGGTATCGTACTTTGGAGTCAGGTTAGCGAAACCTTTTAAAGCTTCCATCATCGGTAGATCGCCTACTTTCAAACTCATTTTCACAAAGAAATAGGCTTTAAAGAATTTAGCCAAAGCCAGGTAAGGTTTAGCTACTGCACCACCTAAACGATTGGCTTCTTCTTCCATTTTAACCACATTTTTTAAAGTAGTGTAATCTAAAGTAGCACCTGTCCAATCGTAGTTATTGTTGGCATAATAGAAATAATTGGCCGCCGTGTATTGGTTCCATCTTTCCGAGCCCGAAAAAGGGGCTTCATACATGTCGAACAAAATACCGTTCAACAATAAGTTCGGCGGAACGGTTTCGGCCTGGTTTGGATTTTTAAAATTTTCTTCAAATTCTTTCTTACATCCGCCGCAAACAGCAACGATGATGAAGAGGAACAGGATTTTATATATTGATTTCATGTTCTAGCGATTAAAAAGTAATATTAAGGTTAAAGCCTACACTTCGTGTAGTTGGTGTTTGTAACGTAGAGGTACCTTCTCTACCCGAATACTGATCTACATCCACATCATTATAGGTAGAATTGATAAAGTACAACAGGTTACGTCCTACTACCGAAATATTGGCCGATTTGATAAATGTGCGCTCCAATAACTTTTTAGGTAACTGGTAACCAAAGGTTACTTCGCGTAATTTGGCGTAGGTACGGCTCATCATGGTATTTTCTTTGGCACCATAAAAAACACCCAGATAATCTTGTAATAACTGAGGTGTGGTGTTTGGTGTAAAAGACAGGTCGCCGTAGTTGGTAATTACACCTGTAACCGGATCGAAGTTAAGTTTACCGCCATTGGCAATAACCACCCCATCGCCTACCCAGGTACCTTTGTAAGCTGGATCGTTTACACGCAGGTAATCCTGGTATCTGGCCTCACCCATTTTACCCTGAATGGTTTCGATCTGACGACCGCCCTGAAACGATTTTAACCTCACGTAATCTTGCATTACCCCACCCACTTTACCATCTAACTGGAAGCTGAAAGAGAAATTCTCATACCTGAATTTATTACCAATACTCCATACCCAGTTTGGATCGGCGTGCCCTAACAATTGATTCACCGGCAATGAGATTGGTGTTCCGCTTGAAGTATGGATTACCTGTCCGCCTGGTGTTTTAGCTAAAACAGAACCATAGATATTATCGATACGGTCGCCGGTTTTAAAGAACTGATCAACCGATGTTTCGCCAGGGGCAAGTTCTTTGTAAATTTGTTTGTAGGTCGACCAGTTGATCATTACGTCCCAGCCAAATTTATCGGTCAGAATTGGTGCGCCCGACAAACTTAACTCCACACCACTGTTTTGCGTTTTACGGCCGTTAATGGTATTGGTCTGGTAACCTGTAGCTGCTGAGATATTTTGTCTGATAATTTTCGGTCCATCGATATACCTGAAATAAGTGGCTTCGAAACCTAACCTGTTTTTAAGAAATTTCAGGTCGATACCCCCTTCGTAATTGGTTCTGCTCTGCGCTTTTACTGCATTCAGATCGATCAGGTTATTGGTATAATAGGCGCCTGTTTGATTATTATAGGTTGGTCTGATGCTATATGGAGAAGAAAGGCCATATCCAGGACCACCATATGACGAAGTGTATTCTGCACCATAACCGAGCGGATAAGTTTGTAATGGCGTCGCCCCAATAAATTCCTGCGTACCCAAACCCGGATCTTTAACGTTTGCATACGATGCCCTTACTTTTGCAAATGAAATAAAAGCAGGCATTTTTACATAATCGGAAATTACCGAACTTAACGAAACCGAAGGATAGAATGCAGCATTGTTGCCCGGAGCAAGTGCAGAGTTTTTATCTACACGACCTGTGGTATTGATATTCAGGTATTTTTTAAAGCTTAAATCAACCGAATAAAAGGCACTTAGCACCAACATTTGAGAATTGAAATCGAAAGCTTTTACCGGATTTTTAGAGTTCGAAAAGTTATATACATTCGGAACATTTAAATAATCGGTCGTGGTAAAACTCGAATTGTAGCTGAAGTTACGGGCATTACCGCCACCAAAAGCGCTGATCTCCAATATATCGCCAACGTTTTTGTTGTATTTCAAAATCAGCTGGGTATTGTTCTCGAACATGCTGCGGCGGTCTTCCCTGTAATCACCTAAACCTTCTTCACGTCCGTACGGGTGGGCAGAAAATGGCATTTTCTCGGTTCTTAACTGATCGTAGGTCGAAATTTGTGTTTTTAACAAAACGTCCAGCCCTTTGCTTACATTATAGTTTAATGAAGCATAACCGTTAATATCGTTCTTTTTATGTCCGCGCAACCATTCGTACGACATAAAATAAGGATTATGGTAACGCTGGTATTCTGCATAGATAGACTGAATGCCTTCTTTGCCTGGCTGCCAGTAGTTTTTCATGTCGTCGATATTCCAGTCGGCACCGCCCCAAAGCGTCATGTTATAAATTACACTGTTCGGGCCATAGTTTACATCCGGTATGTTATCAGAAAACTGACGACTGTAATTGATATAGGCTTCGGCCCTTAATTTCGGGCTGATGTTATAAGAACCACTTACATTAAAATTATTGATATTTAATTGTGTATTCGGTATAATTCCTTTCTGGTAATTATTGGAAATAGAAACCCTTAAATTATACTTATCCGTTGCAGAAGATAAAGCAATATTGTTTGCAGAAAGTAATCCGGTTTGGATGAAACGCTTTAAGTTATCTTTTCCGCGGGCCACCCATGGCGTACCCTGGCGCACGCCGTTTACCACCGGACTATCGTACTGCGGGATTAATTGCCCTTCGAATTTTGGACCCCAGATATCGTAATCGCCATCGTTTAAGCCACCACCTTTTCCATCGCCAAAGGCATAGGCACTGTGCTCACCTGGCCCGTACTCGTCCTGGCTTTTTGGTAAAGCGATAAAACCTTTGTTAAACTGCGTGCTTGAGTTTAGTTCAACTGTAAAACCTTTATCACTTAACTTACCTCTTTTGGTGGTGATTAATAATGCACCATTATAAGCCTGATAACCATATAATGCTGCTGCTGCCGGGCCTTTAAGCACGGTGTAAGTGTCAATATCATCGGGATTGATGTTCCAGGTATCTGAATTGATCGGCACCCCATCTACCACGACTAAATTAACATCGTTACCACGAAGGTAAAGCGATGAGCGGCCCAAAAGCTCTGAAGATACTCCTACAGTTAAACCGGCTACTTTTCCCACCAATCCGTTTACCGGATTCGCTTCCCTGGCTTTTACCAGATCGGCACCTTTTACTTCCTGAATGGCATAACCCAGGTTTCTTTTTTCTTTACGGATACCAAGGGCGGTAACCACCACTTCGTTTAAGTTTTTCGAGTCTGTTTTTAAAGTTATGGTCAGGTTTGCCGCAGTAACCTGAACTTCCTGAGGAAGAAATCCGATTGAACTCAAAACAAGTGTTTCACCTGTTTTGGCATCGAGGCTAAAGCGACCTGATAAATCGGTAGAGGTCGCTCTTTTAGTGCCTTTTACCAGTACACTAACGCCAGGGATTGGCTGTTGTGCATCGTCTTTAACCAGACCAGCAATTTTTGTTTGCGCCCATGTAAAATAAGGCGTGAGGCATAATAGCAGCAAAACTATCATGCACATCTTCATCTTGTAGAGATGTTTCATTTATCTATAATTTTTTAGGTTTTATAGATGCAATGATAAGATGTGCATGTTAGCGTAATGCCAACTTTCAGTTAACAAAAACCTTAGTTTTTGTTTAGTATTTGTTAACTAAATATTTTCTTAATACTTTCTGCAGCATAGCCTGCACTGGCCGTCATTCCTTTGCCACCAATAGCTGTACGGATGTGGATGCGATCATCCAGATCGTATGTTACAATATGTTTTGTGGCGTGCTGCGGATAAAATCCGGCCCAGGTACTTTGCAGTTTGCGGACATCGAAATCGACAATACGGGCTGCTTCTTCCAGCATCAGCTCATTAATGTGATGGCTTAAATCGAAGCCAAGATCGTCGAAATGATTTACATCGGCATACACATGCGAATCGCCAATAATGATCGTATTATCCGCAGCTTTCTTAAACAGGATATGAATGCCCCATTTTTTCAGTTCTTCGTAATGCTCCGGCGTTTTAATGCTTTTAAAAGAAGGGCAATAGTGCTCAAAACTCTCATAACGCCTGGTGGTTAAGCCCGTTAAAATATTCCCTGCTAAAGCTACCTCTGGCATAGGAATACTGCGCATCATTTGCAGTTTACTAACCACAATACCGCTTTCGCTAAACAGTTCGGGATAAAGTAATTTAAATTCGTAACCGTTACAGATAATGGCTTTTTCTGCCGTAAAGCGTTCGGCATTGTTTCTTAAACCAACCTCCACACCAGCACCTTTACTTTCGCAAGCGGTAACCGGACTATTATATTTAAGGGTGTATTGTGCAAACTTATTCTGCATATATTCGTGTAAACGGTGGATCATCTGATCTGGCGCTACACTAATTTCCTGCGGAAAAAAGATGGCTTCTTTGGCGTAAGAAGATTTAATAGCAGGATATTTTTTTAAAACCGCGTCCTGACTAAGCAATTCAGTTTCATAACCAATGGTATCGTAATGTGCCTTCAGCTCGTGGATCAAAGTCTGCTCATCGTTATCTGATGCAATGTACACACTACCATTTTGCTGCACAGAAATATCAAATTCTTGCTGGATAGATTTATAAATATCTAATCCCGCAACACCGTATTCGAACCATTCGGCTTCCATACCCGAGGGCACCACCTGACCAAAATTGCGCACGGTTGCGCCTACCGGGAAATTGTCTTTTTCGAGCTGCAAAACCGATTTGCCCGAAAGTAATGCATGGTAAGCATGGAATGTTCCTAAAATCCCTCCACCAATTACAATAAGATCGAAATGTTTGTTCATTGTTTATTTTTTTGCTGATGCCTAATGTTTTTGATCTATCCAGGCACCAATGTTATTTAATATTTATTTTAACTACGCAATTCTTTAAAATTACACGTCATTCCCGCGCAGGCGGGAATCTTTTTAATATAGATTTCTCGGCTGCGTTACACTCCGCTCGAAATGACGATCAATCTAAGCTTTATTTCCCTGCTAAAACCAACTGCTCCGCTGTCGGCATTTTTTTATTTGTAGCCACTGTTTTCCTTCTGAAATAAATCAATGAGAGCACACTACATATTCCTCCAATTAATGGTATGGCAAACAAACACTGTTTAAAAAAGTACATCCAGCTGGTATTCGTTTCGCCGAACTCATGAAAAAGCAGTATGGAAAAGCTACCTACGTAACCGATGGAATCGGCCACATACATAATAAAACCGATATTGCTTTTATAGTGAAAATTGGCAATCATTCGTTCAAAGAAAATGGCATTATACGGAATATAGGCCATGTATAAGCCCATCCCCAGTAAAGCCATCCAGCTCACTGGCCCAATGTAACCTCTATCGAAAAAGAATGTACTCACCCCGATCAGCAAACAGCCTGAAATAATCATGATATGGATCACGGTGAAGGCTTTAAGGTTATCTTTAATCAGGATCAAAAGCCCCATCATCACCAATACCACCACCGAAATCAGCGTATCAATCTGTGTGTAGATATGGTTGTTATGAATACCCAGACCGTTCCAGATTTCTACTTCGAAATTATCGCGCATATCGCGGATACAGGTAAGCAGCACATAAATGATGATGGTTAAGATAATGCCCGGTAAAAATGTAGTGATAAACTTTCTGCGCTGTTTCGCATCCATGGGCACCCGTTTGGTACGCAACTCCTGATCTTCTTTTGAAGGCGGTGGAATAACCTCCAGGCAAAAAACAAACAGGAACAGCGGAAGCAGGAAAACCAGTCCGGTAAGAAAAGGCATCCAATAATCGCTTACCGAGGCAAAAGACATCAGTGTACGCGCTACCGTTTTAACAAAACCTGAGGCAAATATTAAACTGATCGACATTAATGCGCCCATAAATTCGGTTGTTTTTCTTCCTTCCAGATAACTGAATACCAAGCCCCAGATCATACCCAAAGGGAAACCATTAAGAAAAAGGAATACAATATTGTAGGGTGCAGGTACCAGGGCAAAGCCGAGTAAGGCCAGCCAGGAAAAGAGGATCAGAAAAATGATGCTCCTTGCCCGGTTACTTTTCCCCGATTCGGAAATAAAACGGATACCATAAAACTTACTTAAGGTATAACCTACCATTTGCGCAATAACCAGCCAAACTTTATAATCGATATGCAAAAATTCCTGGTGATCGAAAGTAGCAGAGGCAAAAGCTTTGCGAAAGGCATACATACTGGTATAACAACCAAATGCTGCTATACCACCAAGCACGGTAATTAACCAATAAGGCCAGTTAAGTGCTTTTTTCCGGGCAAGATGGAGTAAACTCATCTTAGTATCTACTTATGTTGTTTAAACCACTGTTTACCTGACCGATACGACTCCGCTCAGCACTAAAACCAGGCATGGCTTGCTGAAAGGCCAGCTCCATCCAATATCCGTCTTTAATTTTTGTGCCCGCCATACCGAACACCACTAATTTGATTGAAATATGCATTTCATTTAAAACACAATGGTAAACATTGTTTATTATTTGTAAACAAAGTCAAGATTATCAAATTGTTAAGCTTTCACCATACAGGGCTTGTATTTTATTTCGTAAAAGCCTCTAACACTGGTCTTCCTCTCCAACTTTGCGGTTGCTGCAAACCCATTAACCAGGCCAGTGTTGCTGCCGTATCGTAGGTAATAATCACATCTTTTAATTCGTGGTTTTTGCGTACACCTGGCCCTGAGATAATCCATGGAATCTGCACTTCATCAAGCGATTTACCGCCATGACCCTTACCCTTACCGCCATGATCGGCAGTAACCAGGATAACGGTTTCATCGGCTATGCCCGCATCGTTAACTGCTTTTACAATTTTACCAATCCGCTGATCCACCAGCTCCAGTTGTTTATAATAAGCGGGCGTACGGTGACCAATTGAATGTCCTGTGCCATCTGGTTCGTCTAAATGCAGGAAGGTAAAATAAGGTTTTTCTTTTTTGATAATCGCAACAGTAGTATCAGTACAAAAATCATCTTTATCATTTCCGCTAACAATGATGTTTACTGCTTCTTTTTCAAATAAGTAGCCAATACCACTCCAGCTATACACAATAGCGGTTTTAGCCTGTTTTTTTTGATCTCTGATTACGCTAAAGATCCCCGGGAACAAACCATAAGATGTTTTAGTAACAGATGGGATTTCGGGAACCTTACTGTCCCATTCGGTATATCCATGTTCGGTTGGTCCGGCGCCCATTAACAAAGAGGCCCAGTTTACCGCACTGGATGATGGCAATACACAGCGTGCCTGCGTGGTCCACGAGCCATTAGCCATTAGCGCTTTAAGATTAGGCATATTCGCCTCCGGCAAAGCGTAGCCGCCAAAACCATCGCAACCAATTAAGATCACGTGTTTAATTTTTTTAGATTGCGCCTGCGCAAATACAACTAAACAAAGTAACACTAAAGTACTTTTCAAAAACTTTTTCATTCGTATATAATTTTAGTTCAATGGTTATGAAGCGATCAGATTTTTCACACCCTGTGTGGTTTGAAAAATTGAGATGGTATCATACTCATAATTTTCTATTACCAAATCTAAGATTGGTTTATAAACGTGAAGATAAAGATTTGTTAAGTATTAATAAACTTTGTTTATTAATTTACTCAAAGAAATAAATAACCAGCATCAGCGCCTTACCATCGCCAACATTAACGGGGGTATGTGAAAGCCTTCCATCGAAAAGCATGGAGTCTCCTTTTTCGAGTATAATTTTCTTTTTCGAAAACTGATATTCTACTTTACCCTCTATCATGTATTTAAACTCGAAGGCTTCCGTTTTCACCATTGGCCGATGCGCATTTACTTCGAGCTCGAGCAGCACAAAATCGGCAGTAGAAAATTTGATATTCTTGGTTAAAATACGCGAATAGTTAAAACCTAAGGCCTGCTCCTTTTCGAATTTCTGGTACTGATCTTTTCGTTTCACCAGAACAGGGGCGTCTTTTTTATGAAAATTAATGTCCTTAAAAAAGCTGTTCAGATCGATCTGCAAACTTTTAATAATATCCATTAATACCATTAAAGATGGAATAGTCCGGCTATTTTCGATTTGAGAGATCAGGCCTTTGCTTACCTCAGCTTTATCTGCAAGCTCCTGAACGGTAATACCCAGCTCTTTACGTCTTTCTTTAATTTTAAGGCTAATCTGTAAAAGAATTTCTTCTTGCATATGCTAAAATCGTGTTAATAACGCTAATGTATTATTTTATTCCTACAATCTAAATCAACAATCGCATAAGTTACGTATTAACATTTTTTTTAAACCGGTTATCAAAACAAATCGCCGCCTTTTTTTGTGGCGGCGATAGCAAAAATTTAACGGTAATGACCTGGCACCCAATAGCGACCGCCATGAGGGCCAACATTATAATGCCCGCGCACCCAGTGTGCCCTTGGTGCACGTGCGCTTACCACGCATGCACTAAAATTAACCGCCATAACCAATAAGAGCAATGCATTTACAATCCTTTTCATAACCTAACCTTTTAAATTAAAAAATAAATCAAGCTTTATACTGTGTGTTTTATTTTGACGCTTGGGTAAAAGAAAAGTTTAATGGGCATTTTTTTTACTTATAAAGTTAACATCATGCTGAACTTGTTCAGCATCTTTTTATTTCAAATAAGACCCTGAAATAAATTCAGGGTGACGCCGCACAAAAAAAACGGCCTGACCATACTGGCCAGACCGCTTCGTTTTATGTATTAAAAAAAGATTAGAAACTATATCTCAATCCCAATTGCATCTGGTAACGTGAGGCAAAGAAATCTTTTGAATAAGAAGTGACATCTTTCTGTGCAAAGGTATACACCGGATATGTGCTTGGTGTACCTGCAGTAGACACCTTAATACCTACACTGGCCATTGAGTTATAGGTATTGGGAGAAAAATACTGAATACCCCAGTCTTTATTTACCAAATTGGTCAGGTTAATAATATCATAAGTTAAAGTCAGTACATGCGGGTGTTTCCCTTTTGCCACCTGGATATCCTGAGCGAAGCGAAAATCGGCCTGAACATTCCAGGGTGTACGTGCACCGTTACGTTCGGTAAAATCGCCACGACGGGTACTTAGGTATTTATCGTTATTGATATAATCATCAAATGCTGCAGCCTGTGCAATTCCTGTTGCGTTATTGGCAAAGAATTTCTGTGTTTCGCCTACCGCCGGGATATACAATAAACTTACAGTTTGGCCGGTTCCGTTAATGCGGGTATTCACTAAACCCAGTGAATATGGCGAACCTGACTGACCACTGAAAAATAACGAGAAGTTAGACACATATTTGCCATTTTTAGCCCAGTCTAACCTGTAATTGATGGTCGAGATAATCCTGTTGCGAATATCGAAGTTAGAATATGCTAATGCAGGCATGTTCGGATTAAGGGCCTGATTCAATTGCCAGTTAGATTCCATTGAATTACGGATACCATTGGCAATATCTTTCGATCTGCCATAGGTATAAGCCACCATCATATCTAAACCTATAGGAAGCGATTTACTCACCTGAGCGGTTAAGCTATATTTATAACCTTTATCTGTGTTGGATAACAGGTAAGCATTGGTGTATAGCGGATTGATTTTGGTACCTGAATATATAGGCTGTTGTTTTTGGGTATCATAAGCCATGTACGTAGGATTATCAACATAGTTGATCTGCTGAAACTGTACATCTTTAATTACCTGGCTAAAAATTCCCTCAATGGTAAATTTCCACTGATCGTCTGTTTTATAATCGAAAGCTAAATTACTCCTCCATGCTTTTGGCATTTTAAAGTTGTTGTCAACTAAATCTACCTGGGTAGCGCCGTTTGCATCTTTAACATTAACACCTTGTTTGGTTACATAACCTGCTTCGCCATTACCCGTTAAAGCATCTTTAACCGGATCTGAACCAGGAGCCGGCGTTACGATTTTTGTAGGATCTGTATTTACATAAACATAGGACTTATCAAAAGCACCGTAGTTTACACCATTATTGTAGTAGGCATAACCAATCCATGCAAAAGGAACGCGACTGGTAAACAAACCTGTACCACCGCGAACAATCAAACGCTGGTTGCCTAATGCGTCAAAATTAAAGCCTAAACGTGGCGAGATCTGAATCTTGTTCAAAAACTTTCCGGTAATTGATGATGGCTGAGTATAGGTATAAGTAGTTCCGTAATTTTTATCAACAGGAGAATTGGTTGTTTTTGTGCTTAATGAGGGCATATCCGGCAGGTTTGCCATATCGAAACGTAATCCCGGTGTTAATTTTAAACGGTCGCCCACACGAATTTCATCCTGACCGTAAACACTGTACATATTCACATTAAACTGCGCCGTTGGATTAGCAAGAATGTTATCCCGGCTATTATCATCATAGTTATAACTGGCACGAACCCTATTTGGCTGGTTAGCCAGGAAATCGGCAATACTGCTGTAAGCTACACGGCCATTCCATGAGTTAACAAAACCATAATTAATGTTGTAAAACTCATTGTGCGTACCGAAAGTGAAAGTATGGTTGCCTTTGCTAAAGGTATAGTTATCGGTAAATTCGAAAGTATTCTGTTTCATGTTAAAAATACTCGCCTCGCGATCGGTACCTAAAAACAATGTTCCACCGTTCGAAGCAATTTCGATCTGCGGTAAAGCCGGATTAGAAAGCGGATCGCGGAAATCGTGAACCGTAGAATAACCGATAATTAAGTTGTTGGTAGCCGAATTTCCAAAACGTGTTTTCAGATCGGCAACAGTTGATGTCTGATTATTATTCTGTCTGAAATCGATCCCCCCAAACCTGAAGTTAGACTGGTCTCTTTCCAGATTTGTGGCTTTCGAAATAATGGTATTGTTTCTGATGGTTAACTGGTTGTTTTCATTGATATTCCAGTCTAAACGGTTGAAAAATTTATTCGATTGCGAATAGATATTGTAATCACCAAACGAACCAGCATCTATACCATAAGCATTTTTCATACGGTCTGAGATTTGCTGTGCCTCAGATAAGGTAAGCAATTTCATATCAGACGATCCTGCACCTAAAATTACCGGATCCTGGCGGCGTGTAATTTATTCATTGGTAAAGAAGAACAATTTATCTTTTATAATCGGAAAACCAACACGGAAACCAGTTTGGTAATCGTGAAAAGCAGAAGGCTCTTTACTGTTATCGCCGATTTTATTTCTACCGATTAAGGAAGCGTTACGGCCATAGCCATAAACCGAGCCTACCACCTCGTTGGTACCACCACGCGTAACAGCGTTAATGCTTCCCCCTAAAAAGTTACCCACTTTAACATCATACGGAGAAAGTAAAACGGTAACATCCTGAATGGCATCCAATGAAACCGGATTGGTACGTGTACTGCTTCCAGGCATACCCGAGCTACCACTTTGCCCACCTAAGGAAGGACTAAAACCAATGGCATCGTTATTAATTGCACCATCGATGGTTACGTTGTTGTACCTAAAATTGGTTCCACCGAAAGTGTTATCCTTACTTCCCTGTGGTGTAACCCGGGTTACATCCTGCAAACTGCGGTTCATGGTTGGCAGGGTTTTAATCTGCCCTTCACCAATGCTGGTGCCTGCACCCGCTTTCGTCCCACCTTTTTGTCCCTTCACACTTACTTCGGCCAATTGATTACCTTGTTCATGAAGATCAAGATCGAACCTTACATCCGAACCTAAGGTTAAATAAATATTCTCTTTTACTACCGGACTATAACCAACAAAGGTTACGGTAATTTTGTATGGTCCGCCCGGGTTTAAATTGCCGATACGGTAAAGTCCATTCTCATTTGATAAACCTTTAGATACGGTACCTGTCGGAACATGCACCATAACGATGGTTGCACCTGGGATGGTTCCCTTCTCATCTTTTATCTTTCCATTAATACTAGAAGTTGTAACCTGTGCCTGAGCAAATGCGAACAGGAGCATCAGGGTACTCACCAGGAATAGTATGCGTGATTTCATTTTCTGTTATTTTATTTTGGTACAAAACAACAGCCTTAATGTTAATTAAATATTAACACTAAATTAAGTTTAACACTACGTTAACAATATGAAAATCAATTGAATACAATAAGAAAACAATTCCTTAACAATCCCTATTTCAGGCCGGAATATAATGAAGAATAGAAAGCGCAAAGGTGAAAAGGAAAGATGAAGATTTGATGAAGTTGGGAATAGTCCAAAGTCATTAGTCTGAAGTCCAAAGTCGATTAAACGGCCAGGCGTTTGGAATCGATTAACCAATTTAAATAATTAACCAGTTAACCATTACGCAGGTTTCTACACTATGCCAACCAATAAACGAATGACAAATGAACTAACAAACCCATTCATTATCTTTGCGGGCATGACAATTAGATTAGCCGTAACAGCCGATATTCCGAAAATAATGCACCTGGTAAATAAAGTTGTACCCTTAATGCGTGCTGCAGGAAATTTCCAGTGGGGAGACGATTATCCGAACCCGGAAGTATTTGCCAGCGATATTACCATCGGTCAGTTATGGGTAGCTGAGCTGGAAGGGCAGGTTGTTGGCGTTTCTGCAATTACTACAGATCAAGATCCCGAGTATGCTGATGCAGGCTGGGACATTAACGAAAAAGCCATTGTTACACACCGTTTAGCAGTAGACCCTGATTGCCAGGGCATGGGTATTGCCAGGGCTTTAATGAACCAGGCCGAGGCGGTAGCAAAAGCTTCGGGTATTTCCATCTTAAGGGTGGACACCAACAGCAAAAATATGGCCACCCAGGCACTTTTCCCGAAGCTCGGCTATCAGTTTAGTGGTGAAATTAGCCTGGCGAAACGGCCTGGGCTCCGTTTCTTTTGTTATCAAAAATTATTGTAAGCATCGGCTTAAACTTTTAACAAAGCACGAAATGCCCTTGCGGCATAGTACGATTGTGCGCCATTGTGATACACAAATACATGATCATAGCGGCGATCGCCAAAAAGGGCACCACCTAATTTCCTGATTGCAGGAGGCGTAACAATCCAGCTCGATGTTTTGGTGTCGAATTTTCCGAGTTGTTGCAAAAAACGATATTGTTCTTCCGTTAAAATCTCTACACCCATCTCTGCAGCCATATCTATGGCATTATTTTCCGGCTGATGCTCTTTTCTTGATGTTAAACCTTCCAAATCATAACATACACTTCTGCGTCCTTTAGGACTTTCTGCCGAGCAATCGTAAAATATGTATTCGCCTGTTTTTTTATCGAAATCAACAACATCGGGCTCGCCACCGGTTACTTCCATTTCATCGAGCACCCATAGTTTTTCGGGTTTAGCCTCAAGTTTTGCCTGTACTTTGGCCCATTCAAAATCTTTGTGGCGGTTCATGTTTTTTTCAAAACGGACGCTTAAAGTATGGAGTAGTTCTTTGGCCTGCCCGGGCGATAACTCTTTTTTATTGCTATTTATTTTACTCATAAGTTTTATATTTCGGTTAAAAATTCTTTTACATCTTCAATCAACAATCCCTTTCTGATTTCAGGAAATACCAGATCCATTTGAAGCACCACACCAGTGCAAAACACCAGGTTTCTTCTCATTTTCTGCTTCAAACGGGGGCGAAAGGGCCTAAACAGCATTTCATTTTTTATGGTTGCGGGCGTACAACCCCTGTTCCTAAACCCGACAGCAGCAGGCATCCAGATTTTTCATCTGGATAAAGCGAATGGCGGGACGGAAAGCCTCCAAGAATTACTGCACAATCATTTCTAAATTTTAATACAAAAACATGCCTCGGCCTATTGGGATTAATCCCCACATACAAACTACTAATGCGGATCGCTGCTTAGAGCGAGAAAGCAGTGGTTCATGATACCTATGGTAACTTTCAAACATCATGAACGAAGATTGACTAATCATTCAATCCTTTACCGTTCAGAATGTGGGGCATAAATTTTTCAACCCTGGCCTCACGGGTTTTAGCTTGCTTGGGCGCAGTAAAATGAAGCAGATAAGCTCTCTGACGACCAGGTGTTAAGGCTTCGAATGCAGTTTTCAAATCCGGAATGTGATCTAATTTATATTGAAACTCAGCTGGAATGGCATACTCAGCAGTTTTTTTCAAATCTACTTTCAAACCAGCTCTTTCCACCTCAATAGCTTCCTCAATATAAGTTTTCAAAATGCTTTTCAGCTCTACTATTTCAAGGGCATTGGTAAAACGCGCCTGTCTGGCCGACTGTACATTTTCGGTTTGCTGGATCAAAATCCCAGCGGTATCAGTCAATAAAACGCCTTTAAAAAACAAAAACGCACAGTATTCCTTAAAATCATGGATTAAAACAATATTGCTGTTCTGCAAAGTATAACAGGGCACTCCCCATTTTAATTCTTCGCTAAGCCCACAATCTAATGCAATTGTTCTCAATAACAGCAGTTCTTCCTGCCACTTTTTGGCTTTGTTAAAATAAA
Organism: Pedobacter sp. GW460-11-11-14-TSB4; assembly: GCF_059423705.1. NCBI lineage: Bacteria > Pseudomonadati > Bacteroidota > Sphingobacteriia > Sphingobacteriales > Sphingobacteriaceae > Pedobacter > Pedobacter sp. GW460-11-11-14-TSB4. The sequence goes on from NZ_JBWKYI010000023.1 coordinate 69,628, forward strand.
AATCAACTTTTGGATTCGTTTTCATGTCAGTCGAATTTGTTTGTTCCTTTGCTTGTTCCTTACTTTCAATTATTTCAGTTAACTGAAATGATTTTTCGATCTGCAGGCCTGAAATACCACGACAATACCGTTAACACAAGTAGTAATAATGGGCCGAAGTAGGCTGAAACACTGGTATCGCCAATAGCCATGTGCGAAAAAACAGCACCAGACATGGCAAAGAAAAAGCCTGCATACGCCCATTCTTTCAGTAAAGTAAATTTAGGAATTAACACCGCAACCACACCCAAAATTTTCCAAATCCCTAATATAGTCAGGAAATAGATTGGGTAACCCAGGTGGGTAAATAATGCTACTTCTTCCTTCATTTTGATCAACTGTACGGTTCCCGTTGATAACATGCCTAGCGACAGCCACACGGTGGCAATCCAATAGATAATTTTGTTTGTCTTTGTCATGATGGATTATTTTATTTGTTTTACAATGTCTTCTAAACGGCTATGCGCCATGTTAATACCCTTAGCAAAAGGCAGCGATAGTATTTGATCCCTTACCCCTACTGATTTGTAAATTACGTGCATGGTGAGTTTACTCCGATCATCGGTCAGTTTTTCGAAGGTTAAAAACTCGAGCTGAACCCCAAAAGGCGTCTGCTCCATTTCGAATGTGCGCGTAATTTTTTCCTCAGGCACAAACTCATGTATTACACCAGTGGCCACAAATGCCAGGTTTCCCTTGGCATCAGATGTTTCGAACTCGTAACTGCCATACTTTTTGTTTTCAAGCTTCAATACCTTGGTTCCCATCCATTGTGTGATAATTTCGGGTTCAACGTAAGCCTTAAAAAGCAATGCTACAGGTAACTCGAATTCTCTTGTAATGATCATTTCCTGCTTGCCACTTTCGGCATCAATTTTTGTTTTCTGCTCCATGTTATGCTATTTGCCTGGTTTATAGTTTTTCATGATATCTTCCAGTTTATTAAATCTGTCGTCCCACATTTTGCGGAATGGCTCAATAAAATCGGCAATTTCTTTCATTTTTTTCGCGTTGGTATGGTAATGAATTTCTCTTCCATTTTGTTTTTGTTCTAACAATTCGCACTCGGTAAGAATTTGCAGGTGTTTTGAAACAGTTGGCCTTGCCGTGTCGAAATTAGTGGCTATTGCGCCAGCGGTCATCGATTGCGAGGCCACCAGCAACAATATCGCCCTTCGGGTAGGATCGGCAATGGCCTGAAATACATCTCTTCTTAAATTCATTATGTAGTTATTTGACTACAAATATAAGTGTAGCTATGTGACTACGCAAATTTTTTAGCATTTTTTTTTTTGAAATCGGCATTTGATAGCACTTAGGGAGCAGCAGTTATCACTTGGTTTATAAATAAAACTTGATATTAAAACTCATGCAACTGCACCTCATACTATTATTGATGCCATTTAGACCTGATTGGAGTGTGCATCGCGTCCTTCATCGTATGATGTGGCACATCTTTGTTAGCCTGTATTTTTTGGAAATATTCCAAAGGCGATCGTCCTGCTATTAAGAGCCAATTGTCCTTTAAAAAACTATCTTGTGGCCACAAATATTATTTTTTTTCCGCTCTCTGCCGCGGGGGCATGGTACTTTGGAGCGCCAAAGTATCCAAAGCGCTTTGTCAATCCGGCAAGGTGGCTTCTCACTGCCCCTGGCTCATCAAAAAAACAGCGGCACTTCGTTTTGTGTTCAATACCTTTTAAAAGCTGGGAATCATGACTATTGAACACAAAACCACTGCGTTTAAGGTTTGGTAGTGCTATTTGTTCTATTCTGTAACTGTTTTTTTGATTTTTCTGCCACTTGGGATTGACGAAGTTCTTCGGCAAAGCCTAAGCTTTATTAATGTTGGTTAGCAAAATGCATAAAAACCCAAATCAAAAGATGAGTTCACACGACAGGTCCTTCATGGGGATAAAACGGAAAGCAGGAGGAGCGCCTATAGCAGCATAACGGGTTTATAAACGAAAGTGCGTATAAAAGCCACCAAAGGCCTGAGTACCTGGTTTACCTCGGCCGGGTATCGGTTAACGTTTTCAGAAAAGCAATAAGTTTTGTTTTTTCAGATTTGCTTAATCCCAATGGGTCAGTTCCCAGCGTTTGGTTATCCGGACCTATTTTCCAGCCTGCACCACCGCCGTCATTATAAAAATCGACAACCTCTTCTAAGGTTTTAAAAACACCATTATGCATATACGGTGCTGTTACTGCAATATTCCTAAGGCTTGGTGTTTTAAAAGAGTGTTTCAGGATATCAATTTTATACCGGTTGTATTTGCCCAGATCAGCATCTAGTTTAGCCGTCTTTTTATCTGCACGATCCGGAACACCGAGTACTTCAGATTCTGATTCAGCAAAATAAGGCGGCGCTACGCCATTAAATAAAGGTACGTAATGGCAGGTGCCACATTTTGCTTTACCCATATAAATGTTAAATCCCGCCTTTTCTGATTCAGAAAGTGCCTTTTCATTGCCTTTCATATATTGGTCGAACCTGCTATTTAAGCTCACCAAAGAGCGGATATAAGAAGCCAGGGCATTGGTTATATTATCGACCAAAATAGATTTAGCATCAGGGTAAGCGTTATTGAACAACCTGGCATATTCGCTGTCCTTATTCAATAACAGCGCAGCTTTATCCAAAGAGCCACCCATTTCGGTAGCATTATGCACTACATCGAAAACCTGTTCTTCTAAAAATACCGCTCTCGAGTCGTAAAATTGTTTGGGCTGGAAAGCCGCATTAAGCAACGTTGGGGCATTACGGGCCGTGGTTGATTTCTGATCAAACGCAATACTTTTAGGCAAAGCATCTGTAAAAGCCATGGCGGGGTTATGACATGAAGCACAGGAAACCCGGTTATTTCCTGAAAGGATTGGATCAAAAAAGAGTTTTTTGCCGAGTTCTATTTTTTTAGGCGAAGGCGCAGATGCTACATTCAGTCCGAAAATAGCGGGATCGAAACTATCCATGGCAAACAGTGAAGTTGCGTTGGTATTAATGCGCTCAGATCTTTGCTGTAATACAATGCCCAATTGTTTTTGAAATGCCAGAAAAGAACCTGATAATGGGTTGGCGTAGTTTTTAATAAATAACAGCCTGTCGAATTTATTGAAATTATCATTCTGCTTTAAATAATCCCTGGATAGCTGAAGTTTTGAAAGTAAATTATTTTTTGCCTGGTTTTCGGAGTTGCTGCTGTCAAAAAACGATACACATGCTGACAAACCACTTAAAGCTGCGCCGGCCTCTGGCAAAGAATGATAGGCAACCGGCGAATCAAAACCACTTATACCTTGTGCAATGATGCGGTAAATTTCATAACGCATGGCTTCGAAAATATATTGATCCTGAAAGCCTAATGGATATTGCTGATTAAGGATCTTCAGGAAATTTTCTTTCAACAACTCAATATTCTTAATGATTGCTGCCGCTTCTTCAGGCTTGAAACCTGGAAATATCATTTCCTCAATCACCTGATAACCCTCGGGATCCAGGGTTTTTAAAGAATTTTCGCCGTCGCTAAAAGGTAAAGCCGGTCCATTCATCTGCCTGGCCAGATAAGGATAATAATACTCGGTTAAAAACTCAATTTTTTTAAACTGAAGCCTGCTATTTCTGAATGAGCTTTTAATATTTTTAGCATCCCCTGTTTTTACGGCCAACGTTAAATTGTCTAACGATAGAATAACATCCTTTAAACCCGTTTTAAAAAAATATTCGGTTTGAGCATGCGCCGTGTGCACATCATCCTTTTTTACGGCATAGATATTACACAGGCATACAAAAGCCGCCACAACCAGGAGTATTCTAATTTTCATTACTCATATAAAGGTTATAAATTTAATTTTATAAGTTTATAAATACTAAAAACAGTTAATAATCAATACAAAAAAGTTAATATGCGGTTTATTATTAGACAAATACTGATGTAATTTTATTCTTCACCTAATCCTAACAAAAACTAAACATAATTAAAATGATCAAAACTTACCTAATTCCCTTAGGGCTTAGTAGGTTTGTAATGTCATTAAACAAACAGCTGTTTCCGCTCTATGAAAAAAATCTACTTTAGTTACCTGGTATTAGCAATATTGTCGTTAATCTTTAGCGCAAAACTGCAGGCACAAATTACCACTTTCATCCCATTTGGTGCTAACTGGAATTATTTAGACAATGGAACTGATCAAGGCACGGCCTGGCGCAGTGCCTATACCGAAACCTGGAGTAGTGGCAGTGCGCCGCTGGGCTATCCAACCAATAAACCTGTTACCACAACGGTGAGTTATGGCTCCAACGCCAGCAATAAACCTGTTACCACTTATTTCCGCAAGAAAATAAATATTGCCAATGTTTCGCTTTATAACAACATTGTTGGCACGGTGAAACGCGATGATGGCGTGGTTGTTTATGTTAATGGTACTGAAGTATATAGAAATAACGTGGGTACCGGCACCGTTACCTATACTACACTTGCTCCGGTATATTTAGAATATACAGATCTGCTCACATTTAAAGTACCTAAAAGCCTTCTGAATAATGGCGACAATTATATAGCGGTTGAGATCCATCAGCAAAGTGTGAGCAGCAGCGATATTTATTTTGACCTCGAACTTAAAAACATTCCTGAAAGCAATATTTTACCCTATGGTTCTGCATGGAAATACCTGGATAATGGCACGGATCAGGCGGCTGCCTGGAGAAGTAACAGTTTTGACGATACCAGCTGGACCACCAATACGGCAGCTTTTGGTTACTCGGCAAGTAACTTAACCACCACCGTAAGTTATGGTGGTAATTCAAGTGCAAAATACATCACTACCTATTTCCGTAAGAAAATAAACGTATCAGACATTAACAACTATGCTAAATTTAATGCCAGCATAAAAAGAGACGACGGCGCCATTGTGTATGTAAATGGCACTGAAGTATATAGAAATAATATCGCTGCCGGAACAGTTAATTACACCACCCTGGCTAGTCTTGGAGACGATGGTGCAAGCCCGCAATCCTTTACGATCCCGGCTTCGGCCTTTGTTACCGGCGATAACTACATTGCAGTAGAGGTTCACCAGCAAAGTGCCAGTAGCAGCGATATCTTTTTTGATATGGAGATAAAAGGTGAGTATAAACCTAGCGGGATACCGCCATTGTTAATTGCTTCTTCTCCGGCTGATGATCTAACAAATGTTGCAACCAGCAGTAATATATCCTTAACTTTTGATCAGAATGTGCTTAAAGGAACAGGTAATATTATCCTTAAAAATGGTGGAATTGTATTGCAAACCATCGATGTAAATTCGACGGCTGTTAGTATTTCGGGCAGTGTCGTAACCATTAATCCGGCAGATTTCCCATTTAATGCGGCAATTAACCTGGAGATGCCAAAAGGTGTTTTTCTGGCTACTTCGGGCAGCAAACCAACAGATGCCATTATAGATTCGAAAACTTATAATTTTGGCGTTGTCTCACAACAAACAGAACCGCTTACCTTTTTCCCTTTTGGTACATCATGGAAATACCTCGATAATGGCTCTAACCAGTCGAACCTATGGACCTCGATAAATTACAATGACCTGAGCTGGTCTGGAGGCCCGGCACCTTTAGGTTATGCCAGTAGTGGCGTATTAACAACAGTTGGTTACGGCGGTAATGCATCCAGTAAGTATGCAACAACCTATTTTAGAAAAACATTTTCTATTCACAATCCTTCGCAATACCTGCAAATTACCGGAAGAATTAAAAAGGATGATGGAGCAATTGTTTATGTTAATGGAACAGAAGTATACCGAGGCAGTTTACCCACTGGCACGGTTTCTTATACTACACTGGCTTCTGCTTTAGGAAATAATACCACCATTAACGAGTTTCTGATTGATCCTGTTTTGTTAAAAGATGGGTTAAATACAATTGCGGTAGAAATTCATCAGCAAAGCATCAGTAGCAGCGATATTTTTTTCGACATGGAACTTAAGGGTTCTACCCTACCACCGGCACCCGCTATAACACGGGGACCGTATTTACAAATGGGTGGGCAGAATAGTGCCACCTTAAGATGGAGAACAAACATTGCTACCGACACAAAGGTTGCATATGGTACCGCACAGAATAGCTTAACCAGTAGTGCCAGCAACGGAACTTTAACCAAAGAGCACGAAATTAGTGTTACCAACCTCACTGCCGATACCAAATATTTTTATAGTGTGGGCACCGGAACTACGGTTTTAGAAACAGGCGCTAATAATTACCTGCGTACAGCGCCATTAGCCAATACTACCAGAAAAATCAGGGTTGCCGCCTTTGGAGATTGCGGGAACAATTCGACCAACCAAAAGAATACAAAAAATGCATTGTTAAACTATTTAGGTAGCAATCCGACAGATGTATGGTTACTGTTAGGCGATAATGCTTATGAAAGTGGCCAGGATTCGGAATACCAGACCGGTTTTTTTGATATCTACAAGGATGATCTGTTAAAGAATGTATACCTGTACCCATCGCCAGGCAATCACGATTATGCCAACAGTGGTAGCAGACAGGACGATCATAACATTCCTTACCTGAGCAATTTTACCATGCCTAAAAACGGAGAATTGGGCGGAGTGGCTTCAGGCAAGAAAGAATATTATTCTTTTGATTATGGCGATATTCACTTTGTGGCACTCGATGCTTATGGACAAGAAGATAACAAACGTTTTTACGATGCAGGAAGTACCCAGGCTGCATGGTTAACCAGCGACCTTGCGGCCAACCAGAAAAAATGGACCATCGCCTTTTTTCACCACCCTCCGTATACCAAAGGCAGCCATAATTCTGATACAGAGAGTGATTTGGTTGCAATTAGACAAAATCTAATTCAAATACTGGAAAACAAAGGCGTAGACCTGGTTATTAATGGTCATAGCCATGTATACGAAAGATCATTGCTATTGAAAAACAATTATGGATTATCCAGCACCTACTCTGCTACCAACCATGCGGTAAGCACCTCTTCGGGCAGATATGATGGTACAACTAATTCTGGCCCTTATATTACCACATCGGCCAAAAATCAACATGGTACCATTTATGTCGTATCTGGCTCTTCAGGTAAGGTTGGAGGTCAGGCCAATGGTTATCCACTTTCTTTTATGCAGTATTCGAACAATACCGTTGGAGGCAGTTTCGAGTTTGAGGTTGAAGGAAACAGGCTTGATGCTAAATTTATCATGGCCAACAATACCGTTGCAGATCAGTTCACCATCATGAAAGATGTAAATAAAACAACAAACATCACTATTGAGCAAGGTCAGCCGGCAACACTAACTGCATCATGGATAGGTAATTACAAATGGAATACCGGCGAAACAACAAAATCGTTAATTGTAAACCCAACTGTAGGGCAACATACTTATACGGTAACCGACAATATTGGCGGCACCACCTACCTCACCGATACCTATAACATTACGGTGGTAGCCAATACATCACCACAAGCCCTTGGCAAGTTGAGTACAAAAATGTTAAGTAATTCGGTAAAACTTTCGTGGAATACCACCAGCGAGCAAAATACCTCCCATTTTGATGTACTAAGGGCAGATGAGCAAAAGAAATTTCAGGTTATTGGAAAAGTAAATGCGAAAGGAAATTCGGATGTTAACCTAAATTATAGCTTTGTCGATTTAGCGCCTTTGGCTGACAACAATTATTATCAGGTAATAAAACAAGAGGTTGATGGCAAAAAGCAAAATTCGAATTTAGCCATCGCCAGCAATGCAGAAAACAGCCTCAATTTCAATATTAAACAGGTATCGAAACAAGAAACAACCTTAAGCATTTTTGTAGCCAATAACACCAAAACCAAAATAGATGTAGTCGGTTTAACTGGCCGCCGGTTGGGAACAGTTTCTAAAGAACTGGAAAAAGGTTACAATACCGTAGTTATCCCAGCAAATTTAGAGTTAGGCGTAAACATCATTAGCGTAACCACTGATAGAAACAAGCTCAGCAAAAAAATTGTTTATACCGGACAATAGCAAAACATGCACGGTTATAATTATCAATCGCAAAAAACCAGCAAATAACGTATCTTGTATGGGGTAATTATCAATCAGTGTTTATGGACATGCTTCAAGAACTCGCTATACAAATAGAGCTTCATTCGGTAGAAGGTATAGAAGCATGTTTTAAAAAGGGCGTAAATCCCAATAGCCTGTTCAAAGGAGAACCATTGATTTACGAATTAACCAGCGAATACACCCGCAGCCCCAGATTTAGCAACTGCGTAAAAAGCTTTGTTAATTATGGTTTGGAATTTGACGATCCCATACTATTGTCGTTGCTGCTGGATGATGCAGAAATTTTGGATGCTCAACTAAAAAGCAATCCCGATGCACTGAATAACCGGTATACATTGCGATGCGCATACACGCCCTTTTTTGAAGTAACGTTATTGCATATCTGCGCAGAATTTAATCATGTTGCCTGTGCCAAAGTACTGGTAAAACATGGCCTGGATGTTAATGTACCGGCCGGAACCAACCCTGAAGGATTTGGCGGACAAAGTCCAATCTTCCATACGGTTAACCAAAATGGTGATCAATCTGCCGATATGCGAAATTACCTGCTTGAACAATCTGTAGATCTGGAAATGACCGTTACGGGTTTGATTTGGGGTGAAGGTTATGATTGGGAGACGCTTATTCCATCCGTAAATCCAATCAGTTATGCAATGATGGGACTATTACCCCAAATGCACCGAAACCAAATGGTTATTGCAAAAGTAATTACTCAATTGATGGAAAAGCGATACGGAATAAATTATACTCCACAAAATATTCCCAATAATTATTTGGGCTGACCATCCAACTTCGTTAAAAAACCGCAAAAGGAAATATACAGGATAAATTTCCTTTTGCGGTAAATAGATGCAATACTTAGTTATTTTTTTTCGCCACAATTAATTGTGCACTATGTGGTGGCAAATCATTAATTACATACTCTTTTTCAAAAGTACCAATGGCTTTGCCTGTCCATTTATTACTTAAAGTGTATTTTCCGGCAGGTAGTTTAATTTTACGGGTAACCGGGGCATCACTTGCATTAAACACCGCGTATTCAATACGATCTTTAAAATTAATCGTGCCTACTTCAAATTTTTCGTTTTCAAATCTAGCCGATTTTCCTGTTGGAGGAATCATTTTTTTAAGTATTGCCAGTCTTTCTGGCTTAATCGTAGTCAGATCATCGCCACTTAATAACATACCGCCTGAGGCATACACGGTTGTTGCGTGATATAGAAATTCATTTTCGGGCAATACAACTTTCTTGGTTACGGAAGCATTACCACCTTGATCCATTACGTCTTCGGCACCATTGTCCGTTAAGAGAATACAATCAGGATCGTTCCACCATAACCTTCCGTTCTGCCAGCCTCTGAGTAGGTTTTCTCTTCCAATATTCCTAAACGATTTCCAATCGCGCCAGGTATCCATAGAACTTCTTGATCCATGAATTAAACCCAATGAACCCCATATCGGGTGGTTACAGCCCAATATAAAGGCATTACCAGAGCCCTTAAGTATAGCTTCCATGCCCCTGCGATAAGCCTCAATTCTGGTTGCCTTTTTATCATAATGTACGCCACCATGAATAGCGCCCCAATAGTTGGCATCGAGTTTAAAATAGGTAACACCCCATTTTTCGCGCATGGTTTTAAAAAGTTCGGTAAAATATTGCTGAACTTCAGGATGTGTGCCATCCAATACATACCATGGCCCTAAACGCCAGCCGCCAAAACCAATTTTATCAGACCGTAAGGGTTTGCCAGCCTCATCTTTAACAAACCAACTAGGATGGTTTTTAAACAATTCAGATTGCGGACTGGCCACAAATGGTGCTACCCAAATGGCAGGTTCCAGACCTTTATTTTTAATATCATGCAGTACCTGAGCAACATCTCCACCAAAAGCTTTTCCTTTTTCCAGCCAATCACCCATCAAAGGCTGATAACCATCATCAATCTGTATGTATTTTAACTGTGGCAGATTTTTGGCAATCCAGTTGGTATTATCTGATACGTTTTTGGCTGTAACTGCTGGTCCGAAGCAATACCAGGAGCACCAACCCATCGGCACAGGATCGTGTTTTAAACGTGGATGGTGTTTAGAAATGGCTTCGGTTAAACGGTCATAGTTTTTCTCCCTGTCCTTACTGGTGGTAGCCAAAAACTCCTCCAAATTCCAGGTTTCGCCGGGCTGTAACAACAGGTTTTCGCAATCGAGCGAAATACGAAGGCGTTTGGCATCGAAAGAAAATCTGGATATAAACCTGTTACAAGATGTGGTAGCCAGTAAGACCCTGTTATTTTCAGGTAGTTGCAGGGTTAACATACCATAAGCTGTACGTAAATTTTCAGGCTCAGGGATTTTGTAGTGGCTTCTGTCGTTATAAGTCCCCCAATCTTCGGGTTTGCCCAGTGTACCGCCTATCTGTTGTAATTTCTGAAAACCTTCACCATATATTTTGGTGGTATCGGCCAGTTGATGCTGGAGATCAAATAAGATTACTTCTTTTACCTGTACCGGTTTGTCTGATGTATTTTTAACGGAAAGTGCACATAAATCGCCACTCCATTTCCGATCCACCACGAGTGCATCAGCCGCTGTACCATCGGTTAGGATAACTTTGGCCGGTGCATCTTTTAAATGCTGTATAAATCCGTTGTTATCAACACTACAAGACAGACTAAATACTCCAAAAGCGGTGAAAAGTATGAGGCTTGCTAAATATTTTTTCATCTAATAATAATTAAGTTTTAATTTAAACTTAGAACTGTTTTTTTTAATCAATTTCTTATTCCACTACCATCCAGGTGTTCCCATTTGCAGGTATTGTAACTTCAATTAGTGCCATACCATCTTTATCAACCGCTACAGGTTTTGCCAGCCTGCCTTCTATACTGATGTTTGCGCTGTTACTTATCCCTGTATAATAAAGCGGGAGTTTAATCGCTGTTGTAATCGGTGTATCAAGCGGATTGTACAATATAGCAAAACCTTTTTCCTTTTTTGCCAAAGGATCTGCATGTAATATTCCATCCCAGTCGCGACCGGTTGGCCTGCGCAAATGGATGATATCTGCATTTAAAATATCCCTGTATTTTTTATAGTGGCTAATATTTTCTTTTACCAGGTTTTTAGTGGCTTCAGTATCGTATAAGCGGTTGCCACGGTAACAAGCCTGCACACCGCTGCCATAGTTTTGCTGCATGTGGGCAGCATATTCTTTAAGATGTTCGGAAAGGGGCTCGAGCGTAGCTGCTGCACCACCACCCTGATATTCGGTAAGTGGCACAAAGGTCCAGCCCATAGAAGGGGTACGTACCCAGGTACCATCATATAAATTTTGGCGCCCCAGGATAATTTGCTCTGCCCTGGGCAGCGACCAGTTTACTTCTCTATAACCGATGCCGGTTTTATTAGCGCCGTTAAGCATATAAAAATCGGGCGTATTCAGGTAAATATCCTTCGCCAACATCCATTGATACAGACCTGTTGATTGTTTCCACTGGTTCCATTGCGAATCGAAATAGTCTTTGTGGCCCGGGTGGTCTTTTGAAGCGCAAAAATCACCGGGATAAGGTCCATCATGCTCCAGTAAATCAAAACCTGTATATTCAAAAAATTGCTGAATTTTTTTCAGATAGCTGATCCCCCACTGGCTACCGAGACAGGGCGCATTGTTAAAAGTAGTACCGCCGGGTTTACCTGTTTTTAAATTAATGACATCATTCTGCGGATCGATGCTACGACTTGAAAATAATGAGTAACCGCCTATTTGGATGCCTTTGCTGTGCGCATAATCTGCAAGCATTTTATATTTATCGAGGTTTTCTTTTGATACATTTTCCATATTTAAGCCACTGCCAAAACTAAGAATGATCATTTCATACCCCGTGGCTACACATTGATCTACAGCATCTTTAACCACTTCCAGTTTGGTAGAAGTGAGGTGCATGAAGATGGGGTTTTCGGTAACCCAGGGTGCCAGCGCACGATACATTTTGCGGCGGCTTAAGGTATTGCGCTCCCGGTCCGTGCCATCCATCAGCATGGTATAAGTGTTAAATCCCTGCCAGCGCTGACCGTTTTGCAAAACCTGAGAAGGGCCATTTTTGGGGATGCTTTTAACAACACAGGGGGTTTGTAATAAGTAATTCACCTGTGAGGTGTAGGCACTGTCGCGCTCCCAGCTAATTGACTGATCGCTTTCATCATAAATCATACCTCCAAAAGCATAATCATTTTCTATATAAAAATTGGGTTTGCTCCAACCGGCGCCAGGACTCGGTACCGACACAAAATTTTCCTTTTCGGGATAAGCAATGATTTCACCCACAAAATGGTTCACCTTAATTTCTTTACCACTGTTATTGGTAACAGATATGGTTTTGGTTACCAAAGGAAGATTGTCGTAAATTTTATGGTGCACTTTTACCACTACTCCTTTTTTATCAGGATGTGTGAAAGAGAGTATCAATTCTTTACCGGTTGCTTCCCACTGCGTAACAGGCAGCCATCTTTTGGCTTTCCATTGCAGCAAGGGCTGTATGGCCTGTATAGTGATATCGCTTAATTGAAAAGACCCAGCCGGGCTGTACATATCCTTTAACCAGTCGTGGAGTAAATAACCACGGTTTACCTGACCTGCAAGACCGCCTATTTCGTAAGTTTCTCCATCTATCGTAACCACGGCTTCTGGCTGTACAGCACGAATAAACTCCTCTCCTGTTACCAGGTTTTTTAAACTTGTTGTAGCAGCATTTGGCGACATGGTAATGGTGCGGCTTGCCAGGCCATTACTGAGTATAATTTCGTTATGACCTATCCGCTGTATTTTTGCCTTTTCAGCAGGTTTTTGGATCAACCAATCTGTTTTAGCTACTTCGGCTACATAGTTTGGTAATTTTTGTAATGCTAATGCCAGTGGCTTAGTTAAAACGTTAAGATTATTTTTTGCATTATAATTTTTGTTAACCAATTGGGGCACAAAACCCGGGCTTGTGGTAACGTAAGCATTTACCCAATTGGCTACATCGCCACTAATGCCATCGCCGGCATCGCTAACGGTAAAATTTAAGATCGCTATCCCTGAAATATCAACATCAATGTGTTTGGCTTGATCCCCCTGTTTCATTACTCCGCTGGACCATATTTTCTTTCCATCGCCAATAAGGGTAAAAACAACACTACCTGGTGCAATTTCCTGCAGGGAAGTACCAATGCCGATCAATACTTTTTTACCGGTAATGTTAGCTGATTGATAAAAAACCTTGATGCCATCGGTACGGGCAATCGATTCGATATTTGGTGCATTCAGGTTGCGGTTAGCATAATCATCCACACCAACATCGGCTATAAATTTCAAGCCTTTTTTACCCACATCAAGAAAACCGGAAGAGGGTGCCTGCACACTAATGCCCTCATTGTATTTTTTACCGGCAATAACCATGACTTTGCCCAGCATGGATTGATTTACCATTGGAGAAAACACCTCTTGCTTAATTAAACCAGTATTCATTTTGGCTAAAGCATATTTCTGGGCATAACCTTTTACAAAAGGGTAAACCATTAAAAAAAGTAATACTATTTTATATCTTATTTTACTCATTATCATTTGGTTAGATTAAAACAGCATGAACATGATCTATTTTAATTTTAAATATTTTAGCAGCCTTACGATGTGTACGCATCGTAAGGCATTTTAATATTATTCGCTATTCAGCTAATTTATTGTAAGGGATCAAAAGTACCTCCATCCCAGCCCTTGGTTTGCTGCAGGTTAGGATTTTTTTGCAAATGGCTTTGCGGAATGGCATAGAAATAGTACTCATCTTTAAAGTTGATGGTATTGGTTAAATCTATTGGAAGCTCTGTTTCCTTAAAATAATCGAAATAGTTTGTTTTTAGATTAATCGTTCCAGTGGCATAGGCTGTGAAAAAATCTTGAGGTTTACCATCGAACTTAATCAAGGTAGCATCGTAACCGGTGCGTTTTTTGCCATTCAGTAACGATGCATATAACCTGCGCCGTCTAAGGTCCTGCTCTCTTTTACCTTCAAAGGCAAATTCTAACAGGCGTTCATCTAAAATGGCCTTACGCATTTCGGTCTGGGTCATCCCTGCTTTTAAGCCATACAGATTATTGGCACCAGCATCTATACCGGCACGCTTTCTGATTGCAGTAAGCATATCGTAACCAATTTGAATGTTACCAATTTCGTTTGCTGTTTCAGCATAGTTGAGCATTACCTCGGCAAATCTTATCTCAATCCAATCTGTACCACTTGTAGAAGCCTCAAAAGGTTTATAGGCTTCAAAAATTCCTTTTCTACTATAAAAGCTGGTACCGGTTCCACCTTGTGCTTCGGCACCTTTAAACGTCCACTGGGTTCGGCCAGCCTTACCAGATAATTCCCAAATATCGCCATTATGCACTACCGTTGTTGCAAAACGCGGATCTCTGTTTAACCAGTAGGCTTTAGGATCGTATCCAGAATTAGGATCGGTTATCGGCAAACCGTTTTTCATCGGAAAGGCATTGACCAATTGCAGTGTTGGTTGATCACCACCTGTAAAGTTCTGCGACTCCTCCAAAGGCCTTACTGAGGCATCGCGGGTTTGAAAACGACCAGGATTATTGAAACGCGTAACCAGTATGGCTTCCTTATTTCCATTACCCTCAATAAACCACAGACCGGCAAAACTAGGCATTAATGCTGCACCTTGCTGGGTCAAAACATCCATAGCGGCTTTATTGGCATCAAAGGCAGTTTGCCATCTGGTTTGCTGTTGCACAGGGGTAAATTGCTCTGAAGCATAATGTAACAATACACGTCCTTTAAAAGCCAAAGCCGCACCTTTTGTGATCCTGCCTTCATCGTCAGTAGCCCATGAAACAGGCAATAACGTACTGGCTTCATCTAAATCTTTTGTAATTTGAGCTATACATTCTGATGTTTTATTTCTTTTTACATTTAAATCCTCTTCTAACGATTGAGGAGTGAGCACCAAAGGCACCCCACCATAACGGCTTACCATTTGGAAATACACCCAGGCCCTTAAAAACAATGCCTGGCCTCTTAATTTATTTTTATCATTTTGCTGATAGGGCGTGGTTGGCAATTTCTGCAAAAGCAGGTTAATGCTTCTAATAATATCGTAAGCCTTATAAGTAGTCCAAAAATCAACAGAGTTAATGGTTAGCTGTCCATACATTACACCTCCGCCGCCGCCAGCCTCATCTGAATTATGATTTAGCGGATCGGGCCAGCCTGGTAATGTGCTAAAATAAATGTTGTTTAAAAATTGTGTGGTGAGGGTAACATCAGTCCAAACCAAGTCTTCAGGTATAGCCCCTAAGTCGCGTTTATCCAATACCTTTTTACAGCTTTGCAAAGCAACAATCACCATCAAAAAGCCTGTAATAAGCGCTAGCCTATTTATTTTATATATTGATACTCTATTCATAACGTATTTAATAATAGGTTTATAATGTAATATTTACACCAAAAGTATAATTTCGGTTAAGCGGATAGGCCAACATTGATTGTGCTTCGGGATCGTAATATTTGGTTTTGTTTTTGAACAGGAACAGATTTGATCCATTCAAAAAGAACCTAATATCTTTAAAGCCTATTTTGTTAATGACTTTAGCTGGCAAGGCATAGCCTAAATTGATATTTTTTAAACGGATAAATGAAGCATTATCTAACCAAAAAGTTGATGCGCTACCACTTCCTCCCTGATCAGAATACAGCGGATAGGCAGCATTAGGATTATCTGGTGTCCAGTGGTCTTTCCAAAATTCGGCACTCCCTGCCTCTGGGGATACATATTGTGCATTGTTTAATGCAGGTCTTATTTTATAATAATTACCAGTGCCTTGTATCAGCACATCAATACTGAACGATTTCCAGTTGGCACCCAGGGTTAAACCATAGGTAGATGGTGGTGTTGAATATTTGCCGATAAACTCCTGGTCGTTACCATCAATTTTCCCATCTGGGGCATCGCTGGTCGCTCCTCTTATATCTTTAAAGTTCAACATGCCCAAGCGGGGGGTTGCCCCGTTAATGGTATAACCGGCCGGTAGTGCATTAAGATCGGCCTGGGTGCGGATAATATCAGTAGCGATAAGCCCCGTAATACCGCCTGTAGGCCTGCCAATCAGATTTTGATAAGCTCTTGTACCCGGAGCCTGATTAATACGCACCTGTTTATTTACCGCATAACTGTAATTAATCCCTGCATTTAGACTGAGGTTATCATTAACTGCTTTTTTATAGTTAAGGGCAAATTCGTAACCACTTGATTCCATTACTCCAAAATTGATCAACGGATAGAATGCGCCCCAGGTTGTAGGAACACTAGCGCCAACATCACCTAGAATATCGGTTCTCTTGTTCATAAAACGGGCTGCAGATAATGTTGTACTGTTATTGAATAAAGTGGCATCAAAACCAAAATCTATCGAACGTTTCTTTTCCCAGGTTATATCCGCATTTGGGTAGGTACCTAAAGCAATTCCATTGTTCACATTACCACCAAAAATGGGACCTGCGGCAGCCTTACGATAATATTGTGCCCATTGCAGGTTGGTTATTCTGTTTCCGTTAACATCTAAGGGTTCAGCCCCGGTAAAGCCTAATGATGCCCTGAATTTAAGATCGTTCACAAACTTTACATTATCTTTAAAGAAGGTTTCATCGCTAATACGCCAGCCCACAGAAACTGATGGAAAAAAAGCATAACGGTTAGTAGGTATAAAATACCTCGACCCTTCGTAGCGCATGCCCGCCTCCAATAAATATTTACCCGCATAGTTGTAGCCTAAACGTACAAAACTGCCCAAACGGCCATCATCAAATTCATTGCCGCCTAAACTGTAATATAAAGGATTGCTACTGGCCAGGTTTAACTGATCGAGATCGCGATTGAGCACAAATTGATTTTGGGCATAAAAATTATCGTTATTGGTTTCGCTCTGCTCATAAACAGCAGTAGCCGATATGTTATGCTTTCCAAAAGATTTATCATAGTTGATGTAAAAATTCAACTGATAAAAACTGGATGCATTATAAACCTCCTGTAGGGTATTGCCATCATTCCTGGTTTGGGTTTGGCTAAAGTCTATCTGATCGCCTACTAAATGGTTCTTAGAACCCGCTTTATTAAAAATATAGAGCTTGTAAGGCTGATTTAATAATTTTCTAAAATCATGGCGTGTATAATTAGCGAAGGTGGCACGTAATTTTAAACCATCAACCAATGATGATAAGTTGTAGTTCACATCTACCAAAGCCTGATAATTACTCCATTTTTTGCGGTTATAACCAGTGTTGCCATTTATCACCTCTCCCGGGTGCCATTTCATAAAATTACCAACAGGATAATCTTTTCCATTTATATTAATATAATCGGGGGCCATTCTACCACGGGTAAGCAAACCCTGATATAAGTTGGGCATATCATCATTATCGTTATCATATAACCAAAATGGTTTTTGATCATTTCTAATGTCGGTTGTTAAGTTGAGTGCAATATTTAAATCTTTGGTAATATTGGCATCCACCTTTGCCCTGATATTATATTTCTGATAATCCACATTATCAAAAGAACCTGTTCCCTTGTAATAAGAACCGCTTACAAAATAATTTACCTTATCACTGGCACCTGAAATGTTTAACGTGGTACGGTATTCAGTTGGTCTTTTATAATATTTTTCCACCAAATTTACATCATTATTTTTCCAGTATTCCAACTCATCTGGTGCGTAATATCTTGCATCAGTGAGGTAGGCATTAGGATCAAGATTGCTATACCTTAGATAATCGTTCGAATAGATGGCTTCATCATAAGCGGTTAAGGTTTTTGGTTGGATCGTAGCCTCACTGATACCATAACTGGAAATAAGATTGATTTTTGGCGGGCCAGTAACACCTTTCCTCGTGGTAACTACAACCACACCATTTGCTCCACGTACACCATATGCCGCAGCAGATGCGCCATCTTTCAATACTGAAATATTTTCGACCTCAGAGGCATCCAAACCATCAAACGCAAACTGGTCTGAAATAACACCATCAATTACGAAAAGCGGTGGCTGCGATGGGCCAAAGCCATCAAATGCCCTTACCCTGATGCTTGATGCCTTTCCTGGCTTACCCCCACTTTGGGTAACCACCAAACCAGGCATACGCCCAGCCAGGCTCTGAGAGAGCGTAGCATTTGGTACTTCTACCACCTGTTTGGCATCAATTGCGCTTACACTTTGCAACAGGTTTCTTTTTGAACTTTTCCCATAACCTACTACAACCACATCGCTTAGCTCGTTACTACTTTCTAACTGTACTATTAATGAAGATTGCTCTGCCTCTTTAAGTGTAAAATTATCAATCGTTTTAGATTTGTACCCCACAAACGATACCGTAATGAGGTAGGGTGTTTTTGCATTAAGATTTGCAATCGCAAATTTCCCTTCGTTATTGGTTTGTGCAGTTTTCTTCTGGTCGGTACTTTTGGAAGAGATTACTACCGTTGCACCAACCATTGGAGCTCCTTTTTCATCTTTTACAACACCAATAACTTCTGCATTTTGTGCTTTTACTATGCCCCAGGCACAGGTTAGCAACATAAACAACAACATGCGCTGCGTAATTTTTTTCAACATTGTTTGGTTCTTTATTTGGTTTTTTAGAGCAATAGGTTCCTCTCCAGCATAAAATTGCTGGTTAAATTAAAGAGCGGTAATGGCTGTTTTATTTTTTGATCAGATACCTTTTGCCTGATTTTGTTAGTTTGAGTTTGTTTAATTCTGTAATTTCTGCCAATATGCTGTCCAATGGTTTTTGCAGATAAATTGTTCCGGTAAAAAACTTGTCGTCAACATCCTCGCCTATAAAGCTGATTCTTACTTTATAGTGGTTTTCAAGTTTGCTAAAAACTTCTTTAAGTGGTGCCTGGCTTAGGTTTATCGCAACCGTTTTTTCTACAGGTTTAGCACTTTTACCGTTCGATACCGTTAACAGGTTATTCAGTTTATCAATACTTAATATATCCCCTGGTTTAAGGATACTGCTAAATACCGGTGTTTGAAGATCGGAACCTATATTTTTTACCGAAACTTTTCCCGTGTGCAGTTCAACCTTTACGGTGGTACTGTTTTTGGCTGCAGTTATGGTAAACGAGGTACCCAGCGCTGTAGTAGAAACGCCATTGGCATACACCACAAAAGGATGTTTTTTATCCTTTGTTACTTTGAAGTAAGCTTTTCCAGTTAGGTATACTTCTCTTTTCTCCTTAACAAAAGGTTGGGTGTAGCGAACTTCTGCTCCTGGATAAACCTTAACTTCTGAGCCATCTGGCAATTCTATTTTTTCAAAGCTATTGGCATAGTTAACAGTCGATTTCCAATCGATTACGTGTTCTTTCTGGTTCTGTTTTTTTTCATTTAATACGAGTTTAGGTTTAGGTTGATGCGGAGCCTGGTTAAAGTACCATAAGCCTATCGCCATAAAAATAACCGCTGCTGCCGCAACATTGATTAACCATTGCTTTACTCTGAGTTTTGGAAAGGTTTTTGCCTTTATCTTATCGAAAAGCTGATCGCTCTTTTCAGGTGATAATGCTGCCTCGCCTATGCTATCCCACTCATTTTGCATCAGTAAATGGTCCGGAAATTCATCTATCTGTGTTAAAAAAGCGTTTACTGCAAATTTTTCTTCCGGGGTACACTGGCCTTTAAAATGTCTATCCAGCAACTGATCGGTTATATTCATATACCTAATACGATTGAATGTGGGGATTACCCGTAATCAATAAAAAATATTTTTTTTTAGGCCAAATTATAGGCTAATGAAACAATAATGGCTGCACCCGCATAACCGCCTAATTGTTTTAAAGCTAAGGAGATGTGTTTCTCTACTGTTCGGGGAGAAATAGAGAGCTGCTCTGCAATTTCGTTATAAGAATAACCTTCGATCCTACTCAGTATAAACACCTTTTTACGTGTTGGAGGCAACTGGTTTAAAACAGCTTCCAGTTGCTGGTTGGTTTCATAATCAGATGATGGGGCATATAATTCGGCAATATTATCCTGATAAAAGGATTTCAATTTCCTTTCTTCCGTTGCAAGTTTTTTAAAATGATCAAGCAAAGTAGTTTTTGCAATCCGGAATAATTGAGTATCCAAAGTAAAATCCGGGGTCAAAGTATGTCTAAAACGCCACATTTTAATAAAAGCAAGCTGTGTAAGCTCATCAGCCAATTCTTTAGAGGCTGTTTTCTTATTAAAGTAGGCATAGACTTTTTTGTGACTTAGTTTAAATACTATTTCAAAAGCTATCTGATCACCTTCAATGATATGTTGAATGTATGCATCCATTAAGATTTTAAATAGTTTGATATTTGGTAAGCGAAATATATGCTTTATTTATCTGTTTGACAAGGATTAACAAGCTGGACCGTGTTAAAAGTCTTCATCTGAATTATTAAACAGTAATTCTAAACATTGTATATAAATTGAAAGCCGTTTTAAATCACACGGGTATCCTGGAATAGTATTAATTTTAAGGCCAAAAATCAATCCATATCCGATTAATTGGTATTACACCGCTCCTTTAAGTAAATATCACCCTAAATACAAATCGGGCAGATATAGCTGGTTACATTTCATATCTGGGTATACCCTCAAGCCCTTTTCCTGAATATTACTATCTTTACCCAATTCCATCCAATCAGATTGTATTAAATCCAAAAATTGTACAGAATCCTGGGTGGAAATAGTTCATTTTAATTAACACTTAAAAATAGCCATGGTTGAATAAAGATAAAGCCATGGTTATTTTAACCATTTATAGCGAAACGTCAATTTAGTCATGCATTTTAAAGTGAATATGAGAAACACAGAAAACAAAATCCTGGGCTTGCTTTTTTTTATCGTTTATTTCTTTTCGTGCGGAGTTAGTCTGCATGCCCAGCAAAAACCCAATATCATTTATATTCTGGTAGACGATTTAGGTTATGGTGATTTAGGTGTATTATTCCAAAAACAAAAAAATAAAGATCTCCCGGCATTATTTTCACCACATTTGGATGACATGGCTGCCTCAGGTGCTGTGCTCAGTCAACAATATGCAAATGCACCGGTTTGCGCACCTTCAAGGGCATCATTGCTCACCGGGGTAAATCAAGGTAATGCCCATGTGAGAGATAATCAATTTGATAAAGCACTGGAGCATAATCATAACATCGCCAACGTGCTAAAAAATGCCGGGTACAACACCGTTGCCATTGGAAAGTGGGGCTTACAGGGAACCAACGAAAAGCAAAAACCAGACTGGCCTGCTCATCCGTTAAAAAGAGGCTTTGACAATTATTTTGGTTACATGCGACATTCAGATGGCCACGAACACTATCCACTGGAAGGAGTTTATAGAGGAAAAAAAGAGGTTTGGGCAAATTACCAGGAAGTTTCCAATGGATTAGAAAAGTGTTATACCACCGATTTGTGGACGGCAAAAGCCAAAGACTATATTATTAATTTTGAAAAGGATAATACAAAGAAAACTCCTTTTTTTATGTTCCTGGCATACGATGCACCACATGCAGTACTGGAGCTGCCAACGCAAAGTTACCCCAGTGGGGGTGGCCTTAACGGAGGCTTAAAATGGCTTGGCCAGCAAGGGAAAATGATTAATACCGCATCAGGCATAGTAGATAGTTACTTACATCCAGATTACGCCAATGCAACTTATGATGATGATAAAAATCCTAGCACACCAAATGTTCCATGGCCTGATACCTACAAAAGATATGCAACAGCAGTAAGACGATTGGATGATGCCGTTGGTGATATCAGAAAATTACTTTCAGACTTAAAAATTGATGATAATACCCTAATTGTTTTCACTTCTGATAATGGACCATCAATAGAATCATATTTACCAAAACCTTTTGTTGCATATAAACCAACTTTTTTCGAAAGCTACGGCCAGTTTGATGGCATAAAACGCGATTGTTGGGAAGGTGGTGTTCGCATGCCAGCCCTGGTTACCTGGCCCAAACATATCCCTGCCGGGAAAGTGGTCAACACACCATCCATGTTGTCTGATTGGCTGCCAACCTTTGCAGAAATAGCTAAAACATCAATTCCTGCGCGAACAACCGGTGTTTCATTAGCCCCGGCATTAACCAATCAGGGAAAACAGACCGATGGCCTGGTATATGTTGAATATTTTGAGCAGGGTAACACGCCAAATTTTGAGCAGTTCGAGCCTGATCATGCGGGCAGGAAACGAAACCAGATGCAAATGATCAGATTTGGAGATTTGGTTGGGGTACGGTATGATATTAAATCAGCAGATGACAATTTTGAAATTTATAACGTTGTTAAAGATCCAAAGGAAATAAACAATTTGGCCAAACAAACTGGCTTTAATAAGCTGCAGGCCCAAATGAAAGCCAAAGTACTTCAGGTTAGAACACCCGATTCGGATGCCCCGCGACCATATGATAACGCTCCTATTCCAGGCATACCCTTAGCTAAAAATGCAAAATATGGCTTGAAATGGTTCTTCTTTGATGGAAATTTCCCATATATACCATCACTAGATCTGGCAAAAGCCAATGGAAAGGGAGAAGTTAAATCACTGTCTGTGGCTAAAAAAAATCAAACAGGTCTGATGGTATTTAAAACTTTTATCAAAATTCCTAAAAACGGGGTTTATTCATTTAAACTGGCGGCACAGGGTAAGGCCTTTGTCAAACTTCATCAAATTAATTTATTGGATGCCGATTTTGATTATAAAAATGGAGAGATGATCCAGAAAAGCGTAACACTCGAAAAGGGCTATCATCCGATAACCATTTACTATTTAAAAGATAAAAACACGAAAGAAAAACTAGAATTTCAATTTAAAGGGTCAGATGGCACATGGCAAAATTTAGGAGACCAGAATTGCCTTTATTAATCATTCCTTAGCACATCTTGTTTTCGCTTAAAAAAATCTAAAACAAAAGCCTTACCATTTAAAATGGTAAGGCTTTTGTTTTTGTTGTGGAGTCCTAAAAAAGGTTGACCAAATCTTAACAAAATGGTCAATAATAATTTAAAAAAATTGCAACGTTCACC
>NZ_JBWKYI010000024.1:0-84709 GCF_059423705.1 Pedobacter sp. GW460-11-11-14-TSB4
GTATTTGATAGTCAGGTTGTTGATAAATGGTTGATTGCCCAGGGGTTAATAGTTTAAATTGGTTAACTGTAAATTGCAAACTGAGAACTGTTAACTGGTATTTGATAGTCAGGTTGTTGATAAATGGTTGATTGCCCAGGGGTTAATCGGTTAATTGTTTAACTGTAAATTGCAAACTGAGAACCGTTAACTGGTAGTTGATAAATTAGTCGACTCCAAACGCACAAGCCCAAGCTCCGAACCCAAGGTTTAATCGGTTAATTGTTAATTGCAAACTGAGAACTGAAAACTGGTAGTTGATAGCCAGGTTGTTCATGGATTAATCGACTATGGACTAAAGACTTCAGACTGTGGACTAATCAATCAGTTAATCGATCCCAGACGCCCAACTCCAAATTCAGAAATGTAACAAAAATCATTTTTTTCTCTAAGCATCCTCATCTGTTGCCGCTTACTTCCACTATAGTTTTGTGTAGATAAACTCTGTATATGAAAGCTATAGCTTATAACATCAAACCCGATGAAAAGGAATGGTTGGTACTGGCCAATTATAAAAAACACGACATTACCATAATTGCCAACAGTTTAACCGCCGATACACTTTCATTTGCAGCAGGAAAAGAGGCCTTATTGGTCTTTAATAATGATGAGCTGAGTGAAGCCATGATTACAGGCCTAAAAGCTTTGGGCATAAAATATATAGCCACTTCATCATCCGAAACCGATCATCTTGATTTAAAAGCCGCCGGTTCGGCCGGTTTAAAGGTAGCAAATGTTCCCCTGGCCGCTGGAGATGCAGAAGCTAAACTCCGCATGGAGCAGGTCATTAAAAACCTCGATCAATGGGCTGCAGGCAAATGTGTAGGTAAGGCATGTTGCTGCCAAAACGAATGTTCTACCCTTAAAATGCTAAAATAATGGAAACTTCGGCATTGCTTAAAAAATATAATGTTGCGGCCCCCAGGTATACCAGTTATCCAACTGTTCCCTACTGGGATAATGAAAGTTTTAATAAGCAAAACTGGTTAACAACCGTAGCAAAAACCTATGCAATACATCAGGAAGAAGGAATAAGTTTATACATCCATCTGCCGTTTTGCGAAAGTTTATGTACCTATTGTGGCTGCAATACGCGCATTACTAAAAACCATTCAGTAGAGCTGCCCTACATCATGGCCGTACTTGCCGAGTGGGAAATGTATGTTAAAGCCTTAGGTTGCAAGCCCAAATTAAAAGAGCTACACCTTGGCGGCGGAACACCTACTTTTTTTAGTCCGACCAACCTCGAAATACTCATTAGCGGAATTACCCTAAACTCAGCATTGGCTCTGGATATAGAATTTTCTTTCGAAGCGCATCCTGCAAATACTACTCCCGAACATCTTGAAACCTTATTCAAACTCGGCTTTAAAAGGTTAAGCCTGGGTATACAGGATTTTGATCCTAAAGTTCAGTTTTTAATTAACCGGTTTCAAACGCCTGAAGAGGTTGCACAGGTTACCATAAAAGCCAGGGAAATTGGTTATCGCTCCGTTAATTTTGACCTGATCTACGGTCTTCCGGGGCAAACCATCTCAGGCTTATCAGATACCATGCAAGAGGTTATTGCTATGCAACCCGATCGGATTGCTTTTTACAGTTATGCTCATGTGCCCTGGTTAAAACCCGGCCAAAGACATTATACCGAAGAAGATCTTCCTCTGGGCGACGAAAAATTTGCGCTCTACCAGTTGGGCAGGCACTTGCTCGATGAAGCGGGTTATAAAGACGTAGGCATGGATCATTTTGCACTGAAAAGCGATTCTTTGTTTAAGGCAATGACCGAACAGAAACTGCACCGCAATTTTATGGGTTACACTAACAGCCATACCCATTTATTGATTGGCCTTGGGGTGTCCTCCATCAGCGATAGCTGGACGGCTTTTGCACAAAACCCGAAAAAGGTAGAAGATTATCTTGATAAAATTGAACAAGGTGTACTACCGGTAGAAAAAGGACATTTCCTTACAGCGGAAGATCTTGAAATAAGAAAACATATCCTTAATATCATGTGTAAGGAAAATACCGTGTACAAAGAAGGTATCCCCGAACTTGTTTATGACAGGTTGTTGCCCTTATTACGCGATAAACTGATCTGGGTAACCGAAAAAGAAATCAGGATTACCACCAAAGGGCGATCGTTTTTAAGAAACGTGTGTATGGCTTTCGACGAGAAGCTATGGCTTAAACAGCCCAAAACCCAGTTGTTCAGTTCATCAATTTAAGTAAGGCAATAATGGAAGATCAAAATAAAACCGCAACACAGGCCCTTTGCTACCATTGTGGCGAAGATCTGCCCAAGGTAAAATACCATACAGCAGATAAAGATTTTTGCTGTGCCGGATGTATGGCTGTTTTCAAGATCCTTTCTGACAATAATTTATGCAATTATTATGTGTACAATAACAACCCGGGCAGGCAATTTAAAAATGAAAGTCATTTAGAATACCTCGACGAACCTAAAATTATTGAGCAGCTGCTGGATTATAAACAGGAGCGTTCGAGTATTATTACCCTCTATATCCCGGCCATCCACTGCAGTTCGTGTATCTGGTTGTTAGAACACCTCTATAAAATCAACTCCGCTATATTTAGCTCAAGGATCGATTTTCTTAAAAAACAGGTTACCATAAGTTTCAATCACACCGAAATCTCTTTGAGGCAGCTCGTAGAAACTTTAAACCAGATTGGTTATGAACCTTTAATCAGTCTGCAGGATGTAGTAAAGGAACACAGCAGTTCGGTAGATAAAGCTTTGGTATTAAAAATAGCCGTTGCCGGATTTTTAATGGGCAATGTAATGCTCTTCAGTTTTCCGGAATATTTTGGTTTATCTGGTTTTGAGAGGCAGTTTCAATCGCTGTTTGGCTGGCTAAACCTTGCTTTCTCTATTCCTGCGGCATTTTATTGTGGCCGCGATTATTTTACCTCGGCCATCACAAGTCTTAAACACAGGCATATTAATCTCGATACCCCTTTAGCGTTGATTATTGCAGTACTTTTCCTACGCACAGCTTTTGAGGTTGTTTTAAGCACAGGTCCTGGTTTTGCCGATACCCTAACTGGGTTGGTATTTTTGCTTTTAATGGGGAAATGGCTCAAACAGCGCACCTATCATCACATTTCATTTGATCGTGATTACCGCTCCTACTTTCCAATTGCAGTAACTAGCTTGTTAAATGGCAAAGAAAAGCCGGTATCGATAAACGAAATCAAGATTGGCGACAGGTTATGGATCAGGAACGGCGAACTGGTTCCGGCTGATGCCATTCTGATGAAAGGTGAGGCCTGGATGGACATGAGTTTTGTTACAGGCGAATCGGAACCCGTACACAAAGTTTTGGGTGAGATCATTTATGCAGGGGGCAGACAAACCTGTGAGGCCATAGAACTCGAGGTAATCAAACCTGTTTCACAGAGTTATTTAACTGGTTTATGGAACAACGATAATTATAAAAACAATACCGAAAAACAGAATTTTAACGATACTGTAGCGAAATACTTCAGCCTGGGTGTTTTCCTGACCGCATTTACAGCTACCACATATTGGTTGTTCCAAAACGATAGCCACAAAGCATGGTCGGCATTTACAGCAGTGATTATTGTGGCCTGTCCATGCGTACTGGCTTTAAGTACCCCATTTACCTTATCTGCCATTTTATCGGTTTTTGATAAAAAGGGATTTTATGTAAAAAATACAGATGCAGTTGAAGAACTTGCCAAATGTGATACCCTTATTTTCGATAAAACAGGTACGCTAACGAGTAACGAAAATGCCGAAATTGGTTTCAACGGATCTCTAACAGGCGAGGAAAAAAGTATGGTAGCCTCATTGCTGCGAAACTCTATCCATCCCCTAAGCCGGCATATTTTAAAAGCCTTAAATGTTGACCGGTTTTATTCGCTCAGCGATTATAAAGAGGTGGTTGGAAAAGGTTTGACCGCCTTAATAAACAACCACAGTATTTATGCCGGGCACCTGTCTATGTTACCGATTGCGGTAGAGTCTGCAAGTGAAAGTGGAGTGCATGTGGTGATCGACCATGTTTATAAAGGATGTTTTGACATCAAACAGCTGTGGCGTTCAGGTTTGGCTGGATTGATTTTAAAACTTTCGAAATTTAAGTTAAAGGTTTTATCTGGTGATACCGATAAAGACCGGTGGATGCTAGATACCATTTTTACAAAAAATACAAGTATCAGGTTCCGTCAGAGCCCGCATCAAAAACTGGATGCCGTTCTACAACTTCAACAGCAAGGAAATAAAGTAATGATGCTGGGTGATGGCTTAAACGATGCCGGTGCCTTAAAACAAAGTAATTTTGGAATCGCGATAACCGATAACATCAATAATTTTACGCCCGGCTGCGATGCCATTTTGAAAGGTGATGCCCTAAATTTTCTGCCTGACTTTATCCAGTTAAGTAAGGACGGGCTGAAGATCATTAAAACAAGTTTCGCTATAGCCATTGCGTATAACTGCATTGGTATTTATTTTGCCGTGCAGGGAACCCTTTATCCTTTGGTGGCCGCAGTGCTGATGCCGATTAGTACGGTTACCATTATCTCCTTTACCACCCTGGCAACCCGATGGTTTGCCCGCAAAAATAAATTGATATGAGCATCCTTTACTTTTTAGTGGGCTGCAGCGTTTTAATGGCACTCATTTTTCTTGCTGCGTTCTTTTGGGCCTACAAAACTGGTCAGAACGATGATGTACATACCCCAGGTATCCGTATGCTCTTCGATGATGAGATTGAAGCCGAAAAAAGTGAAGAAGATCACTTTTCCAGCTAATTGCTATCATACTTTGTCAGCCCACTGCCAAATACCTTTGGTGTACAAAACATACAAAAATTCAGCTTCTATTATGCAGTTAGAAAAATTTACTTACGATAACAAGATTGTCCGGAACTTTGGTATTGCCACCCTGGTGTGGGGAATTATAGGGATGACAGTTGGTTTGCTTGTTGCAATGCAACTGTTTAAACCTGCAATGAACATGGGCAGTCAGTATACCACATTTGGCCGGATCAGGCCGCTGCACACCAATGCTGTCATCTTCGCCTTTGTGGGCAATGCTATTTTTATGGGCGTTTATTATTCCCTTCAGCGTTTGTTAAAAGCACGGATGTTTAGCGATGCGCTAAGCAAAATCCACTTTTGGGGCTGGCAGCTCATTATTTTATCCGCGGTAATCACACTTCCGCTGGGCTTTACCACCTCACATGAATATGCTGAACTCGAATGGCCGATTGATATTGCTATCACCATTATATGGGTAGTTTTTGGGGTAAACATGTTTGGAACGATTTTTAAAAGAAGAGAACGCCATTTATATGTGGCCATCTGGTTTTACATTGCCACTTTCGTTACCATTGCGGTATTGCATATTGTAAACTCTTTCGAGTTGCCCATTTCTTTTATGAAAAGCTATTATGTGTATGCTGGTGTTCAGGATGCACTGGTACAATGGTGGTATGGACATAACGCGGTGGCATTTTTTCTAACTACGCCTTATCTGGGCATGATGTATTATTTCTTGCCAAAGATGGCCGGAAGACCCGTTTACTCCTATAAGTTAAGTATCCTGCATTTTTGGTCGCTCATTTTTATTTACATCTGGGCAGGCCCTCATCATTTATTATACACTTCACTACCTGGATGGGCACAGTCATTAGGTGTTGCCTTTTCGATCATGCTGATTGCCCCAAGCTGGGGCGGTATGATTAATGGTTTATTAACCTTGCGTGGTGCCTGGGATAAGGTAAGAGAAGATGTAACCTTAAAATTTATGGTGGTTGCCCTTACCGCTTATGGCATGGCCACTTTCGAAGGCCCGTTATTATCCTTAAAACAGATAAACGGTGTAGCCCACTTTACCGACTGGATTGTGGCGCACGTGCATGTTGGCGCTTTGGGTTGGAACGGATTTTTAACATTCGGTGTACTGTATTGGTTAATCCCGCGTATTTACAAAACAGAATTATACTCTAAAAAATTAGCGGGTTTCCATTTCTGGATAGGCACTTTAGGTATACTTTTTTATGCTGTACCCATGTATTGGGCTGGTTTTACCCAGGGTTTGATGTGGAAAGAATTTACGCCCGAGGGTTTATTAAAGTATCCGAATTTCTTAGCCACGACACTACAGATTATACCAATGCATGTTTTACGTTCAATCGGCGGGGCACTATATTTAATAGGGGTAATTGCCATGACTTATAACTTGGCGAAAACCATGTTAAGAGCTAAACTGCTGGCCAACGAACCGGCCGAGGCCATGCCTTTAACCAAAATCATTGTTGAAACTTCTCCAGCTGATAAAGCCTGGCACAGGGTTTTGGAACGCAAACCGATGAAATTTATGGTGTTATCGTTGATTATTATCCTCATTGGGGGCATGGTTGAAATGATGCCTACTTTTACGATTCAATCTAACGTGCCCACCATTGCCAGCGTAAAATCATATTCGGCGCTAGAGCTTCAGGGCAGAGATTTATACATCAGAGAAGGCTGTGTAAACTGCCATTCGCAAACGGTAAGGCCTTTCCGTTCAGAAACTGAGCGATATGGCGAATATAGCAAAGCCGGAGAGTTTGTTTATGATCACCCATTTTTATGGGGAAGTAAAAGAACAGGCCCGGATCTTCACCGCATAGGGGGAAAATATTCAGATGCCTGGCATTACAATCACCTGGTCGATCCTGCATCCATGTCACCAGGAAGCATTATGCCTCCATACCCATGGCTCATCGAACAGAAACTGGATATCACAACCACAGCCAGCAAGATCAGGGCCATGCAAACGTTGGGCGTTCCTTATCCGGAAGGCTATGATAAACGTGCTAATGATGATTTAAAAGTTCAGGCCGAAAAGATTGCACTCGAGCTAAAACAAAACAACATCAAGGTTAAAAGCGACAGAGAAATAGTCGCCATTATTGCTTACCTGCAACGTTTGGGTACTGATATCAAAGCTAATAAAGAAAACATTCCTTCAAATCAATAAAAGATGTTCAACCAGATCAAAGATTTAGCCGGTGGTGAACTGTACCTCATCACCTCATTGCTCATGTTCATGGTGTTTTTTGTAATTGTGGGTATTTACCTGCTCAAACTAAATAAAAAACATATCGAAGTGATGAGCCAGCTTCCTATTCAAGATAACCAACCTAATGCACATGAAGAAGATTAAACTATTGTTATTGTTCCTGTTCATATCAGTTACTGCCCTTGCTGCGGATGAGAAAACTGCAGAAACCATAACACCTGCTCAGGCAGGGTTGGGGTTAAACCAGTCGGAAATACTGATTATCATCCTCCTGGTTTTCGCAATTGTGCTGCTTTTCGTTTCTGTAACGCTGCTAAATGCATTTAAGGTCATGTATCAGGAACAGTTAAATCCTACACCATACACCGAACCGATAAAAGAACCAGTCTTAGATTACGATACCTGGTTAAAACAACAACCGGTTAAACCTTCCATCTGGACCAAAATTTTAAGTTTAAGGCCCATTGAAGAAGAAAAGGATCTGGTAATTGATCATGCTTACGATGGTATTAAAGAACTGAATAATCCTGTTCCCGCATGGTTTAACTTTCTTTTCTACGGGACCATGATTTTCGCAGCAGCTTATCTTTTTTATTACCACATCGGTGGATATGGAGATTTGCAGGACAAAGAATATGAAAACGAAATGGCCAAAGCGCAGGTAGAGAAAGCGGCTTATCTCGAAAAATCGGCCAATACTATTGATGAAAACTCAGTAAAGTTTGATAATACAGCAACTGTATTGGAAGACGGTAAAACTATTTTTAATACCAATTGTGTGGTTTGTCATGGCGATAAAGGCCAGGGCCTCATCGGGCCGAATTTAACTGATGAGTATTGGTTGCATGGAGGCGGTGTAAACAATGTATTCAAAACCATAAAATATGGGGTTCCTGAGAAAGGAATGATTAGCTGGGAGAAAAACCTGAACCCAAAACAGATCAGTGCCGTTACCAATTTTATCCTATCGCTAAAAGGAACAAACCCTGCAGGAGCCAAAGCGCCTCAAGGCGAGAAATACGAAGCAAAAGATTTAAAAGACAATGAAATGAAAGCGCCGAAAGACAGTGTGAACAAAGCCGATGTTATTAAAAAATAAAAAAGAAAATAAAGGCAAGGGCAGAAATTTTATCTATCCTAAAAAACCATCGGGCAGGTTGTATACTTACCGGAAATGGGTAAGTTATGTGTTGCTGTTGTTTTTATTCTCCTGTCCGTTTTTAAAACTTAACGGCGAGCAGTTGGTACTGCTTAATTTTATTGAGCGAAAATTTGTATTCTTCGGATTAATCTTTACCCCGCAGGACTTTTATCTTTTCGCCCTTGCCATGCTGATTTTCATCATGTTCATCGTGTGTTTTACAGTCGTGTTGGGCAGGTTATGGTGCGGATGGGCTTGCCCGCAAACGATCTTTATGGAAATGGTATTCCGCAGGATTGAATATTGGATTGAAGGCGATGCCAATAAACAAAAAAAACTAGACCAGGCCGATTGGAATGCAGAGAAAATATTCAAAAAAGGAAGTAAACATTTTATTTTTCTGGTGATTTCTTTTGCCATTGCGAATACCTTTTTGGCATACATGATCAGTTCGGATGTACTCCTTAAAATTATAACGGAGCCGGTATCAGACCATATTTCTGGCTTCGTATCCATCTGGCTGTTTACATTTATATTCTATGGCGTTTTTACCTATGTGCGCGAAGTGGTGTGTACGGTAATCTGTCCGTATGGAAGGCTGCAAGGCGTGCTGTTAGACAATCAGAGTTTGGTTGTTGCCTACGATTTTACCCGGGGAGAACCGCGTGGTCGTATGCAGAAACAGGAGTTGGCTTTAAACATGGGTGATTGTGTTGATTGTGGGCTTTGCGTACAGGTTTGCCCCACAGGTATCGATATCCGTGAAGGTACACAGCTTGAATGTGTAAACTGTACCGCCTGTATCGATTCGTGTAACGAGGTGATGCTTAAACTCAACAAACCCAAAAATCTGATTGGTTTTTTTAATCAGGATTTTATTAATGCGCGTAAACCTTATAAAATTGGCTTAAAATCATACGGTTATGCTGCGGTACTGTTTGTTGTAATGATGGTTTTTTCTTCATTGATTTATAAAAGAGAAGATATCCAGACTACCGTTTTAAGAGCAAGTGGCACCTTATACCAGAGCAGGGGAACAGACAGAACGAGTAATTTGTATAATGCAGAGTTGATTAACAAAACCAATAAGGCTGTAAAATTTACTTTCAGATCGAAAGATAAGGGAGACGAAATTAATTTTATCCAAAAAGCTGATGTTTTGCCAAAAGAAGGTTCAGCACATCTCACATTCTTTTTAATCAGAAAGAATAAATCCATCAAAAAATATAAAACCGATGCGGTTTTTGAAATTGTGGTAAATGGCGAAGTTTTAAGTACGGCAAATACAAGTTTTTTCGCGCAGCCGGAAGGAATGGAGTGATTGAATGAGAGATGATTGGCATGTGGAATTGCCGTTAACATGAAGTCATTCAAAATTCATGCATTCAAAATTAAAAAAAGAGATATGAACTGGGGAACAAAAATAGTATTGGGTATGCTTACATTCATGATGTTTATTGTGTGTATGGTGGTTTATATGTTTCATATACACGGACGTGACGCCCTGATCGAAGAAAATTACTATGAAAAGGGTATCCATTATAATTCAGAATACGATGCCAAACAGCGTGTTATAGAGGATAATGCCAGACCCAAAATTACCGTTACAGCAACTCAGATTATTATCGAAATTAAAGATAGTGCTACTTACCACCTCATTTTAATGCGCCCTGTTAATAGTGATGATGATGTTAAACTAAAAGGAAACACCTCGGGAACGGCGAATCTCATTCTGGTCGATAAAACTAAAATGGCCAGAGGAATGTGGTTTTTAAACCTTCAATGGCGCGCTTCAGGCAAAGATTATCTGTTTAAAGACAACATCACGCTATGACCAATTTTTTGCCACTGGCATTTTTGATGGGCCTTTTCGGAAGCCTGCACTGCGCTGTAATGTGCGGTCCGATTATGTTGGGTATGCCATTCGCGAAACAGAATTTCTTTCGAAGCGGGTTTCAGCTTTTGCTCTATCAATTTGGCCGCATTGCGATATATACCATTTTAGGGCTTTTAGTAGGCATCTTAGGAAACAGTATCCGCATATTTAGCGATCAGAAAACACTGAGTTTGTTAATCGGTTTTGTACTTATCCTATTCACTGCCCTTCAGTTCAGTCAGGCATACACCTGTAGGTTTTCAAAAATACAGTTAAAGCTATTACAACCACTTGCCAGGCTTATGGGTAAAGTATTCGGCATGCCATGTTGGGCGCTGTTTGCGGGGATGCTGAATGGCATCATCCCATGCGGAATGGTGTATCTGGCACTTGCAACTGCTTTAAATACGGGTAGCATTAAATCTGGTGCTACTTTTATGTTTCTTTTTGGTTTGGGTACCGTACCACTTATGCTCATGATTTCTCTTGGAGGAATTTTTCTGAAGAAATACATTCACTTTAATACCAACAAACTTATCCCCTGGTTTATGTTTTTTATGGGTGCCTTACTTATATTGCGGTCGGCCGATTTGGGTATCCCTTTTATATCTCCTAAGACTACCAGTGCCTATGGCCATGCCATAGACTGCAGATAAAATAATCCTAATAAAACCTAAAAGACTACAATAAACAAAACATTAGGTTAAGCGGAATTTACGCAGTACGCTGGTAATTTTCGTTAATATCTGTTTCTTCGACATCAACATCGTATGATAAGTCCTTTTATCTTTAGGTTGAGGCAATAGGTAGGGGGAAATGTCCGCAGGTATCCGCCAAAAATCGGGAGGTGGATTTTCTTTAAAAATCAAGATATAAAGTTTCAGTGTTTCCAGGTACCAATCCTGATGTTTATTATATTCCACTATACCGCCTACATTTGGGTAATGGTGTAATTCCCGCTCCAAAACCAAAGGGCAAAATTTTTTCCAATATTCCACCGTATAAAGCAAGTGCATGTGCCATACCTTATCTACCACAACAGAAGGTGATGCCCCGTTGCGTAATATGCAGCAGAGGTACACAAAACGCTTATATTCTTCAATTGCCAATAAGGTAAACCGCCTTGTCCAGCCTTCGGTAACCGCCAGTTTCCTGGAGAATGGGATCGCGAAATCATCATTATCCGGCGAATAAGCATCAAGTCGTTGCCACAGTGGATTTTGTGTATAATTTTGATGTTCCTCATCCGGTACTACAGTGGTGAATATAGGTTTCATCATGATTTATTTAACAGCCGCAGGAAGACCAGGTTTCATAGGTATAGATACTTTTGGGGTAGTAATACTTATTCAGTAACTGGCAGAAGTCGTCAAAATCGTACCCCAGATCTGTATCCAATAAATTCAGTTTAAAGTCTAACGCTGGCGATGTACCAATAGAAACTGAGAGCTCCCGGTTAATAATCTGAATATCTGTTATTGATCTCCATTCGATCAAGGTGACATGCTTATAATATTGGAGCCCCTCTTCAGATACCTTTAACCGCATGTTTTTTGCTTCATGTTTAGACTTATAAGCGATTAGTCTTATGCCCAATAATACCAATAGGAGCACCCCCATGGCGTAAAGCGCAATATGCAAGGCCCCATTCTCGTCCGAAAAATAGGAAATGATTATCATGACAAAAAATGTAAACAGTAGCAAAGATGCCATACAGGAATACCCGCCATAATCGTGCGATTTTTGGTGTAAAACCATTTCATCTTTCGTCATAAAACACATTAGTAGCTGTAAATATGGTGAAGATAAGGAAAAATATGTTTAAGATAGTTTGGTTCACTCCAGACGACTTTTGTGCAGGCTAATTTTCTTAAAGGCAAGCCCTGGGTCTTTTTTTCACAACCAATTCTAAATACACTGATTCCCGCGGATATCGTATTTAAATTGCAACTGGTCTTTATTCAAATGACTGTTCTCTTATTCCTCTACAATTAATCGTTTGAAACTTTCACTGTAACTCCGGGGTGAACGTTGCATTTTTTTTAAATATTATTGACCATTTTGCTAAGATTTGGTCAACCTTTTTTAGGATTCCAAAAGCAAAAAAAAAGGCCCGTAATCATACGATTTGCTGGTTTTGTAAGGACTTAGTACCATTTAGCGGGAGGAAGGCGTCCATAAAGATACCTTAGTGGTATTTTCTCGATTTTGAAGCGTATTTACTGAAAATATAACACTCTGAGTCGATTAGTGCTATTTCAATAAGTATTAATGGGCGGGAATTACATTAATGATCTTTCCATTCTTTTGGAATTGATCTTTTTGTGAAATAGTGACTATAATCCCTTCCTTAATATTAAATAATTCCAAGGCTTCAATCATACCATTGATTTCTCTATCCAAGTTATTTGGACAAGAGTTTTGGCTGTTAAAAAACTATTGTATTTTTATATCAATAGATATCTTCAATGTCATCGGTTTCAAATTAAATTCGAAATAAGCTTTGGCCTCATTCAATGCACATTTTCTTAGATATATAAGTGTAAGTGATTCTTATTATGGCTTGGAGTAATATTTAATAAAATTAAAGTAGAACTTGTGAGAAGTCAATCAGCATATTTGGAAGCATGGGAATCGGAATCAGCACAAAATAAATATCAAATCAAGACTAATTAAGCATCTATTAATTGCTGTCGCGAGGACTCTATATAAGAGATAAATTTAAAATGATTAATGGCGTTTTATGTTACTGGAGTAGTGCCAGGAAAGTCAAAGCCTAAGCTATTACAAGGCCTTCGAATCCTTGTAATTTTTTCGATAGTGGCAAATTGTTATTTCATGCATGTTTGGACAATTTATTCCTATCGATGTGCTTCCAATTAAAAAGCTTCAATATACTACAAAAATTAAGGGCCGCATCCCGATTAGCAACGGCTTAAAGCCCAATCGTCCCTCACCGATAGTCTGTCCTGTCAGATACAGGCAAGGATCGATACCAATAAAAATATACCTTTAATGATAGATAGCAGCATATTGAATTTTAGTTAATTCATCAATTGATGAATTAACTAAAATTCAATATATGAAGGCTGATATTGTTTTTTAATGGTTTCGTATGTTAAAACATTCCCACCTCTCCAATTCCGGAGTCGTTTGTACCGTCCCAGTTTGAAGTGACCACTAACCTAAAATATCTGGCCGTTTGTGGGGCGCTAAAGGGAAATTTTGTTTTGCGGTTATTGTTGGGAACTTCAAAAGTGCCAACAGTGACAAAATTCGTTGTAGGGTTATTACTTAACTGCACTTCGATATTTTTTACGGTTTTTAAACCATCTACGCGCTGGCTGAGTGTAAAGCCGTTCAATGTTTTTACACTTCCCATATCCACCCTAAAAGTATGCGGTAAGGATGCAGGAGAACTTGTATGCCTGGATCTCCAGTAAGTTGATTGGTTCTCATCAATCAGGTTCGTGGCAGGATATGAACCCTCCTGAGAGCTTTGACCAATTACGCTCCAGCCTGTTTTGTCCATATCGCTAGTAATATCGATAACCGGCACATTATTTACAAAATCGAAAGGATATATGGTTTGAAATACTGTACCGTTCTGGTGCACTAATTTAACTTTAAGTTCATAAGGGGTCGTTCCTTTTACCTGCATCTCGGCAATTGGAACCTGAACATAAAAACTATCAGTGCCAATTACATCACTCTTCCAGGTATTGGCATTATAATCTTTATTTGTACCTACACCTTCATTGTTCACGTTAGGATCCAGGTAATACACGATATTGGTTACAGGTGTATTGGATTGGAATTTTCCCGAAACGATAATATTGCCACTCGTTACATTGTAAGATGAATAAATTCTTTTGATTGTTGCGCTTACAGCGGTGTAGTATGTAATTGAACTACTGGTTTGAAAAACCTGGTTCACATTTAAGATAGCACAATCTGCCGGGCTTAGAAATGTTGGCGACTTTCCGTAGGTATAATTTCCGCCTCCCATGAGCGTAGTCCCAAAATTAGGGTCGTTCTTCTGAGATACCAGTTCTTTATTGTGCGGGAGGTTTAAGCCATGGCCCATTTCGTGGAACATACCACCGATCCACTTTGTGGCTCTGTTGCCCAGCGTGGTATTTTGTCCTAGGTATTGGAGATCAAAGTCTGGGTAATCCAAAGCGTAATCCCACCGACCTGTCCCATAAAAGGGTACACCACCAGGTTCGCCATTCGCATCATAACTGGCTGCTGGCATAATCACCAGTACATGGTCACTCGTAAAATCAGCGGGATGAGTGGCCTTGTAGGCATTAACTTCGGCAGCAACAGCTGTTGATCCACCCTCGTAAGGGTAATTCGCTTTAGGCTGACTACCATTTATAACGATAATTTTTACCTGCTTGGCCGCGGTATCCCTTAGAAGACCAAATGTTTTAAAACCGTACCCACGAGCCTGCATCTGCTCACCATAAAACTGCTGTGCACGCAACAGGATGGCGCCCAATCTTGTTTTCCAACCTGGAATGGTGTCGTTATCATTAGGTATAAAATATACTACGGTTAGGTTCTTGTCGTGATCGCTCGTAAAAACGGGATCAGCCACTAGTTTGGTAACCTGCCCATTTGAAGAACTGCTTTGCGTTTCCGCCATCTTTTTACAGGAGGAGCTGATGAGGGCTGCCAATAGCAAAACTAGTAATGTGTTTTTTTTCATGTTTTTTAGGTTGTCTTAAGTTGTGGTTCAATGTTATTTTGACCAACCAGGGTTCTGCACTAATTTCGGATTGGCTAAAATTTCACGCTGCTGTATGGGGTATAGGTTCATAAACTCCTTAAAAATCCGGTCTTCAATTTTATAAGGAGTATAGGTGAAAGTACTTCCTGTTTTCACGATTTTCATTCCCGTAAATGGACCATTGAATGCATCTTTGGCAATATTCCACCTTCTTGCATCCCAGTATCGGTGGCCTTCGAAAGCAAGTTCTACACGGCGTTCATTTCTGATCCGATCACGCATTTGCGCTTTGGTTAAGCCGGCAGGTAAGTTAGGCATGGTAGCCCTTGTGCGTATTCTGTTGATCGCTGTGTAAACATCTGCAACTGGCCCATCTGCTTCATTTCTGGCCTCAGCGTAGTTCAACAGCATTTCTGCCAGCCTGAAATAGATAAAGTTGTGCTGACTTGCCTGCGCTTGGGTAAGGTTCAGGTTAACATCCAGGTGTTTTTTCATATAGTATCCGGTTAATGAACCATATACTTTCTGCGGTCCATCTAATCCACCATCAAAGGTTTCGATGGATCTGCCCGTTTTAAAAAGTGCACCATTGTAAAAGATGCTAGCTGCCAACCTTGGATCTCTGTCGTTATAGGGGTTGGCAGGGTTGTAGCCGCTTGTGGGGTCGCTAATGGGTTTACCACTGGTTTTCATCTCATAGGCATCAACAAGCGCTTGTGAAGGGTTAATGCCACCTGTACTCCCGTCTATTCCAATAGGGAAATTAGCTGTTTCGAGGCTATTTGAATTTGTTGCGGGTCTGGACCAGATGATTTCGGTAAGGCTTGCAGTATTGCCCCTAAATAAGGCTTCGTAGCCAGCTATACCAGGGTTCAGTGTCATGGTTGGCGTTACAGGTGTAACATCAAAAAAGGGCTTTGCAGCGGTGTAGGCTGCTATCCACTTAGCCGCATCATTGTTAGGGTTATTAATCGCGCTAGCTGCATATAACAATGTTCTTGATTTAAGTGCCTGTGCAGCCCATTTCGTTGCTCTGCCGTAATAGTTTGATACTGATATACTTCTTGGACCTGCAATTAAATAAGACGTAGGTAGTTTAAGCGCAGCTGCATCGCAGTCATCTACAATCTGTTTAACGACCTGATCGTAGGTATTTCTAGCTAAGTCCAGGTCATCGTTAACGCCCAGTACCTGTGTAACCAAGGGCACACCGCCGTAACGTTTTAGCAGTTCTGCATAAAAATAAGCCCTCAGGTAAAGTACTTCACCAATCAGCCTGTCTTTTTGTTCTGTTGCGGTATAACCGTTTATTTTAACATCAGTGGTATGGTCTTTAAGTTTTACCAGATCAATTTTGCTCAAAAAAAGGTTGCATTTGCGAATGCCGGCATAACAGCTGGCATATTTATCATCTGAATTTACGGTAATACCCCAGCTATCGTTGGTGAAACGGTAGCTGCCATTACCCGGGTTACCATGACGCGCATCGTCTGTAGCGGCTTCATTAAATGTTGAAGCAAAATCGGTGTACCCACCAGGTAAAGTTGCATAAATATCGGTTACAAAATCTGTCGCGTAATTGATGTAGCCAAAAACCAGTGTGTCCTGAACCTCAATATCCAGAGGCCTGTCGAGCACACTTTTTTTGCAGGATGTTATGGTGAAAAGCAAGCCGAAGGTTAGGCTTATGCAGATCAGGTTTATTGTCGTTTTCATAAAATCTAATTATTTATGAGGGTTAAAATTCTACGTTAAGTCCAAAATTGAACGATTTGGTTCGTGGATAGCTTCCCAGCCCTGCGCCTAAAAATTCTGGATCAAGGTCAGATGGAAGATCGCTCCAGGTATACAGGTTAAAACTGTTGACGAAAAAGCGTGCATGAGCCAGTTTGACCTTGCTTACCAGGTTTTGTGGAAGTGAATAACCCAGTTCCAGGTTCTTTAACCTCAGGTAACGGCCATTTCTTAACCAAAAGGAAGATGCCTGATAGTTATTGGCGTTGGTACCTAATGATAGCCGGGGAGAAGTAGCAGTTTCTGCAGTAGCTGGTGTCCACCTGCCCAATATAAAGTCGGTAGGTTTATTGCCATCGCTGAATCCCTGCGTGGCAGAATTGAGTATGCTTACGTTTCTGCTGCCAGCACCCTGAAACAGTACCTTTAGGTCGAAACCTTTAAAGGCTAAATCTAAACTTGCCCCATAATATAATTGCGGAAGGTTTGGGTTGCCCAGTTTAACCTGGTCGTAAACATCAACCACGCCGTCGTTGTTCTCATCTTTGTACTTAATATCACCAGGTTTTACAGTACTAAAATTCTGTTTAGGACTATTGTTGATGTCGTTCTGATCTTTAAAGAAACCGATTGAGGTTAAGCCAAAAGGTGTTCCTAAAGCATTTCCCGTACGGTACAGGTAATCGTATGGCTGAATTTGTTCTTCCTGGTTGATGACCTTATTTTTTACAAAAGAGCCTAAAGCATGCAAGGCAAAAGATAAATCACCGATTTTCTGCTTATAATACACATCCCACTCTATACCCTTGTTTTCCATAATACCTACATTAAAGGGTTTGGTGGTAAATCCGCCGAGGCTTGAAATTGATGAGGGGAAGGCGAGAATGTCTTTTCTTCTTTCCATGAAAGCATCAACGCTACCACCAACAGAATGCTTAAGTATTTCGAAATCAGCTCCAATGTTGGCCATTTTATTGGTTTCCCAGGTAATGTTCTCATTGCCCAGCTGGCCTTCTCTTCTTCCTCCGGCGCTTGCAGGATTATTACCAAAGACATAACTGCCTCCGGTTTCGTAATTGCTGAGGTAAAGGTACCTTGCCCTGGCATCTCCGCCGATTCCAAAATCGGTATTGCCAAGTATGCCATATGATGCACGAAGTTTGAGCAGATCGACATAGTCGCTTTTTGCGAAAGCCTCGTTACTGATGATCCAGCCCAAGGCCAGTGATGGGAAGAAACCATAACGTTTTCCCTTTGGCAGGTTTTCACTCCCATTATAACCAATATTTAGTTCGGCCACATACTTTTTATCGTAATTGTAAAAAGCCCTGCCAAAAAAGCCTTGTGTAGCATAGGGATAATCATCACCCGATGGTGTATTTACACTTTGGTTAAAGCCCACACTTGCATCAAGTTCGTGTTTAGTGCCGAATGAGTGCTGGTAATCGGCCTTGGCCCAAAAGATGTTCAACCTGTTCTGCGTAGCCGTTCTCGCTCTTACGGCAAGGGCAACATCGTTACCGAATTTCTGATAAGTGCCGTTCGGCTGAAGTTCGTATGTGGCAAAATCCATAGTTCTGCCTTCGATGTTGTTATAGTTGTTATAATATGAAAAAGCACCGGTTAAACTCAGTCCTTCTATTACTTTATTGAGATTTTGGGTTATGCGCGTAGTACCCAGCAGGTTGCGTGTAGCAATATTGGTATAGCCTGTGCGGGTAATAATGCCATACGGGTTACGAGCATACTGGCTGTTACCACCGATGTTTCCATTGCTGTAAATCATTGGAAAAAGGCCTGAAGGGTAGCGGGAAAGATTTAACCAGATACCATTTGTACCTGATGTTCCGGCACCGGGCGACCTTTGGTTTTCTACCCGTCCGCCCAGATCTACTGAGGCGGTAAGACTAGGGGTGATGGCAAAATCGATATTTGTTCTGAAATTATACCTGTCGAATGAGTTATTGCTATTGAATTGATATACTTCTTCATTATAATCACCATATTTGAAAAGCCCGTCTTGTTTGGCATAACCTAATAATACAAAATAGCGCACGGCATTGGTACCGCCTGAAAAGGTAAGGTTATATTTTTGCTGAACCGCTTCAGTTTTAATCAGCTCTCCATACCAGTTTACATCAGGATATCTATCCATATCTCTGTTGGGGTTATCGTAAGCCGCAATTTGGTCGGTGGTAAACCTTGCAGGCAGACCATCATTTGCAGCAGCTTCATTATACAAATTCATATAATCTTTAGCACCTAAATAATTTTGTGGCGCATTAGGTTTAATAAAGCCAAACTGTGAATAAAAATTAATCTTGTTCTGGTAAGCCACACCTCTTTTGGTCGTTACAATTAACGATTTGTTTGCTCCTGCGATACCGTAGGTGCCATTAGCACTGGCGTCTTTTAAAATGGATAACTGATCAATTTCGAGCGGATCTAGCTGGCTAAAAGTTAATGGTACATTGTCTACATAGGTAGTGATACTACCAAAATTATAAGTATTGGTTCCTCTGATATAAAGTGAGGAACCGTCGTAACCTGGCTCATCACTTCCTTGTACAGTAATTAACCCGGCCATACTGCCTGCAAGAGAATTGGAATTGTTGAGGTTATGGTACCTCGACATGGCTGCACCAGTTGTGGTGCTTATTGCGCCGGGATAATATTTCTTCTGTACGCTGGAATTCCAGGGCAGGGTAAGCGTTTCATCGAAATGTTGTTCAGCTTGGAGAACAATGGCATTATAATCTTTTATCGCTTTAACGGCCTGTTTATAAGTTTGGTAACCTGGCTTGCTGATGTAAATGGTATCTGCATTTTTGTCGCCTATCGAAAAAGCACCTTTACTATCTGTGATAATGGGGTATTTTGATGTTCCTGCATCTACCCGTGCACCCGCAACAGGTTTTCCCGATCGGTCGGTAACGGTGCCTTTTGTTACTTCCTGCGCCAGCGCGCAAAAAGTCATAGAAAACAGGGCAATTACAAATAATAAAGCCTGTTTTTTTATCTTGTTATAGAAATTATTCATCATAAAAATTGTTAGCGTTAGCAATTAATAACCTGGATTTTGGACAATGTTTGCCCCCTTAAAAATTTCTACATCTGGTATTGGGTAGAGGTACATCCTTGGTTGAAACTTTCTAACTTCGAGCGTATAACGGTTGTGGGTAATGGTGCTGCCATTTTTCTCAATCACAAAACCCTGAAATGGGCCGTTATCGGTTTGTTCTGCAATCTTCCATCGCCTCACGTCAAAATAACGCTGGTTTTCAAAGGCCAGTTCTACTGCGCGTTCGTTCTGTATACGCAACCTCATCTGGTCTTTTGATAAACCTGCCGGAAGGGGAGGCATCAATACGGTAGCCCGGTTTCTAACCGTATTAATGGCAGTATAAACCTCAGCGGTGGGTCCACCAACTTCATTTGCAGCTTCGGCAAGCATCAGGTATACATCGGCTAGCCTGATGTAATGATATTTGGTTACAATGGTTCCATTGTCTGGCCTTTGGAATTTTTTTATTGTCATCCCGGTCTGGTTCTGGCTTCCCCAATCCAATCCTGGTAGATTTTTGTTTGAAACATCTCTTGCCCAGAATTCCATGGTATTTCCTCTCCACAAATCACCGTTCCTTAGCACACTAAAGGCAAGGCGTGGATCGCGGTTTAACCACCATTGCTGTTCGTTATAACCTGAACCCGCATCATTGATGGCCAAACCTGATTTCATTTCGAATTTATCTACCAGGTTAAGGGATACATCGTAGCCTGTAAAGCCACCCAGCCGGTTTGGCGGATTAAAATAAGTAGGATCGAAATTTCCTGTTGTTACGCCCGAGCTTTGTTTATACCAGATAATTTCCCTGTTATTTGGATCTCTCGACTCGGTGAAGAGCTTGTCGAATCCACCGGCGTAAAGTGAATACCAATTGGCACCTGCTGTATTTTTGGTGAAAAAGCTGCGCGCAGCATCTAAGGCCAGCTGCCATCGGGCAGGATCTGCTGTTGGGTAGCCCGTTAACTCGTTGCCTGAGCCATTGAATAACGGACTTGCAGCAACCAATAAAACCCTTGCTTTAAGTGCAGCACATGCCGCTGCAGTAACCCGCCCTCTTTCAAGATCGGAAGGTGGCGACCAGGGAAGCACAGTCGCTGCGGAATCGAGCTGTTTCACAATAAAATCTACGCATTCTGCATAAGTATTGCGTTTGATGCCTTTTTTTAGTTCGGCCTGGGCATCAAAATCCTTGATCTGCTCATAATCTATTGGAGAGGTGATTATGGGCATGCCGCCAAAGCGTTTTAAAAGTTCGGTATAAAAGAATGCCCTTAAAAAACGGGCTTCTGCAATATACTGGTCTTTCAGCGCAGGGGTAAAGGTCATCAGGTCTTTATTGGCAAGCATTACATTGCATTTGCGAATTTTCCGGTAATTATCGTTAAGCGAGGCATTATCGGGATTGTTACTGCCGTTAAAAGAGCCTACGTTACTGGCATTTGATGCATAGTAAGCATAACCTGCTTCTGCTTCATCGCACATGTTGGTAAAACCAGTACCAGCTCCAAACTGGTCTGGGCTGCCGGATAGTTCTGAATAGATATTGGCCAGAAAGCCAGCAGTTTGTAACGGATTGCCAAATATGGCCTTTGCATCAACCACGCTTACTGGTGGGGATGATAAAAAGTCTTTTTTACAGCTTACTACGTTCGCTATAACAATAGCTGCCAGAATATATAGATATGCTTTTTTCATTTTTCTTGATCTTTGGGGTTAAAAAGAAACTGTTGCGCCGAAGTTAAAAATGCGCTGTTGCGGATAATACCAGGCCCTAACGTCCCTATTTTCAGGGTCTAAGTAATTTACCTTGTCCCAGGTGTATAAATTAAAGCAGTTGGCATATAACCTGGCATTAGTTAGTCCTATTTTCTGAATCCATGAAGTTGGGAGTGTAAAGCCCAGTTCTGCCGATTTAAGGCGTAAATAACTGGCATCAATT
This sequence comes from Pedobacter sp. GW460-11-11-14-TSB4, assembly GCF_059423705.1. Classification (NCBI taxonomy): domain Bacteria; kingdom Pseudomonadati; phylum Bacteroidota; class Sphingobacteriia; order Sphingobacteriales; family Sphingobacteriaceae; genus Pedobacter; species Pedobacter sp. GW460-11-11-14-TSB4. The sequence goes on from NZ_JBWKYI010000024.1 coordinate 21,589, forward strand.
AAGAAAAAGTCGTTATCGACATAATTATGCTGACTTTGGTTAGGCGAAGATGATAATCTCGGGTAAGTTGCTGTAGCTGCCGTTTCAGGGGTCCATCTTCCTAAGTGGAGATCCATTACTTTGCCCTTGTTAAAAAATTCGTAACCAGCTTCCAAGGTTCTGATCATTGAAGTTTTTTCTGCACCCTGCAGGAGCAGGCTAAAATCAAAGTTCTTATAACTTAGTGATAGGGTACCTCCAAAGGTGAAAACGGGGATTAGGGGATTACCTATAGGCACCTGATCGTAAATATCGATTATACCGTCAGCATTTTGATCGATGTATTTAAAATCGCCTGGTTGTAATTTGCCAAGTGGACCTGGATCGAAGGATGATTTTGCCCAGTTATCAATTTCTGCCTGGTTATTGAAAAATCCTGCAGTCTGGTAACCCCATTGCTGACCTATTGATTGCCCCGTACGGCGCATCCAGGGATATTTTGTGCCTGCTTCATCCCTAAAAATAATTTTATTGCGGGCATAGTTCAGGTTTGCTTTAATTGTATAACTAAAATCGTTTATCCTGTTATTGTGCCCCAGTTCGATCTCGTAACCCTTATTCTCAACAATACCAAGATTTACTACAGGAGAGGTTTGTCCAAAAGTGGTTGGAATATTGCCGTATCTGCTTAAAATATTACTGCGCTTATCGTAGAAGAGATCAACGTTTAGCGTGATTTTATTTTTTAGGAATGCACTCTCCAGACCTATGTTGGCTTTGTTTGCCTTCTCCCAGGTGACAGTTGGGTTACCAAAAGCGCCTTCTACATAACCGGTAACTGCACTATTGTTCGTGAGGCCAAATGAGTAACCGGTACCAGTTGCATAAGAGTTTTGAATAAAGAGAAAACGATCAGTTGTATTGGTCTCACTTCCATATTTGTCATTGCCCACCTGGCCATAAGAGCCTCTGATTTTTAATAAACTGATCCATTTGGCAGGCTTTAAAAAACCTTCATTCGAGGCTACCCAGCCGCCCGAAATAGATGGAAAGAAACCATACTTTTTATTGGTAGGAAAGTTTTCTGAACCATTATAGCCTAAATTTCCTTCTATAAAATACTTATCATCATAATTATAAGTAACCCTACTCACGATACCCTGGTAAGAAAACGGCCAGTCATATGCGGCATTATTCCTGATTTTGCGGCTTCTATTACCCAATATCAGACCCGTTACCGTGCTTTTACCAAAAGTGTTGTTGTAATTTAATGAAGCCTCTAAGTAAGTGGTTCTGGCAACGGCAGGATCAAATGTCTGCGAAAAACCCAATGTTGGGTTGTATGAGCCGGCAGCCTCACTATAAATATAAGTGCCATCAGTATTTTTACCCAGGATTTTATATTTTAGGTAATCTGCATAAGAACGGGTGATGGTATGCGTATATTCATTGGTAAAGGAAACATTGGTTTTAAAGCTCAGGCCCTTTAATAGTGATCCAAGTTTATAATCCAATACCACAGTACCTTCGAGTTTGTTGTTGTATTCTTTTGAAAAGCCAGATTGAAACTGTGCCAATACATTTGCCTGCCTAAAATTATAACCATAAGTGCCATCAGGATTGGTAAGCGGTGCACTATTTGGCGGAAAAGCAACCAGCGAACTAAATAGCGTAGATGTTGAAGTAGCCGGACCGTTTCGCGTTTCTGCTCTTGCGGCCAGGTTTGTAGATATGCGCAGGTTTGGCGTAACATCCAGATCTACGTTCGACCTGAAGTTGTAACGACTATAATTCAAATCTCCGTTAAAAGCATTTTCATTCGTACCCGTATGTTTATAAAGTCCATCTTGTGAAAAATAGCTGCCCGAAACGAAATACTTTGCAATCCTAGTACCTCCCGATACGTTGGCATTAAAGTTATATTGCTGTGCAACCGGTTTTAAAAACTCTTTCATGTAGTCTACATCCGGGTAGAGATATGGGTCAGTATGGTTTTTAAAACCATCTAAGTCTGCCTGAGAATAAGCGTAAAAGAGCCCTTTACCTTCATTTGCATAAGCCTCATTTAAGAGCAGCGAGTAATTGTAGGCATCAAGGTAATTTGGCAGGCGGGTAGGCTGTTGTAGTGCATTATTTGCTGTTATACTCACCGTGGTTTTACCAAGGGCACCACGTCGCGTGGTAACAAGAATTACCCCGTTTGCTCCCCTTACACCATAAACGGCTGTTGCAGAAGCATCTTTGAGGATACTGATATTTTCTACCTCATTTGGGTCGATGGTACTAAAAGTACGTTCCACACCATCCACCAAAACCAGCGGTGATGCATTGTTATAAGTTCCCTGTCCCCGAATTAATAACGTTGCTGCATCTCTTCCCGGGTCGCCGGAAGTCTGTTGCCCAATTAAACCTGGTAACCTGCCCACCAGTGCATTATTAAGGTTGGCAACAGGTGATTGTTTAAGTTCTTTTGACGAAACAGTAGATATAGCTGCGGTAACACTGATTTTTTTCTGCTGACCAAAACCTACAACCACGACTTCTTCGAGATCACTATTGTTTTCTTTCAGCACCACATTAATGTTATCGGACGATGAAACGGTCACCTCACGGGTGGTATAACCGGTAAAAGTAATCACCAGTACATCTCCCGGATTGGCTTCAATGCTGAACTGGCCGTTATTGTCAGTGCCGGCGGCTTTTTTGGTGCCTTTTACAGTAATGGTTGCCCCGGGGAGGGCCAGTCCTTTTTCATCAATAATTTTTCCCTTGATCGGTTTGAGAGATCTTTCTCCAGGAATATTGGCCGTGCTTGCTGTAACTGGTACAAAATGTGTATTTCCGTAAGCCTGAAGCCCGGATGACACCATCTGCACAGTTACCAAGCCAGTTAAGCATTTGGTAAAAAATTTATTCATTTGTTTAAAATTGTTTGGTTGGTATTGTTTTACTTTATGGTTTCTAGATCTCTTTCGGTAATTTTTTTATCCCCTTCATCTCTAAATTGCATGTAGGTTTTGGTGTTCAGTGTTGGGAAACCTTCTTTTCTTATTTTTAGTCCGACTTCAGTTAAAGCTTTTTTATCCACGGGTACAATGGCGCCATCTGGATAGGGGCCAATGTTAAGTAGTAAGTTTGCGTTGTTTTTAGCCGTGTTTTCTAAGAGTTTCCAAACATCAGCTGCTGATTTATGCGTTGAATTTTCATCGTAGCCCCAACCTTTATTTTGCATGGTGGTACACATTTCTGCTTTTTTAGTGCGGTTGCTTTGCCAGGCTTTTTCAGCCATTTGTGCAGTTTTTTCTCCTTGTACCTGACGCATCAGGGTGGTTAACGATTTTACTTCATGCTCGCAGGAAATAAAATCTTCATTACCATTAAAACCAGTTTTGTAAGAGACCAATGCCTGCGGCTGCAATCTTTTGATCATGTCATAAATATCCTGTACCTGAAATAGTTCCGGATTGGTGTAGGCACCTCCGATTGGATCGAACCAGAAACCAGCGATGTCTCCATATTGTGTAGAAAGCTCAAAGATTTGGGCTTTAACGGTATTCCAGTAATAAACAAAGTCGGATTTATCTTTAAACCTGATCTCTGGTTGCTCTGTTTGGTAAGCGGGGCGTGCTTCGTTATAATATTTTTTGCTCAAATAGAAGGGATGCGTCCAGTTAATGCCCAACGAATAGTAGATAAACAAGCCCAAACCTGATCTTTTACAGGCCACAACAAGCTCTTTTAAATAATCGCGGTGTGCATTGGCATTCATACTGTTAAATGGATTTGCCTTGCTATCGTACATCGCAAAACCATCATGATGTTGTACCACATAGGTGATATATTTCATTTGGGCTGTTTTGGCCAATGCGACAATACTATCTGCATTAAATTTCTCTCCGGTAAATTTCATCGCCTGTTCTTTATACTCGGCAATAGGGATTTTGCTGTAAAACATATTCCATTCTCCTTTTTTGTAAAAAGTAGATGGTCCCCAATGAATGAAAAGGCCAAATCGGGCATCGTCAAACCACTTTAAGGCTGCTGCGTGCGGATCTTTACGATACAGTTGCTTATACGATTGGAGGTAATTAGGCACCGCCTGTTGGGCAATTGCACCGCTTCCAATAATCATTAAGCATAGCACTGATAATAATTTATATCTCATAGTTTATATTTAATCGTGGTTAGTATCCTGTAAGTAAAATGGCATTGCTTACAGGGTTAAGGATGGGATCAGTTGCTCGGTTAATGTAAATTTATCGCAATAGGGAGGCGATATGTTGCATTTTCACATTGCAAAATAATTGCAAAAGAATGTATAACTTAAATAGCTGTTAGCTAGTTGTTTATGTGTTTATTCTGGTTGCTTATGTACAAGCCTTTGGCATAGCCATAGCCGCTTTTACAGGGATGCCTAAAAAGATGAGATCGTGTAAAAACTATTTTCTGTGCTGAAAATTAAAATTTTTATAAACTGCTGGTTTCTTTGCAGGTCATTATGGGGAAAGAAAGATGCAACTTTTAATCGCTTGCTTTAAAAGCTTTGACCTGTTTTAAGATCCTTTAGCTCCAGGTTTTGAAACTGACCGAGGCCAGCAAATAAGATTTTTACACCCATTAGCTTCCCAATTGGTTTTTTATACTGGGTTTGAAAAACCAATTGTTTATTGATATATAGCTTTACTTTTTTGTCTGCAATGTTTAATGTAACATTTGCTCCAGCGGTAAGATCGTGACCTAGTGCCCTTAGGTCACTTATTTCTCCATCTTTTTGAATTTCTGAAAATTGATAGCTGGCCCAGGCTACGCATTCGGGTTTAATCACATCGATGAAATGTCTATCCACTTCTCCATATAGGTATATATTAAACTGTGAACACCTTACTCCAGGTCTGTTTGCCGAGGTTTTTACATTTACTTTGAGCTTCAGATTATCTGCATTGATAGTTGTTGGCTTAATATTAATATATGATACATAAAATGTTTTATTGGTATCGATTCCTGCTGCTGAAATCTCTGCCGCAGTTGCTCTAAAAACACCATTTTGACCATTAATTTTGGAGTAAACGGAATAAAATCTTGACGTATCTGCAGGTAGGCTCGTTAATATTGACCAACCTTTTGTTTTAAGATAAACTACTGCAGTATCCACTACTACATCCTTAGCATGAAGGGTGGGATAAAAGCGTCCTGGCAACTCATAATAATGATTGACTGCCTGATTGGGCGCGATATTTTTTTTGCGCTTTCTGTCTCCAAAATCTATGGTAAAATCTGAGGGGATATCAGTTCCTTTTCCCTTTATAGCTAAATTGAATATGGCCGAATGTGGTGTTCCACCTTCGGGATTTATACAGATGAGTTTAATCTGTTCAATTTTATTAAAGTTTGGATAGAAAAAATAAAAGCCAAAACCAAGCGATAGAATAAGCAGAAATAATGTCCCAAATAAATAAGCCATCTTTGTTGCAGGTGATTTAGTTACGGGCTCGGTTTCTGGTTCCGCCATTGGCTGCTTTTGGACCGAATCTATTTTTTCGATCTGTAAGGGATTTAATAATTCAAATTCATGCCAATCGCGGTAACCTATAAATTGAGCCAGCGCATCTCTTGTTGCTTTTTGAGGGAAATAACGGGTAGAGGTTTTTAGTTTTCCAAAGATTCTTTTTAGGGTATGATCGCTTAAAGTAACCTTGGTTTGATCGTGTAATAGCTCACTTAGTTTGATGAAATCGCTATTTTTCCACTCCGAAATATCCTTCTTGCCGACCTTAACCGCTACTTTTTTACAACAGATATCCAACTGCTGAAAAAAGACTGAATTCTCCCCTTGTACAGAATCATTTTTCATACAATATAACAGTTTGTTTTTGAGTAAGATATCTTGTACATAACATTGGTTCAGAATTGCATAGTTCCTTAATCAACTTTAGAAGCGGCACCTGCTAAATTTACATAATTGCTCAATATTTCAAAATGATTGAGAAACTAATCAAATAAAACTTTATCAACAAACCAATAACAATTAATGAAGATCAAAAAAACATCCCTGCTATTTGCGGTAACATTGTTTGTATCAGCTCATATTAAGGCGCAGAACCCTAAACCACTACAAGTGAGTGGTATTTACCCACATTTAGCCACTTTTAACGAAGGATGGACATCGGGTAGCAAAAAAACCAGAGATGATGGTTTCGAAAATGGTATTGGTGCCATTACACCCTGGGCAGGACAGTTATGGATGGTCACTTACTCACCGCACGATCCAAAAGGGAGCTCAGACAAATTATATAGTATTGATGATAAGCTAAATGTAACCATTCATCCGGAAAGCATTGGCGGGACACCCGCAAACCGGATGATCCATAAAGAATCTAATCAGCTTATCACCAGTAATTATTTTATAGATAACAAGGGCAAGGTTAGGGTAATTCCATTTTCAGTGATGCCGGGTAGAATGACGGCAACAGCACGCCATTTAACAGATCCGGGAAACATGGTTTACTTTTACGATATGGAAGGCATGCTCTATGAAACTAACGTGCATACACTTGCGGTAAAAAAACTTTTTAATAAGCCAGTACCCGGATGGCATGGTAAAGGTGCCTACACAGCTCAAAAACAATTGGTGGTAGCCAATAATGGGGAAGATGCTGTTTTTAAGCTGAAAAAAGAAAATCTTGAGGCAGGCGATTTACCCCAGAACGCAGAAGAAAAAGGTGTGTTGGCCAGTTGGGATGGAAAGGCATGGAAAATTATTGAACGCCGCCAGTTTACCGACGTAACAGGTCCTGGTGGCATCTATGGATCGCCAAATGATAAAAGTCCGCTGTGGACGATGGGCTGGGATAAACGTTCGGTAATGTTAAAATTATTAGATAACGGCCAGTGGTATACTTACCGCCTGCCAAAAGCAGCGCATACCTACGACCATAGAGGAGGCTGGTATACCGAATGGCCGCGCATAAGAGAAGTTGGCAATGGTAAAATGATTATGGATATGCATGGTATGATGTATGATTTTCCAAAAACCTTTTCGAGAAACAATAGTGGTGGCATTGCGCCTGTAAATAGTCATTTGCGCTACATACCTGATTTCTGCAGTTGGAATAACCAAATCGTCATTTCCACAGATGAGACTACCGTTTTGGAAAACCCAATGGCTGGGCGTGCTCAATCCAACCTTTGGTTTGGGCAATGGAATGATTTAAAAACATGGGGTGCCGCGACAGGTTGGGGCGGCCCCTGGGAGAACGATCAGGTTAAAGCAGGAGTTGCATCCGATCCTTTTTTTACCAAAGGTTTTGAAGAGAAAGTGCTCCATCTCACACAGAAATCAGCTCAAGCTGTCAATTTTACCATCCAGATTGATAAATTGGGTAACAACAAATGGGAAGATTTCAAAACCATTGCTGTTCCGGCAAATGGTTATCAGTATGCCATATTTCCGGCGGGTTTTAACGCCAATTGGGTACGTTTTAAAACCAATAAAGATTGTACAGCTTCAGCATTTTTTCATCTTACAAGCAAAGCACAACAAAGCCAGCCCTCAATGTTTAGCAGTATTGCCGGGATTAACGATCAAACCGCTGTTAACGAAAACCTGATCCGTCCTTCTGGATATAATAAGAACCTGCAGGTATTAAATATTTCAAACGGCAAAAAATACAGTGAAGTTGATGAGAAACTAGCGTTTGTCGCCAATGCGCCAGATAGTACCGCTCAGGTGGAAAAATTATTAACCTTAAAGAAAAACTATACCATTGATGAAGCATCGGTAATTATAAAGGATAAAACAGGTACGTTCCGTATACCTAAAAATGCTGCTGCTTACGAAACATTTGCTTCACGCGATAAACGTGAAACGGAATCAGAGCGCTTTATGTTAAATATTCAGGGTACTTTTTATGAAGTTGGACGTGAATCTGGATTTATTGCTGTTCGCCCGGTTACTACCCACCATAAAAAGATAATTGATTTTTGTACCTGGAGAGGTTTATTGGTATTGAGTGGTACAAAAAAAGATGCTAAAGCCGATGGTAATTATTTTGGCACGGGCACCAATGGCTTATGGTATGGCGGTATTGATGATTTATGGAAGATGGGTAAACCTGTAGGTGAGGGCGGTGTTTGGAAAAATACTGCAGTAAAGGCCAATGAAGCATCTTTACCGTATTTGATGACTGGTTATGACCAGAAAAAGGTATCGATTACTTCTGATAAGGACGTGAACATCACTTTAGAGATCGACTTCGACTTAACAGGTTTTCATCAATATAAAACCTTTGCTATAAAAGCCGGCCAAAGCATTAATTATGAATTTCCAAAAGGCTTTAGCGCGCATTGGGTAAGGGCTATAGCTGATCAGGATTGCCAATCGACTGTAATGTTTACCTATCTGTAGCGAAATGAGCATTAACGAGAATAAAAAAACATGGCAGTACTTGTTTAGTGCTGCCGTGATTGTTGCCGCACTGGGTTATTTTGTAGATATCTATGATCTCTTACTCTTTGGAATTGTAAGGATACCCAGTTTAACCGACCTGGGTTTGAATGAGGCACAAAGATCCATAGAAGGCGCCAGTATTTTAAACTGGCAAATGAGCGGTTTGCTGTTAGGCGGTATCCTGTGGGGTATTTTAGGTGATAAGAAGGGAAGACTTTCTGTTTTATTCGGTTCTATTATTACTTATTCGATAGCCAATTTTGCCTGTGGTTTTGTTCAGGATGTGACCTTGTATAAAGCACTTCGTTTTGTGGCGGGGATTGGTTTGGCTGGCGAACTCGGCGCAGGCATTACATTGGTGTCAGAAAGTTTACCGAAAAAATTAAGGGCTATTGGTACTTCGGTGGTGGCAGGTGTGGGGCTTCTGGGTGCCGTAGCTGCCTATTTTACCGTAGAACTTTTTAGCTGGAGGTATGCCTACTTTACTGGGGGCGGACTGGGGGTATTATTATTGTTTTTAAGGATAGGGGTTTTTGAGTCGGGGATGTTTAAGCATATGGCAGAAAAAAGCCACCTGAAAAAGGGCGACTTCTTATCGTTTTTTACCAATAAAAGACGTTTAAAACTTTATGCTAAATGTATAGGGATTGGACTTCCGACCTGGTACGTGATTGGTATTCTGGCAACCTTTAGCAATGAGTTTGCTTTAGCTTTAGGTATTACCGAGGCCGTAAAACCTGGCCTGGCCGTAATGTGGTGTTATATCGGCTTAGCTGTAGGCGATTTATTGAGCGGAGTAATCAGTTATTACCTTTCATCGCGTAAAAAAGCTGTAGCTATCATGATGCTTTTTACCCTGGCAGGCACTGTAATTTATCTGTATGCGGGGATTGAAAGTGCCAAAGCGTTGTATCTGATGTGTCTATGGTTAGGCTTTGGAATTGGCTACTGGGCCATGTTTGTAACCATTGGCGCAGAACAATTTGGCACCAATGTACGCGCTACAGCAGCTACCACAATTCCAAATATGGTACGTGGTACTGTAGTGCTAATGACGACTTTTTATGCCTATCTCAAACCTGAGGTACTTGAGCTGCATGCTGCTGCTATATTGGGATTGATCTGTTTTGGGATAGGGTTTTATTGCATTCTGACCATACCTGAAACACATGATAAAGATCTCGACTTTACTGAGCCAGAATAAATCCAAATACCAGCAGCCTTTTAAATTCAAAGAAATTAGAGAGAATAATCTGCAATGGATATGATTAGCCATGAGGAATATCTGGAGGCACTCAAAAAAGTGAAGCTTTTTCACCTCCAATTGGAAAAGGAAATAGTAAAAGTGAAAATTACTGATAGCAATGCAGCAGGAAAAGGGATTTTAGAACTTTTAGCGCAGAATGCGAGTAATCGGTTATTTCATGCAGTGAAGTATTTTTTAGAGCTTGAAACCTCCTATCGTAAAATACCCTACCCATCTGCAGAAGATGTTCCAGTGATTTTTTTTACAGAGGAATATACCATAAAACAGTTAAAACCTGTTCGAAACTTGGGTAACAGTACCCTAGTGTTGCTCAACAGCATTTTAAGAAATGCCGGATACAGTACCCTGAGGGAATTTTAGCAACAGCGATAATTTTAGTTATCGCCAACGCCGGATAGTATGTGATAAGGGTTGAGGGTAGTCGGTAGTCTTTTAACAACATCAAATAGGAGAAGAGTGTATATGGAACCAAAATGAGATGGGTACTATGTTTCAGAATGGGTAGGTGTGCCTTTTAAATCGACTGAAAGCCGAAAATATAAATATACGATGAATTTGTACAGATTAGTCGACCAAAATGTTGGAGCAAAAGGGAGTCGAACTTGCGTATTTCGGCAAAAGTGGTTCTTCCCCACTTTTGGTAGTAATTACAAGGATTGAAGGTGAATGTTCGTTAGAAGTTTATGAACATTACGAACCTAATCTTCTCTTCCGCTGACGTATTTAAAGTTATTTCGGTAGATAATAATGCTGATCGGTAAATATATACGAGCAAAGCCGGCAGAAGACATGTCTGTATCCAAAATCTGTTTTTCTTCTTTTCCTAGAAACTTACCACGTATGAAGCCAGCTGTAATTGTTTCTTTCCGAAGGGTCAATTGCCTATTGATCTCAAAAATTTTCATTTGAAGGTCTGTCAAATAGTCATTTAACGACTTTAGATCTTCCTTTTTCCGTTTACTCTACCTGCAAAAATGATCCATTTCTTAGTTCACATGATCTTTCTGCAGTGATTTCGGATCTATTTGCATCAGCATAAATCTGCATGTAGATGGCTTTTCAATTACTCACCGAATCACTCATCTGAACCATGCAAATTCATGCATATTTGAGTATACCGGAAACTAAAAAAGCCTGAAATATCTCTATTTCAGGCTTCAATTTTTTCGGCGGAGAGCGAGGGATTCGAACCCCCGGACCTGTTACAGTCAACAGTTTTCAAGACTGCCGCATTCGACCACTCTGCCAGCTCTCCGCTGCAAAAGTACGAACTTGGCGCAAATCTGCAAATGATTTCGAATCAAATATTTGCATAAATATTTTAAGCGTTGCTAATCATTTAGTTAGCTCGCGTAAAAACGTTCAAAAAAATAAATAAAGGGCCAATATTGGCCTTTTTAAGCGAAATTTTGGACTTCAGCTTTAAGCTAAAGCGCCTGTTTAGGGTAAATTTTTTCCCGATCTACCGATAAAACGCCATTTCCCTCAATTGCAAAACAAACGAGTCCGATTAATACCGAGACCGAAAACCAAAATTCTGAATAGGGTTTAAAAATACCACCGGAAATATTCACAAAGAATACCGCCCCGATGAGTATGGGTAAATTAACCAGGCAAAATATGCGGGTATGGGTGCCCAGTGTAATGGCTAAACCCCCGATAATATGTAGCATGATAATCAGGTGAGCCAGCAAACTTATGCTCACCGCTGTGCCTAAGAAAGCGCCCCTCATTAAATTACTAAAGGCTTGCATATTGATGTAAAAATCAATGCCCTTCCAGATTAAAATAAGGCCTAATAAGATTCTAAAATAGTCTAACCATTTTGGGTGATGGTGATCGCCCCAGTGCTGGATTTTCTTAAGCATGTTCATAACTTCTATATTTTGGTTATGACAATTTACGGAAAAATAAAGAAAATAACAATGCTTAACTCTTTGATTTTAAGGCTTTTTTTTATCGGCGGTTTTACTGTTTACATAGTCGGTAGGCGACATGCCGAACTGCTTGGCAAAGTTTCTTCCAAAGTGCGATTGAGAGCTGTAACCTACCATCTCGGAGATTTCATAAATTTTTAGTACCCCTTCATTTAGAAGTTCGGCAGCTTTTTTTAACCTGGCCAAATTAATCAGTTCATTCGGACTCAGGTTAGAAATAGATTTGATTTTCCGGTATAAGGTTGGCCGGCTCATGTTCATCTTCTCAGCCAGATGTTCTACATCAAGGTCCTGATTGCTGATGTTTTTGTTAATGGTATCCTGTAATTTTTCTAAAAACAATTCATCGGCCTTAGAATAAGCAATGCTTTTAAGGTGAAGGAGGGGAGAGCTGGAGAAATATTCCTTAATCTTATTCCTGTTTTTAATCAGACTGGAAATCTGTACCTGCAGAAATTCTGGCGAAAAGGGTTTTTCCACATAAGCATCGGCACCCAGCTCTAAACCTTCAATTTTAGATTGCAATGAATTTTTTGCAGTAAGCAGGATCACGGGGATGTGGCTGAATTCTAAGGTGGATTTTACTTTTGCGCAAAATTCGAACCCGTCCATTTCGGGCATCATTACATCACTGATGATGAGCTGAACAATTTCACGCTGTAATATGGCTAATGCTTCTAATCCATTTCTGGCCTGTAACACCTGGTATTTTTCTTCCAGATCATCTGAAATGAAATCCAGGATATCTTCGTTATCATCAACCAATAACACTACAGACCTTTCCATATCTTCAGTATCTTTTATGGTATATGTGCCTACAATTTCTTCCATTTTCCGTTCAGGTTAAATTCTATAAGTTGATGGATAGGCAGTTCTAATACAAATATATTAAAATCACGGTCATTAAAATCTAAATAAAGCTCTCCTCTATGCAACTGCGCAAGCGATTTTGAAATCGATAAACCTATTCCGGTTCCTGCCTTTATTTCTGTTTCTTTGCCCCTGAAAAAAGGCTCGAATATTTTATCCTTAATTTCAATAGGGATTCTATGCCCATCGTTTTTTACCATCACCGCAAACTGATCACCTTCCTGTAAGGATAAGTTAATTTGTACCGTGGTTTTTCCATATTTAATGGCATTGTCGATCAAATTGCTGATCATTTTGTAAAACGCCTCTACATCGATATAAGCATGGAGCTTTTTTTCGGGTAAATGCAGGTTATACTTAATGTCGTGCTGTTCGGCAGCGGGTTGAAACTGAAGAAATACATCTTTCAGGATTTCAGAAATATCGGCTTTTACAAAGTTTAATGAAAATTCGCTGGTTTCGGTTTTTCTGAAATCCAATAACTGATTGGTCAGTTTGAGCAACCGATCGGTATTTCGCCCCATAATCCGTAAATTCTTTTCTATCGCAGGTACGGCATCGGCCTGCTTAATCAGTTTCTCCATCGGACCGATAATCAGGGTGAGTGGCGTTCTGATTTCGTGCGCAACATTAGTGAAAAATTCAATTTTAGCCTGATAAACTTCTTTTTGTTTTTCATGCTCAAAAACTTCCATCCGCCTGCTGTTTTTTAGCGCAATTTTTCGGTGGTACCTTCGCACCAGGAAGAAAATAATTCCGCCGGCAGCGATCAGATAAAGCAGGTAAGCCAACGGGCTGAGGTAAAAAGGAGGATGTATTTTAATCAGGAGTTTGGCATTTTTGGTGCTCCAGGTACTGCTTCCTTCAACCAATGCTTTCACTTCAAAAATATAATTCCCCGGGGCAAGTTTGGTGAAATAAACCTTCCGGTTGGTTTTTAAATATTCCCAGTTTTTATAAAGCCCGGTCATTTTATAAGCATACTCTGTCATTTCGGGCGACAGGTAACTTAAGGCGGCAAAATCGATACTAAAAGACGATTGGTTATAGTTCAATTCGATGGTATCGGCATAAACAATCGATTTGTTGGCAACAGAATCAGTCCCGTTTAAACCTATTTCAGAACTGTTAATCTGAAATCCGGTTAAAAATACCGGGGTTTCATAGGTCGTTGCCTTTAAATTGGCCGGATTAAAGCTCACCAGCCCTTTTACGCTCCCAAAATAGGTTCGGCCAGTTTCGTCCTGATAGGCAGAACTGTAGTTGAACTGATCGGTAAGCAATCCGTTGGCTTTAGAATAGGTTTTGCTCAAACCAGTGGTGGGATCGAAATGGATAAGTCCCCTGGTGCTGCTTATCCAGAACTTATTTGCCGCATCTTCTTCAATACGGAACAGGTAATTGCTTGGAAAACCATTCTTGATGCCGTAACGCTTAAACTGCTGTGTTTTCTGATCAAACCTGCAAAGTCCGCCACCATCGGTGGTTACCCAAATTTGTTGTTTGCGATCTTCAAAAATACTATTTACAGTGTTATGGCTTAAACTTTTAATAACTGTTGGATTATTCCGATAGTTCACATAACCGGGTTTGGATAAGTTAAACTGAAATAAACCATCGTTAAAGCTGCCTGCCCAGATATTGCCCTTGCTATCTTCAATAACCGAATCGTAAAAAATAAAGGGGAGGCCGGCAATGGGTTCAAAATCGTCGCGTTTGCGGTTGTAACGATAAATCCCGTTAATGGTTCCAACTAAAATTTCGCCCGACCGAGTTTTACAAAAAGTAACAATAAAATTGGTGCGTAAAGCATTTCCGGCACCTGCCTGATAATGTTTAATTACCTTTTCTGTTTTCAGGTCTAAAACATCCAACCCATGTTCGAAAGTGCCAACCCAGAGTTTGTCGCAGTCAACCAATAAACCGTGGATGTTGGAATAAGCAATGCTCCCGGGTTTTCCGTCCGGTAAAAAGTGTTTAAATAACCCTGTTTTGATGTCGAGTTTATTCAGTCCGGCATCTTCCGTACCGATCCAGAAATTCCCGTTAGCATCTCTGGTAATTTCCCTTACATCACTTCCGCTAATCGAATTGGTGCCTTTTTGCGGAAAGTATTTAGTGAACAAAGATGTGCGACTCGAATAATAATTCACCCCTCCAAAATAGGTGCCTGTCCAAACCCCGCCTTCACGGTCAAGGCAAATGGTATAAACGGCATTATCACTTAAAGAATAATCATTGTTATATTGCTTTTTGATGTGGATAATCGTTTCGTTTTCATCATTATAAATGTATATGCCCGATTCTGTGGCAATCCAAAACTCATGAGCTCCTGTTTTTTTGATGTCCCGTACAAAAATTGGCGTTTGGTCGTCATTTAAGCTGAGTATATTTTTTGAGGCTAAGGTAACCGGATTAAAGAGTTTAACCCCTTGATTGGTGGTGCCGACCAATAAATTGCCATTTTCGGTTTCAGCAATTCTCGATACCCAGCCATATTCGGTTTTGGCATTTTTTCCATTGATATTAAACTGTTGAAAATTATTTTCCCTGGGATTGTATTTTTCGAGCGTTCCTTTTCCGGTACTGATCCATACACTACCATCCTTTAAAACCGTTACCAGCGAGGCATCGAAAGGTGCATTATGGGTAAAAGCCTGTATTTTCCTGGTACGCTTTTGATATAGGTATATTTTGAATGAAGATAAGATCCATAAATTTCCACGCTGATCGCTGGCCAGATCGATAATCCGCATGCCTTTGGTTTCTTTGATGATGGCGAAGCTTTCTTTTGCAGCATTGTATTGGTATACGCCATTATTTGTGCCTACCCAAAGGCTTTGTTCCTGATCATGGTGCAGCGCATAAATTAAATCGTTGCCTAAACTGCCAGCCTGATCCGGATCGTGTCGGTAGGTTTTAAAAGAATAACCGTCTAAACGGTTTAAGCCATCTTTTGTGCCAAACCACATAAAGCCCTTTCCATCCTGTACACTGCAAAACGCTGTATTGTTAGAAAGCCCGTTTTCTACCTGATAATGCCTGAAATAATAGGGTTGCGCCCAAAGCAGGTGTACCGTAAACAATAGGAATAAAAGGGCGAAGAGTTTTTTCAAGATATCTTGGTCAGCTGCATCAAATATATTAAAGAAATGCTTTGCTTTCAGGCTAAATTGAATTTGAGCAGATTAGTAGAAAGATTGAGACAGATCGTTGTATGGGTAAAGAATACTTTTTCTAAACTGCAAACTGCCCACTGCAGACTGATTTGAACGCTATCCATTTTTATAGACCTGAAAACTGCGAACTGTTAACTGATATGGGCGTTCCCCAATCCCGTGAAATACGGGAAAGGGTCGGGCTTTTCAGGGCTGCGCTTCGCTCCGGTACCGATGAAGGATCGGTACTGAACCCTTACAATCCCTAACGCAAAAAAACCGTGTACAAATCTGTAAGTCTGATTTCAATATTGCTACTGGCCTTTGTTAAATAAACCTGATAGAACGATCCCGACGTAAAAAGTCGGGAGAAGAGATAGCAGGGCTTCCTCGAAAGGTCGATTTCATAGAAAGGTCGTCATTTCGACTGGAACACAGTGGAATGGAGAAATCTTTGGACTATATTAAAAGATCTCTCCACTACGGTCGAGATGACGATACTCAGCGTTGACGACCACCTTAAAGTAACAGCTGTAATACAAATCGAGACAAAATGAAGAAAGATTGATACAAATGCGTATCCCTCTGAAAAGCTAAAAACCGAATCTTTGGATAAGAATTAAATAGAACTAAATCCATTTACTTCTATAACTAACCAAATCCCTAACCTAATATGAAAAGAAGTTTATTCTCTTATGGCGGCTTTGTCCGCCTGGATGGGTACCTGCTTCAAAAAATGTTTTTGAAACGCAAAGTCCTCTCCGTTATTTTTACTTCCATCACCTTAATTTTACTTTCCTTTCAGCTCAGGGCTCAGGAGCAGACAGCCGTTACCGGAACAGTAACTGATGAAAAGGGCGAAACGGTTGTTGGCGCCAGTATTAAAGTTAAAGGTACCAGCACGGGCGTAACTACTGATGGCAATGGAAAATTCAGGATTCAGGTAGCCGATAAAAATGCCACACTGATCTTTATTTACGTGGGTTATGTTAATCAGGAAGTTGCATTGGCTGGCCGTACGCAAATCAGCGTTCAGCTTAAGCCATCTAATAATGACCTGACGGAAGTTATTGTGGTGGGCTACAATACACAGAAAAAGGAGGCCATTACAGGTGCTATTTCATCAATCAGCAGCAAAGACCTTGAAAAAGTGCATGGCGGTTCTACCGTGAGCACAGGTTTGGCAGGAAAGTTACCTGGTGTATCTTTCAGGATGCCTGACGGAAGGCCGGGTTCGAGCGCCAATATCCAGATCCGTAACATGGGTAATCCACTTTATGTTATCGACGGTATTCAGCAAGATGCCGGCCAGTTTAATAATATTTCACCTAACGATATCGAAAGTATCAGTGTGCTTAAAGATGCATCGGCTGCGATTTACGGTAGCAGGGCATCAAATGGTGTAATTTTGGTAACCACCAAAAGGGGAAAAAATAGTACACGAAATACCTTTAGTGTTGATGCTTATACTGGCTGGCAGAACTGGGTACGTTTTCCGGAAACGACTGATGCTTACCAGTGGAAAGTAGGGCAGGCTACTGCAGAAATGAATCAGAACGGATCAACCAGTATTACCCAGGCCGAACTGGATAAATGGAAAGCAGGTACAGAATATGGTTACCAGAGTCAGAACTGGAAAGATATTATTATTGCGCCAAACGCACCACAAACTTCAGTAAACTTAAGTGCTTCGGGTGGAAGTGACCGGGTAAACTATTACTTTTCGGCTACCCGTTTAGATCAGAAAGGTGTATATGGAAAAGCAAGAGAATTCGATTTTAACCGGACCAATATCCAAAGTAATATCGAGGCTAAAATAACCGACCGTTTTAAGGTGGGTATGCTCATCAACGGGCGTATCGAAAGCCGCGACCAGCCAGGCGTACCGGGTGGAGATGATTACTGGGCCGCCCGTTTTGCTTTGTTGAGAAACAGACCTACTGAACAGGCTTACGCCAATGGCAATCCAAATTACCCGAACGATATCGGTCACAATACCGAGCAGTTTGCTGTACAGAGCAAAGCTCTAAGCGGTTACTGGAAATCAGACTGGAGAGTTTTGCAAACCAATTTATCGGCCTCTTATGAAACGCCAATAAAAGGTTTGGAAATAAAAGGTTTATATTCCTATTACATTGCCGATAACGTAATCAATGGACATGAGTACACTTATAATGTATATACCTATCATCCGGAAACAGGCATTTACGAAGAAAAAGTAGGCAGTTCAAATCCTTACAGAGAGCGCAGAAACGAAAAAGTATATACCAATACCTATCAGCTACAGGCGAATTATAACCGCACTTTTGGCAAACATACGGTAGGCGCTGTATTGGTGGCCGAGCGTTTAGACCGTTTTAGAACCTATACCTTTCAACATGCGGTACCACAGACTAATATTTTGCCTGTGCTGCAGTTTGCCGATATGGATGGGCAGGATTTTGCTGATATACAGGAAGAGCAGGCCCGTATTGGTTATGTGGGCAGGTTAAACTACAATTACGACAATAAATATTACCTGGAGCTTTCCGGTCGTAGAGATGCTTCATGGAAGTTTGCGCCAGATAGACGTGTAGGTTATTTCCCTTCAGCATCAATTGGTTGGAGAATTACGCAAGAGAAATTTATGAAATCGCTTTTGGGTGAAAGCAATATCTTAAACGATTTGAAACTCCGTGCTTCTTACGGACAGCTTGGGGATGATGATGTGGGTATCGATCCTTTTGCCTATATCCCAGGTTATAACTACAACCAGGGCAGTGTGATATTGGATGGAAAAAACATTACCACTTCAAGGGATAAAGGTCCTATTATCAATAACCTGAGCTGGTTTAAAAGCAAAATTACCGACATCGGTCTGGATTTTACGATGTTCGGCAGTAAACTTTCCGGAACTGCAGATTATTTTTATAGAAAACGTTCTGGTTTACCGGCCATTAAAAACGACGTCATTGTTCCAATAGAACTAGGATATCCTTTAAATGTTGAAAACCTGGAGAGCGATGCACAGTTTGGAGGTGAATTCTCTTTAAACTACAGAGATAAAATCGGTGAGTTTAATTACAATGTTGGTGGAAACATTTCCATTAGCAGAAAGAAACTTTTAGAAAGATATAAACCACGTTTTGGCAACTCATGGGAAAATTACAGAAGTAATGGTACCGATAGATATGCCGATATTTTTTGGGGCTATGAAGTAACCGGTCAATTCCAGAGTATCGATGAGATCAATAACTACAATGTGAATATTGATGGAAAAGGCAACCGTTCTTTATTGCCGGGCGATTTAATTTACAAAGATCAGAATGGCGATGGAATTATTGATCCTTTAGATGAGAGACCAATAGGATATACCACAGCAGGGCAACCAAATGTAGGTTTTGGATTTACCATTGGCGGTTCTTATAAAAACTTCGATTTTACGGCCGATTTTTCTGGCGGTGCCATGTATTCCTGGAACCAGAACTGGGAACAGCGCTGGGCATTCCAGAATGGAGGGGCTTTGCTGCAGAATTTTGCTGACGACAGCTGGCATCGTACTAATCTCTATGACCTGAACAGTCCCTGGGTGGCTGGTAAATATCCTGCAATCCGTTTTAATGACCGCGATCATAGTAACAACACCAGAAATTCGACTTTCTGGTTGCACAACGTGAGGTACCTGAGGGCGCGTACACTTGAGATTGGTTATACCCTGCCAAAAAGATGGGCAGAAAAAATCAAGATCCAGAATGCAAGGGTATATGTAAACGGATACAACCTCTTCTCGATCGATAACCTGAAAGATTATGGTGTAGATCCTGAAATTGCAGACGATAATGGATTGCAATATCCACAGAATAAGTTTTTTAACATCGGTCTTAAATTATCGCTATAACATGAAAACGACTAATCAAATGAAAAAATATATATACACATTTGCTGCCATTGCATGTTTAAGTTTTGCGCAGTCATGTAAAAAAGATTCTGAGTTTTTAGATAAACAACCCACCAGTACCTTACCCATTGATGCGGTATGGAAAGACCCCAATCTGGTGCTTACCGTAGTTGGTGATCTGTACGATCGTTACCCTGATTTTCAGCGCATCGAATCGTGGTGGCTTTTTGCCGATTTTGATGAGGGTTTTGCTTCAGCAAGTGGTGACTATGGTCGCCACCAGAATTTGGAATACGGATATGATGCCTGGAGATACTGGGATATGGGCGTTTACAGGCTCATAAATGACCTGAACCTGTTTATTAAACGCGGGCAGGAAGCGACCGCTTTAAAAGCTGAAGACCGCGACCGTTTTTTAGCCGAAGCGCGTTTTATCAGGGCTGGTGTATACTTCGAGATGGTAAAAAGAATGGGCGGTGTTCCTTTGATTACAGTTCCCCTGGCCTACGATTATAGCGGCGATCCAAGTTACCTGCAATATCCAAGGGCTAAGGAATCAGAAATTTATGATTTTGTGATTTCAGAATTGGAAGCCATTAAAACCATACTTCCTGATAATGCGACCATCCAGAGCAGGGCTACAAAAGCTGCGGCGCTGGCCATGGAATCCAGAGCTGCTTTATACGCTGGTTCGATTGCCAAATACAGCAATGCTCAATTAAGCCTTCCGGGTGGAGAGGTTGGCATTCCTGCGGCAATGGCTAATGGTTATTTTACCAAAGCCTTAAATGCGGCAAAAGAAATTATCGATGGCGGTAAATATTCACTTTACAAAAAGAACCCAAACCTATCCGATAATTTTGCGGCCCTTTTTACCGATAAAGGCAGTAATCCGGAGGTGATCTTTGCTAAAGATTTTAAATTGAAAACCAATAAGGTTCATGGTTTTACCATCGATAACCAGCCGCGTTCTTCTGCCGAAGAAGCACAAGGTGGAAGATTAAACCCATCATTAAATCTGGTTCAGTCTTTCGAAAAACTGGATAATACCTATGCCTCTTTGGCTTCGGTTGATGGCAGTGGAAATCCGGTTTATTATACTAACATCACAGATATTTTTGCTGACCGCGATGCGCGTTTAGCCGGAACGGTAATTCTCCCTGGAACACAGTTTAAAGGGAAAACGGTAGACATCTGGGCGGGCTACCAATTAGCCAATGGTACCATCATTACCGGAGATAATTTCGGGCAGAGCAAAAAAGAGGTACTGCCAGATAATCCGGCATCGGTACAGGTGGTGGGAAGAGATGGCCCTGTTGATGGTTTAGAATTCAGTGCGCAATCAGGCTTTTACGTGCGTAAATATTTAGATCCTGCTACAGGTTCGGGCCAGATTGGGACCCGGAGCGATGTATGGTGGATCCGCTACCGTTATGCAGAAGTATTGTTAAATGCTGCCGAAGCCGCTTTTGAACTGGGTGATGCCGCTACAGCAGCCAATTATATCAAACCGGTAAGAGACCGTGCAGGATTAACCGTTGCATTAAGTCCGGCAAATATTACTTTCGACCGTATCGTACACGAACGAAAAGTAGAATTTGCTTTTGAAGGACATCAGCTTTGGGATATGAAACGCTGGAGGCTGGCCGACAAGGTATGGAACGGCAACAACATGTCGGCCGCCGATTTTATCAATGCAGCCAATATTGGAAGCGCAACGCGCACCAGTACACAGGTGTTTGGCTTGTGGCCATATAAATACTACAACCCGGGTAATGCCAATCACCTGAAGTATATTTTTAAGGTCATTAAACCCAGCCGTGTTACCGCGGCACACCGCTTCCGCATCGGTAATTACTACTCATCTATCGGGCAGGATGTACTTAACGGCAATCCGAAAATTATCAGAAACCCTAATCAATAATCATATATAACATGAAAAATAGATTTTATTTCATCATAGGGGCAATTATAGCCATGTTTTTTTCCTCTTGTAAAAAGGATAATTACGAGGCACCTGCAGCCGATTTCACAGGCAGGATCGTATACAAGGGCGAAGCCATTAATGTTCAGTACGGCCAGGTAAACTTCGAACTTTGGCAGTCAGGCTTTGGTAACTACTCCGCACTTAACGTAAATGTAAGTCAGGATGGTAATTATTCAGCTAAATTATTCGATGGGAACTATAAACTAGTTTTCTCACCCAACCAGGGTCCGTTTTTATGGAAAAAGAATGCCGCAGGTAAACAGGATACCCTGGCGGTAAACATTAGCGGGAACAAGGTAATGGATATTGAAGTCATGCCTTATTACATGATCCGCGGTGCTAGCTTAACTGCCGCTTCCGGCAAAGTGAATGGATTCTGCAAACTGGAAAAAATCATCACCGATGCCAATGCAAAGGATATAGAAAGTGTATCGCTGTATATCAATAAAACACAGTTTGTAGACGGAGGCAATAACTTGGCAATACAACAACTCACCGGAACGGCAATTGCCGACCTGAATAACTTAAATATGAGTGTAAATATCCCTACGATTGTACCGGCACAAAATTATGTTTTTGCCAGAATAGGGGTTAAAATTGCAGGAGTAGACGACCTTATTTTTACGCCTGTTACTAAAATAAATTTTTAGTTAATGACAGTATCCACAAAAAAAAATCGTCATCTCGACTGTAGCGCAGCGAAATGGAGAGATCTAATAGATTTAGCTTCGCTGAGCACTACGTGGTTCTCGGCTACGTTGCACTCCGCTCGAAATGACGATCTCTTAAGTTGATATTTATACTTTAAAGTTTCGTCATTCCCGCGCAGGTTGGGAATGACGATCAATCGAAATATTATTGATATCAATATCTTACCTTTAATTAATCATGATTAAATGAAATATCTTTTTGCCTTTTTTTTATACTGCTTCGTATTTTCTATTGGTAAAAACGCATTTGCCAAGCAATTAAACGATACCATTTACCTGGCCGATCCAACTATTTTTTTAGACAAGGGTATATACTATTTATATGGTACCAGCGGCGATGAAGGCTTTATGGTTTATGCTTCCCGCGATCTTAAAAACTGGACTAAACCGGCCGGAAAAAATAAGGGATTTGCCTTAAAAAAGGGCGATGCCTTTGGAACTAAAGGGTTTTGGGCACCACAGGTATTTAAAAAGGGTAAAACCTATTTCATGGCTTATACCGCTGATGAACAGATTGCTATTGCCCATAGTAATAGCCCAACAGGTCCTTTTGTTCAGAAAGAATTAAAAGCAATATCAGGTATAGGGAAACAGATCGATCCATTTGTATTTACCGATACCGATGGAAAAAACTACCTCTATCATGTAAAGCTTGATCAGGGTAACCGGATTTTTGTAGCAGAACTGAAGCATGATTTTTCAGATGTAATCCCTGAAACAACAAAATTTTGTTTATCAGGAACTGAGCCCTGGGAAAATACGGCAAAAACCGATTGGCCGGTAACCGAAGGCCCAACGGTTCTAAAAAAGAACAATCTTTATTATCTTTTTTACTCCGCAAATGATTTCAGGAATCCGGATTATGCCGTGGGTTATGCTACTTCAGGCTCAGCTACAGGACCTTGGTTAAAATATACAGGCAATCCGATCATCAGCAAAAAGACCTTACAGCTAAACGGAACCGGTCACGGAGATTTTTTTACGGATAAAAGTGGTCAGCTGCAGTATGTATTTCATACCCATTACACGAACCACAAGGTATCGCCGAGGGCAACCGCTGTTGTCAAAGCGGCTTTTGTAAAAGATAAAAATGATCGCTACCATATGCAAATCGACGCTGAAAGTTTTCGGTTTTTAAGGCAAAGTGTTGCAAAAACATTCTAGGGTTAAATTGATTGCATTTGTAGAAATATTGAGATGAAAATGAATCGGTTTAAGAGAAGAAATTGCTTTTTTTAAGGATTGGCGAATGCCACTAATCGAAAAACATAAAAGATGTAAAGCTTTAAAAATGAACGCTTTGAAAATAAGATATTTGCTGAGTACTTTATGCCTGTTATGGGCAGTGGGCTTGCCTGCACAAACATTTACCAACCCTTTATTGCCATCCGGGGCCGATCCTTATAGTTATTATAAAGATGGTTATTACTATTATACCCATACCACTGGCAACCGGGTAGATCTTTGGAAAACCAAAACCTTAGATGGCTTAAAAGATGCAGAGCGGAAAACCATCTGGCATGCACCTGCAGGCACCATGTATAGTAAAGAAATCTGGGCACCGGAAGTCATGTTTTTAAGAGGCAAATGGTACGCTTACTTCGCTGCCGATGATGGAAGAAATGAAAACCACCGCATGTATGTTTTAGAAAATGCTTCAGCCGACCCCATGAAAGGCGAGTGGGTATTTAAAGGTAAAATTGCCGATCCAACTGATAAATGGGCCATTGATGGGGATGTAATCGATTTTAAAGGCCAGTTATATATGATCTGGTCTGGATGGGAGGGTGATGAAAACGGCAAACAGGAAATTTTCATCGCCAGGCTTAAAAATCCATGGACGGTAGAAGGAAAAAGAGTGAAGATTTCTACACCAAAATTTAACTGGGAAAAAATAGGGGATTTGGGTGGAGGAGCCCATGTGGATGTAAACGAAGGGCCTCAGTTTTTGCCGCATGGAGATAAAATATTTGTCATTTATTCAGCCAGTGGCTGTTGGACAGATTTTTATGCCCTGGGTATGCTTTCCGCGTCGGCTAAAAGCAATCTGCTCGATCCTGCTTCCTGGGCAAAATCTGATCAGCCTGTTTTCCAGCAGTCGCCAAAAGACAGCATCTACGCGCTGGGTCATAACTCATTTTTTAAATCGCCAGACGGAAAAGAAGACTGGATCCTATATCATGCCAACGATAAACCGGGTCAGGGTTGCGGAGGTTTCCGCTCACCCCGTGCCCAAAAATTCAACTGGAATACCGATGGTACACCAAATTTTGGAACTCCGGTAAAAGCAGGACTGAGCATCACCTCACCATCAAACCGAAATAAATAATAATCAGATAAATACCGATATGAATTTAAAAAACTATGCGCTTCTTGCTGTACTGAGTTTGAACATCAGCCTGGGTTTCGCGCAAAAAACAAAAAAAAGTACTGAGCCTGCAAAAGTTTGGTCAGTAGAAAAAGCCAATGCCTGGTACAAGGAACATAAATGGTTAACAGGTGCAAACTACATTCCTTCCAATGCCATCAATCAGCTGGAAATGTGGCAGGCCGATACTTTTTCACCCGATCTGATTGATAAAGAACTGGGCTGGGCCGAAGGAATTGGTTTTAACACGCTGCGTGTATTCTTGTTCAGTAAGGCCTGGAGTCAGGATCCTGAGGGTTTTAAAAAGAGAATGGATCAGTTTTTAACCATTACCCAAAAACATGGTATTAAACCGATGTTTGTCTTTTTCGACGATTGCTGGAATAAAACTTCAGCCATTGGTAAACAGCCGGCACCTAAAACAGGTGTTCACAATTCGGGCTGGTTGCAAGATCCCGGTGATCCTGCTTTTAAAGAAGAAGCCAATTTCCCTGAACTCGAAAAATATGTAAAGGATGTACTTAGCCATTTTGCACACGATAAAAGAATTTTACTTTGGGATTTGTACAATGAACCCGGAAATAGTGGAAAGTTAGAGGCTACCATTCCCTTGTTAACCAAAACCATCAGCTGGGCAAGAGCAGTCAATCCCGATCAGCCGATTTCTATCGGATTGTGGAGCTGGGGTTTCGAAAAGCTTAACGAAATACAGCTGGCCAACTCAGATATTGTAACCTACCATAACTATGAGGCACCAGACTGGCACCAAAGAACCATTGATCTGTTAAAAGCCAGCGGCCGGCCACTGATCTGTACCGAATATATGGCCCGATCACGCAACAGCCGCTTTTCAAACATTTTGCCTATGCTAAAAAATGAAAATGTTGGCGCCATTAACTGGGGATTTGCTGCGGGTAAAACCAATACCAAATATGCCTGGGATACCCCGCTTGCCGATGGATCTGATCCGATTGAGTGGTTCCACGAAATCTTTCAGCCCGATGGCACCCCATACCGCCTGGATGAGGTAAACCTGATTAAAAAACTCAATAACAAATAAATTTTTTTCAGTAGGAAGATCCGAAGAATGGATTCATAAAAATTATTGTCAGTCTGAGCGGAGTCGAAGACCCTTAGTTGAAAATTGAAATATTTGTCTTTCCAGAGGCTATCATTGATAAACCCCAATAGAATAGTCGTCATCTCGACTGTAGCACAGCGAAATGGAGAGATCTATCTAGACAGATTTCTCGACTGCGTTGCACTTCGCTCGAAATGACGGTAACTATGGGGATTTTAAGCGTAAATTAATTGCTGTCATTCATATTGACTTTTATGAAACAAATAAGCCCTCAGGATGAAACTATTCTTTGCTTAAATTAAAAACATTGCCAAACCCAACCTTAACACACAAATTTAAACCAATGAACAAAAAAGTATCCATCCTTATCTCGCTGCTGGGGCTCTCGTTATCCCTTTCCGCGCAACAGGACAAATCGTGGTCGATGGTAAAAGGGAAAATCTCTTCACCATGGGCACAGGAAGTTAATCCTAAAAATGTTTTGCCAGAATATCCACGCCCACAGTTCGAGCGTGCTGGTAACTGGAAAAACTTAAACGGACTTTGGGATTATGCCATTTCCGGAAAATCGCAACAACCGGCAATCAATCAGGGTAAAATTCTGGTTCCTTTCGCGGTAGAATCTTCACTTTCGGGTGTGGGCAAAACCGTTGGTAAGGATAGCCTGCTCTGGTACAAAACCAGCTTTACCGTACCGGCCAATATGAAGGGTAAAGAAATTTTGCTTCATTTTGGCGCGGTTGACTGGAGAAGTACCGTGAGCATCAACGGTAAAGTGGTAGGTAAACATGAAGGCGGTTTCGATCCTTTCAGTTTCAATATTACGCCGTTTCTGAACAAGAGTGGAAACCAGACTTTAACTGTAGAGGTCTGGGACCCTACAGATGAAGGCCCTCAGCCAAGAGGAAAGCAGGTGAAAAAGCCTGAAGGCATCTGGTATACCCCGGTAACCGGTATCTGGCAAACCGTTTGGATTGAAGCGGTAAATAAAGTACACATCGATCACCTTAAAATAACACCAGATATCGATCAGCAAACGGTAGCGGTTACCCCATTTTTAACAGGCGCTGGTACTGGCGATCAGGTTAAGGTTTCGGCATGGGATGGCACTACGAAAGTCGCTGAGCAGATTGCTGATGGTAACGGTGCAATCAATTTAAAAATTGCGAACCCTAAACTTTGGAGCCCTAAAAATCCGTTTTTATACGATTTAAAAGTTGAACTGATTGCTAAAAATAAAAAGGTAGATGAGGTGAAAAGTTATTTTGCCATGCGCAAAACCTCAATGGGCAAAGATGAGAATGGTATTCAGCGTATGCTGTTAAACAATGAATTTGTTTTTCAGTACGGTCCGCTAGATCAGGGCTGGTGGCCAGATGGTCTTTACACTGCACCAACGGATGCAGCCTTAAAATTTGATGTCGATAAAACCAAAGAAATGGGTTTTAATATGATCAGAAAACACATTAAGGTAGAGCCCGCACGTTGGTACTACCATTGCGATAAAGCGGGTATGCTGGTTTGGCAGGATATGCCAAGTGGCGATTTGGGTAATGGCTGGGAGAACCGTCCGGGTATTTTAGACCATGGCTCAGATCAAAACAGAAGTGCAGAATCTGAAGGCTATTATAAAAAAGAGTGGAATGCGATTATCGATGCGCTTTACAATGTGCCTTCAATCGTCGTATGGACACCTTTTAACGAGGCCTGGGGCCAGTTTAAGACGGTAGAAATTGCCAAATGGACGAAAGAGAAAGATCCTTCAAGGCTTGTAAATACGGCTAGTGGAGGTAATTTTCATCCGGTAGGCGATATTATCGATCTGCATAATTATCCACATCCGGCTATGCCGAGCCCTGATTATTTTGGGAAAGATTATGTGCTTGTGCTTGGTGAGTTTGGCGGACTTGGCCTGCCTATTGATGGCCATGTTTGGCAACAGAAAAACAACTGGGGTTATCAGAGTTTTAAAAACAAAACCGATCTGTTTAACAAATACGCCCAGTTTATGAAACGTTTGGAAGAATTAATCCCCTTAGGACTTTCTGCCGGCGTGTACACGCAAACGACCGATGTGGAAGTAGAAACCAATGGATTAATGACCTATGATCGAAAAGACATTAAGTTTTCGGAAACACAGATGAAAGCATTACATGATAAATTGTACAATATTAGGATTCCAATTAAAAAGTAGATTCCTATAAATGCAATTTGTATTTAGCGCTAATAAAAAGACCGCAGCATTAACTTTCTGCGGTCTTATATGTAATAGGCCCTACTAAATAACTCCTCTGACTATAAATATTAGAGATAAATCTTAATTCAGATAAGTTAAACGATAAAAATTTAATTCATCTTTTTAAAATAAAAAACAGGTTTTGGCATTTCATCTGGCTGTGAAACCCAACCTCCTGATAGTTCTTTATCATTTAATAAAAGTATTCGAAAACTATTTCGATTCGATTGTGCACCTACAAACGAATAAAAAAACTGACCACCAACCTGACTTTGGTTTATTAAATAAGCGTTTGGTAAGCAATACCACTTGCTTTTATTTGTGCGATACGAAATACTTGAAAAATCGAATATTTGTCCTTGCATCAAATCGATTTCTTTATGTTTCTGCGAACCATTAAAATTTCCGTGTGAAAATTTCCATCTTCCAATTAGCAGGGATCTTATTTCGGCAGTCTTCAAGTTTTGGTTTGATTTATTATAAATGGCTATGCCGAAAGGCCATGATATCATCGCAAGACCAATACAAATAATAGCTATAATGATGATCTTTTTCATTTGGTAGTTTTAAGTTGCTTAAAATCGATTCCGTCAAGTATTGAGGGTTGTGCATCTTTGTAGCGTACTGTTAAAGATTCTGATGAATCAGGAAAAGAGCGCTTATTATCTTTTAATTTTTTCAAAATCTTGTTTTCAAATGCTTATTAATCTTGATTACAGTAAATAGAATCAAAAAATAAATATTGCTAAAATAAATTACACTTTTTATTAAAATGGCAATTTGGAAGAATTCTTTTCTTTAATCAAGCGATTATCAAAATACACATATGGATGTTCCAGGTATGCGCTGCTATATTCTTACTTCAAAGGACTAAATTTTGGCTATTGGCCTTACAGATTATCATTACTAAAAACCATCCCTACGGTTCATTGCTGATACGATAAAATGAACAGGAAATTCTATCTTAGTTAAGTTCAACTAAAAAGGCTTAAAACAAGTCAGAATTAACGATTTGAAATAGTCGATCTAGTTATATGCTAGCCAGGAAATGTTTCAATAGTGGTTCAGGTTATTTCATCACATAAAGGTTACAATGAAAAAATATTTATGCTTCGCATTTTTAATCTGTGTCGTTACAGTCAATGCTTTTGGTCAGGAGGCTGCCCGTATCCGCGAATATAAGAAGGCATTTAAAACTTATCCCTTTTCTGATCCTAATCCAATTCCTTCGTTTACCCACATTTATCCTTATTTCCGCTACGATGGATTTACCGATAAACCCGTACAAAAAGAATGGAAAGTTATTGAGCTGGAAAATGCCTATTTAAAACTGACCATCTTACCAGAGATAGGAGGAAAGATATGGTCGGCCATTGAAAAATCGACAGGAAAATCTTTCGTTTACGATAACCATGTGGTGAAATTTAGGGATATAGCCATGCGCGGCCCCTGGACCAGTGGTGGAATTGAGCCGAACTATGGCATTATGGGGCATACACCTAACACGGTAACGCCGGTAAACTATTTGACCAGAAAAAATGACGACGGCAGTGTAAGCTGTTTTATTGGGGTACTGGATCTGCTAACCCGGACAAACTGGACAATGGAAATTAATCTGCCCCGGGATAAATCATATTTTACCACCAAATGTTTCTGGTTTAATTCAACACCTGTTGAGCAGCCCTATTACCATTGGATGAACACGGGGATAAAGGTGAGTGGAAATTTAGAATACATTTATCCGGGCACCCATTATCTGGGGCATGAAGGCGAGCACAGCGACTGGCCGATAAATAAGGAGAATGGTAAAGACATTTCTTTTTATGATAACAATAATTTTGGTGGGTATAAATCTTACCATGTATTTGGCAAATACACTGATTTTTTTGGGGCTTACTGGCATGATGACGATTTCGGAATTGCAAGATATTCTGGTCACGATGATAAGGCAGGTAAAAAGATATGGATCTGGGGACTCTCAGATCAGGGCATGATATGGGAAAAGCTGTTGACCGATACAGATGGTCAATACTCCGAAATCCAATCCGGAAGATTATTCAATCAAACTGCTGATAAGAGTACCTTTACGCCATTCAAACATAAAAGTTTTTCACCTGGCGCGGCTGATTTATGGACAGAATACTGGTATCCTGTTTTAAAAACGAAAGGTTTTGTAAAAGCCAATGAGTATGGCGCATTGAATGTGAAACATGAAAATGGCTGGTTTAAAATTTATTTGAGTGCTGTACAGCAGATTTCAGAAACACTAAAGGTGACGCAGGGAGGGAAAAATATTTATGATAAAAAAATAGCAATCGCCCCATCCAAAACTTTTACTGATTCTATAAAAATGGATGTGAATCCTGGAGATCTGGTTGTTACTTTAGGCGATAATAAGCTGATTTACGAGTCTAAACCGGATGCCTATAACCTGAGCCGCCCGCTTGAATCGCCCAAAGATTTTAACTGGAATTCGGGCTATGGCCTTTATTTGCAGGGTAAGGCGCTGATGGATCAGAAAATGTACGCCGCTGCAGCAGAAAAATTAAAATCATCGTTAGCTAAAGAACCTAATTTTTTACCCGCATTGGTTAAAATGGCCGAATTAATGTACCGCAATATGCAGTATGCCGAAGCTTTAAAAGTGATAAAAAAAGCATTAAGTATGGATACGAATGATGGTGCAGCTAATTATTATTATGGCATCATCAATGCAGAAATGGGCAATGTAATTGATGCTAAAGACGGTTTTGATATTGCAAGTTTGTCCATTGAGTACAGAAGTGCAGCTTATAATGGTTTAGGTAAATTATATCTGGTAGAAAAAAACTGGAACAAGGCAATGGAGTATGCAGGCAAAGCGATTGATTATAACCGTTTTGATATTGCTGCACTACAAGTACAGGCTATTGCCCTTCGCTATCAAGATAAAAATGCTAAACCGGTATTGGATACGATTTTGTCATTTGATCCACTTAATCATTTCGCACGTTTCGAAAAATATCTGGCAAAGCCTTCAGCAGAAAACAAAACAGCATTCACTTCAATGATCCGCGATGAGCAGCCAACCGAAACCTTTTTAGAATTGGCTGTTAGTTATTACAAAAGCGGGTGTTATGAGGAATGTGAAAAAGTATTGAACCTGGCGCCTACAAATGCTTTGGTAAATTATTGGCTGGCATTTTTGCAGTATAAAAAAGGATTGTCTTCCTCTCTACTATTAGAACAGGCCGATGCTACCTCTCCCGCATTTGTATTTCCGTTCCGATCAGAAGACCTCGAAGTATTGTTATGGGCAACACAAAACAGCAAAAGCTGGAAACCAAAATATTACCTTGCCCTTTTATATAAAGACCGGAATAACATCACTGAAAGCAAAAAGTTGTTTACCGCATGTGGCGATCAGCCAGACTTTGCAGCTTTTTATGCCGCCCGTGCCGCAATGCTAATGGGGAACTCAGATCTTGCTGATCTTAAAAAGGCAATTGCATTAGATAAAAATGACTGGCGTTACATTAAACTATTGGGCGATTATTACATTAGCCATAAGCAGAATGCGCTGACGGTAATTGAACCTTATTACAATGCACACCAGGACAATTATATCATCGGTATGTTGTATGCAAAAGCGCTGTTGCTTAATAAGGATTACCGAAAATGCACTGAACTTTTATCAAAAATCAATATCCTGCCGTTCGAGGGGGCTACAATCGGGCGCGAACTATATCGGGAGGCAGAGCTGATGCAAGCCATTGAAAGGATACAACATCACGATTATAACACCGCAATTACTTTCATTGATGAGGCAAAGAAGTGGCCGTTGAACTTAGGGGTGGGTAAACCCTATCCGGAAAATCTGGATGAACGTTTAGAAGATTGGATGAGTTATCTGTGCTATAAACAAATGGGAAAACGAGCAGCCGCAAAAGCCTCTTTACAAAAGATTATTCAGTTCAAATCTAAAATTGAGAATACCGTGAATAATTTTATCGCTTCCAATCATCTGGCAACGGCCTGGGCACTTGAAAAACTTGGAAAAAGAGCAGAAGCCAGCAAATGGCTGAAGGGGCAGGTTAAACAATATCCCGACAATAAAATAATAAATTGGTGTTTGCAGGTATTCGAAAATGAACAATTGCCGAAAACCGACATAGATGATGCGGGAATACGCTTACTGGAAAAGCTAAAACCGTTTAAATAAAGTTACCACAATGCAAATGAAATAGGTCTGCATTTGCTTATGGAATAGGGAAGCGTGTTAATGCGCTTCCTTCCAATCTTTAACTTTTAATTCATCACCAACACGTATTGTACCTAAATGATGATGAAGCAGGTTTTGTCCGAACATGATTTTTTTGCCTGCTGTACGGTAACCGGCCAGCGTTCTCAATGGTTCCTGGCCTTTTTCGCCGGTTTGCTGATCGATCGTGATTAATACACATCTTGCACAAGGTTTTACCGCAGAAAACAGTACCTCGCCAATATGAAAACTTTGAAAACCGTCCTCCACATGAGGCTCGCCACCCGTAAAAACAAAATTTGGACGGAAACGGTCCATCAGAATGGGTTGGTCTAGCTTGTTGTTAAGGCCATCAAGCGAAGACTGACCGATAAGCAAACAGGGATAACCATCGGCAAAACTCACTATTTCATCATTCAAAGCATAATCACGGTCTACCCATCGTTTTTCAGTTAAAGGCATTTTTACCAGTCTAACCTTAAAGTTCAGGAAATCAGAAAACCAGTCGCTTACCGTTTTATTTACTTCAAGTGCTGTAGCGGTATCGTTCCAGATTACAACTGAAATTTGCTCCCCGGTATCTTCATCCAAAGAAAAGAATATACTTTGCTCAGGTAATTTTTTATGGGAAACTGTTAATTTACCATCGCTAATATTTACCTGCAATAGTGCCAGTTCAAAGTGTTTCCTTTGGGTAATAAAGATACCTTCCTCGTCAACAAGCATCCATCTTCTATCATATTGCAGGCCCCTTTCTTCGAGTTGCGCTTTTTCAAGGCGTATTCCACCCAGCGATTTGATGGGATAAATATTGATTTCAGAAAGGATAAACTTGTTCATGCTTTAAAGATAAATACACTTTTTTGATTTATCCTACTGGTTTGGACAAATGAAAAGTCATTGTTCTTCAGTACGGCCTAAAGTGTCTTTTATCCCTTCAAAATTTGAATAAGATCATCATTAATATAAAATACTTCTCTACCATCTTTAGCTGCACTCACTATTTTTGCATCTTCAAGTTCTCTGAAGTATTTAGTAAGTGTCGTTCTTGAGCTAACACCAAGCAGATCTCCAATAAATTTAGGTCTAATATAGGGCTGGCTGAAAATAGCTTCATTAATTTCTTTATTATACCATTTGATCTTGGATTTTCCATAAGATAGGGTAGCTTCCATCTGATTCAGAATACTTATGATCAACTGGTTAGTTAATACAGCAGTTTTTTCTACAGCATCAAGCATATATAGGAGCCAGGGTTTCCATGAACCTCTCTGGGTAACTACCCCTAGGTGATAGTAATAATCATCTTTGTTTAGGATAATGTATTTGGACAGATATAATATAGGTTGTTGTAATAAATCTTTGTTGACTAAATATAAAAGGTTTAGAATTCTTCCAGTTCTTCCATTTCCATCGGTGAATGGATGTATTGCTTCAAATTGATAGTGGGCGATGCACATTTTTATCAGTGGGTCTGATGGGTACTTATTATCATCGTTTAGATATTCAATCAAATTGTCCATTTTTGCTTCAATTATGCCCTCTCCTCTAGGTGGGGTATATACAATCTCGCCTGATCTAAATTGACTTTGCCCTCTTCTGATCACTGTTAAACTTTGTTGGGGCCTGAAACCTGCCGTTGTATTTTTAATCTGTCTGAATGTACTGATGATACAATCCTTATCTATTTTTCCGTTTATTACAATCAGTTTATACCCTTCCCAAAGTGCCTCCCGGTACCTTAATACCTCTTTCGTTGCGGGCTTAATGTTATCTTCTCTAAGCGTATCTGAAACGGCCTTATATAATTCATCTTCTGTGGTGAATATATTTTCAATCGCGGTTGAGGTTTGTGCCTCCTGTAGTGCAATAGTGTTGACTAACATTGTTGGATTGGGCAGGCGATAAAGGCTGCTATTTGTTGTAGCCAATGCTCTTGAAGCTGTTACTAATTTTTTTAAAATATCTATATCCTCCTCAATACTTTCTAAAGGAGGTAAGAGTGGGAGATCATTGAAAGGACGTGTTCTATCATATACCATAAATGTTCATTTTTATTATATCCTTAAGCGTATGTGTATAATATTAATTATTAATGGACAGACTTTAGGCATGTGTTCATATTTTACGAAATATTGAACATATCACAAAAATATGTAATATTTTGAACAGAAAAGCATAATATGTTCATTTTTTTAAAAATAATGAACATATTATGCCATTTGGTGTAGATTACTGACTTTATAATTCTTTTAGTCTATAATATTTGGATTATAAAATGTCGATGTTGTTCTGCTCAAACACCTCAAATATCTGCGCATTGATCATGCTTCTTGTGAGATCAGCTTTAGAAATATCCTTACACCAGAAATAAATGTTGATATTGCTGTTGAGCTTACTTATCGGGCTGATCATAATGATCGGTTCTTTGCTGATAAAAACATTGCTGTTCTCTACAATAATTTCTCTGATCAGGTTTACCACTTCAGTTGAATTAAAGGGTTTGGCAATTGATAAAGAAATATCTACCCGCATCTGGTTATTACTCAGTGTCCAGTTGATGATGTTGTTCGATAAAATGGAGCCGTTAGGAATAATAATTTCGGCGCCTTCGTCGCTAAGTAGGGTACTGGCGCGTACGCCGATTTCCTTTACCCTTCCTTTTTTATTGCTCAGTTCTACAATGTCACCTATTCGGATCGTCTTATCAAAAATAAGGATAATGCCCGATACAAAATTGCTTACGATATTCTGTAAACCCAAACCAATTCCCACACCTAATGCACCCAGGATCACCGTTATTTTATCGATTGGCAGTCCGGAGGCTGCAACGGCGATTAAAAAGCCGCCAATTAATAACACCAAACGGGTAACCAGTAATTTAGATCGCTCTCCTTTGTTATCATCAAAGCTATCATCGCCGGTATCGCCAAAGAAATAAGCAATGTATTTCTGCAAAAAGTTGGCAATCCAGATAATACCCAAAAACAATACAATGCCACCAAAAGTAAAAGAGAAACTGCCTATCGTTCTTTTCTCAGTCAGGATTTCCATTACCGATTCATACAGCCCGTTAAAAATATTCAGGTTGGTAGTAAAGATGACAAACCAGATTAGGGTAGCGCCAATACCCGTGAGCCTTTTAAGTCCGGCAATTACTGGCTGCCAGTCGAAATATTCCGGAAATCCCTTTCTGATCCTGCTGCTTTTCATCTGTAGCAAAAAGGCTTCTACCAATACTTTGGCCAGGATGGTTAACGATATGGCGTTTAAAAGCGAGCTTACCCCGGCAGAATAAAAAATCTGCGTGAGGGTAAAGCGGCCAAATAGATTACAAAAGGTAGCTATGATGGCAAAGACAACATAAATAAAACCCGTGGTCAGGATCATTTTATATCGTTTGGTTTGCTCATCGAGCATTTTCCATACCATAATGCCATAGGCCACCGAACTGGTCGTGAGGAACAGCAGGAGCCAGCGCTGGTATCTTGGTGGCATACCCAAAAGGCGTAAAAAAACCGGGGCAAGAAGGAGTACCACAAATATGCACCAATAGTAAAATAACTTTGCGCTTAGCTTTTTGCGGAAAAATACCGTGAGCAAAATAGCCAGTATAATCTCCACCGCTTCTATGTAAAGTGCAGGCGCCCGCAGATCAAAGATTGGCGCCAGTGCAAAGAGCATAATAAAGGTGATGAGGTAAGGCTGCGGACTGATCAGCGAAAAACCATCAAGGGTTTCTAAACGGCCACGCTGTTTTACACTTCTGAAATTGAAGAATACCCAAAAGAAAAATATGGTACAGGTGAACAGCAATAAGAGCCGGCTGCTTCGGGTATATACAAAATAATAGCCTGATATTTCCTGCTCTCCTTTGATAAACCTGCGAAAGCCCATGCTTTTATTGGCCCGTTTGTTTACCGATTCCCATAAGTAACGGCGCTCTTTACCAAAAGCTTTAATGCTCACCGCATCGAGCTGACTATCGGTCAGGTACATTAACTCTTTAATATTGATCAGGTTAGAAGAGGTTCTGGCCTGCAGGTTGTTAATTGATAAGGTAGTTGTTTTCAATAAACTATCCATCACTATCCGTTTCTTCTTTAACTCTGCAAACTGATCTTTAAACATCACCTGTATGGCAGGCACCGTAAATATTTTAATCAGTACGGTATCTTTACGCAGGTTCAGAATCTCGGTTTTTAAAGCCCGTAGCTCCTTTTCATATTCATCAAGGTCTGATAAACAATCTTTGTTATTGCCTTGTAGTTCTTCCAGCAGGGTTTGGTCCATCTGCAGGTTTTGCAGGTTTGGAGACCTGTCACTTTGTGTTAAACGGCTTTTAAGCAGTGCCAGTGCAGCTTCATCCTGCGTTAAATGTGCTTCTATGGGCTTAAGTTTCTTAAAAGAGCCAACAGTAACCGGAACTTTATTAACGGTTTCAAATACTTTTTCCAGATGCGTGAGATAATCACCCCTGGTCAAGGTAGCAGAATCGGAAAGAATAGCTACATCCTGACCTTTATCTTGCTGCGCAAACACATGAGCAGAAAAAAACAGGATAAAAAGTAACGATATGGAGTTCCGGATGGCCGGGTAAAAAGAATTTCGTGTTATCATCTAGCTTAAGCAGTATTGAATATTATCTTTTATTGAAAATATGGGTTTTCAAAAATAGGGATTAGAATTGATTTTCTGAGCGTATCACTTCGGCCACATTCTTTGGCCATTTCTTAAATTGCCTTACTGTAAAGCGAAATCAGTTTCAGATCAATGGTGAAGTTATGTGCGGATAAGACCAAAGGAAGACTTATTTCTGAACAAAAATTTCAACAAAAAAAGGGCGGCAAAATATTTTTGCCGCCCTTTACTAATATTGTGATGAACTTATTTTGCTAATGAAGCTGTTTGTTCTGTACCAGTTACTGGAGAGCTCATTTGTGTTTTCAATGCTGCAAACCTGTCAAGATTCAATTTTGGAGTGCTTCCCATTACTAAGATGTGTTCTCCTGTAGCTCCGCTTAATTTTAAATCGGCACGGCCTTCAATTACAGTATATAAACTTTCTGTATCTGAATCGATTTCAGCAACCGCATTTCCTTTTAAGAATAACTGTAGGTATTTAGCATCTAATTTACCAGCTGTTTTTACTACTGCATTTTCAGAAGCCTGTACTCTGTAGATATTGTTTACATAAACAGTAATCTTAGCGGTATTTCTATCTGCCGAACTAATTTTTAATGCATGTCCATCCTGGATTACTTTTACTTTACCAGTGTTATCATCATTGTAGCTTACGCCTTCTTTTTCTCCTTGTATCAATGTAATTTCTACATTTCCACTTACGATAACCTGGCTGATGTTTTTAGGTGCCGACATTTTAACTGGCTGTTTTTCGCCTGCCATTACACTTGTTGAGAAAATAGCAGAACTTAAAACGATAGCTGCTAATACTGATTTTGTTAGGGTTTTGATTGAGGTTTTCATAATGCTGTTATTTATATTTTTAATTAATATTTTGTGATTGTTTTGTAGATAAGACGCCACTATGGGCAAAACGTTGCAGCAGAAAATGCTCAATTATACCAACGCAGTGTAATTCTCGACGAACAGGTTTAAAAATCGGGCGAAAAGGAGTTCGTTTTTAGAGATCATTCTGGTTCGGGCGAGAATTCTCCCAATGATTTGGGATCAACATGGTAATAATAGGGGCTATCAATAATTGCAGGGCAGACCTGAAATGATCAGCGGTACAACGATGAATCTTGCATCCTGCCGTGATAACTTATGGTGAAAGTTATTTCAAAAGCGCTACGACTTTTAGATGGGATATATGTGCGCTGGTGGCAAACATTTTTTTATATTCCCTGTTTGTTTGAAAAGAGCTGATCTGAGGTTATAATTAATTAATAGATTTAGGCTTTAAAATTTAAATGAATGGCTAAAGTAAAAAAGCAGTCGGAAACGCGCTCATCAGGTACAATTCCTAAAACACTTACTGGTATTTCCGGACTTGATGAAGTCACGCTGGGGGGACTACCCTCGGGAAGGCCTACACTTGTCTGCGGCGAAGCGGGTTCTGGGAAAACACTTTTTTCCATAGAGTTCATCGTAAAAGGGGCACTGGATTATAACGAACCCGGCGTATTTATGGCTTTTGAGGAAAAAGCTGAAGAACTTAAAGCGAATGTAGCCTCACTCGGATTTGATCTGGATCGCTTAGAAAAGGATAAGAAAATAAAGTTGGATTATGTACACATCGACCGTTCGGAAATAGAAGAGACCGGGGAATATGATCTGGAAGGACTTTTCATTCGTTTGGGTTATGCCATTGACAGTATAGGTGCTAAAAGAGTTGTGCTGGATACCATCGAGAACTTGTTTTCGGGGCTAAACAACGCTGCAATATTACGGGCAGAGATCAGGAGGCTTTTTCAGTTTCTAAAATCGAAAGGGGTTACTGCAATCATCACAGGGGAGCGCGGTGGAAATGGGCTCACCCGTCAGGGACTGGAAGAGTATGTGTCAGACTGTGTGATTTTACTTGACCATAGGATTATTAACCAAATCTCCACCAGAAGGCTTAGGATTGTAAAATACCGCGGATCGGTTCATGGAACCAATGAGTACCCTTTCCTGATCGATGATGAAGGTATCTCGGTACTTCCGGTTACCTCTTTGGAACTGAATCATGAGGTTTCTTCGAAAAGCTTATCTTCAGGTATTCCTGCACTTGACAAAATGCTGGGAAATTCTGGCTTTTATAAAGGAAGCAGTATATTGGTTTCAGGTACGGCTGGAACGGGCAAGACCAGTATAGCGGCCACATTCGCCAATTCTACCTGTGCGCGAGGCGAAAAATGTCTTTTCTTTGCTTTCGAAGAGTCCCCAAAACAAATTATCAGGAACATGCGCTCTATTGGTGTTGATCTTCAAAAACATGTAACCAAAGGGACCCTGGAGTTTTATGCTTCACGCCCTACTTTATATGGCCTGGAGATGCATTTGGTGGCAATTCACAAGGCGATCAAAAAATTCAAACCCTCCGTGGTTGTGCTTGATCCGATCACTAACCTGATCACGATAGGATCTGTAAGTGAGGTGAAAACCATGCTTGTGCGTCTGATCGACTTTCTACAGGCTGAGCAGATTACGGTAATGTTTACCGCACTTACCCTCAATACTATCGTGAACGAACAAACCGACGAGGGTGTATCTTCGCTTGTTGATGCATGGTTATTGATCCGGGATATCGAGAGTAATGGGGAAAGAAACAGAGGCCTGTATATCATGAAATCAAGGGGCATGAAACATTCCAATCAGATTAGGGAATTTGTCATTACCGATCAGGGGCTTAACCTGATGGACGTATATCTTACCGAGGATGGTGTGCTTACCGGATCGGCAAGAGAGGCACGGGTATTGCTAGAACAAACCGGTGAAGTGATCCATGCACAGGCAGTCAGCCGGAAAGACCGTGAACTGGAACGTAAGCGGAAAGTTTTGCAATCAAAGATTGAAAGTTTAAGGTCAGAATATGAATCTGCAGAAGAAGAGCTTAATAAAGTTTATGTAGAGGAGGCCTTAAAAAAACAGATTATGGGCGAAACCATAAGCAAAATTGCCGACATGCGCAGGGGAAATACGGGTAGAGAAGAACAAAATAGAAATAAAAAAAAGAAATAAATAGTGGGTAAAGCATACGAACTCCGGCTGTATGTAGCCGGTAAAACGAGTAAATCGGTAGCGGCACTGGAAAACCTGAAGAAGCTCTGCGAAGAACATCTGAAGGGAAAATATAGCATTGAGGTGATCGACCTTTTGGAAAAACCACAACTGGCTGAAGGTGATCAGATATTTGCAATTCCGACACTGGTGAAAAAAGTGCCTGAACCCGTTCGCAAAATTATAGGTGACCTTTCAAATGAGGAAAAGGTTTTAGTGGGACTGGATATACGTACAAAGGTTAATAATTAATGATGTCTACAGGAAATCCAGATCATCCAGATAGTACCCCAAGCGCAGAATTTTTTTCGCTTAGGCTTTTCATTGCAGGTGCATCACCGGTTTCCGCAAGGGCCATTGTTAATATCCGTGCAATCTGCGAGGAATTTATTGCCGGCAGGTACGAGCTGGATATTATTGATGCACATCAGCAACCCTTACTGGTACAGCATGAGGACGTTACCGCCATTCCAATGTTGATCAAAAAATCTCCTCTTCCTACCAGAAAGCTTATCGGTGATTGTTCCGATCGTGAAAAAGTATTGAAGGGCTTGGGTATCAGGTATTAAATTATGCAGAAGACAAGTGAACATATTCAGCTTGAACGTGCCTATGAGGAACTTCGTCTCCAGCTGGAAGAAGCGAACGATATCATCCAGGCCATCCGCTCGGGGGAAGTTGATGCCCTGATTGTAAATGGTGAAGATGGACATCAGCTCTTCACGCTCAAGAGTGCTGATCATACCTACCGGATTTTTATCGAACAGATGACCGAAAGCGCACTCACCCTTGATGGGTTTGCTCGGATATTGTATTGCAATTCGCAGCTGGCCAGGCTTTTAGAACTACCTTTAGAAAAAGTTATCGGCCGAAACTTTTTGACATTTTTTTCAAGAGAAGACCAGGCGATTGTACAAGAGCTGATTAATAGTGCCTGGCAGGCAGATACTAAGGCAGAAATCAATATTATAAGCAGTTCAGGCATCTATTTGTCCGTACAGCTTTCTTTGAAAGTGCTTAATCTTGATGAAGGTACCGCGCTAAGTGTCATTGTTACTGATCTGAGTGAGTTGAAGAAAAACCAACTGCTTTTAGAAACCAGGAATAAGGAGCTTGAAGCAGCAAGAAGAACGGCTGATGAACTTAATGAAAATCTTGAAAATACCGTTAGGCTAAGGACAAGAGAACTGGAAGCGATCAATGAAGAGCTCGCGGCAGTTAATGATCTTCAGACAGAAATCAACGATAAACTCAATGATGCACTTCACGCCTTAAAGGAAAGTGAAGATAACCTGCAATCGGCCTTCGATGCCGCTGAGCTGGGTAGTTGTAACCTGGATATTAAAACAGGACGGGCAGAAGTGTCACAAAGATTCAGGGAACTTTGCGGCATGCCTTTGGAAGAAGAGGTGAACCGGGCAATGGTGCTGGCTTGCGTTGATACCGAATACCTTTCCGATCTCGAGCAGGCTTTTCAGGATTGTATCAATCTTAGAAAACCATTGGATTATACCTATCCGATCAGGCAGCTTATTTCAGGCGAGCGCCGTTGGGTAAGAATAGTTGGCAAGGCTAAAAAAGGCA
Organism: Pedobacter sp. GW460-11-11-14-TSB4; assembly: GCF_059423705.1. Taxonomy (NCBI): domain Bacteria; kingdom Pseudomonadati; phylum Bacteroidota; class Sphingobacteriia; order Sphingobacteriales; family Sphingobacteriaceae; genus Pedobacter; species Pedobacter sp. GW460-11-11-14-TSB4. The sequence goes on from NZ_JBWKYI010000024.1 coordinate 63,054, forward strand.
GTAATGGCGATTTTGACAGCATTTATGCCGTGCTGATGGATGTAACAGATCAAAAACGCGATGAACAGCGGAAGAATGACTTTATTGCAATGGTGAGCCACGAACTTAAAACACCGCTTACTTCCATGAAAGGTTATATCCAGGTTATGCAACTGAAAGCCAGAGGTAATCAGAATGGCTTTGAAGATAAAGCCCTGCAGCGAGCTGAACGCCAGGTGAATAAAATGACAAGCATGATCAATGGTTTCCTTAACCTGTCACGTCTGGAGTCAGGCAAAATGTTGATGGATTTTCAGCCCGTAGAAATGTCTGTACTGCTTGAAGAAGTGCTTGAAGAATATATGGCCACAGTAAACAGCCATAACATAAAATTTGCCTTCCAGCCAGGGTTTTTTGTGAGCGTGGATAGAGACAAGCTTGGACATGTGGTTAATAACCTGATCAGCAACGCGGTGAAATACTCACCTGTGGATAGTGAAATAAGTGTAGACTGTTATCTTGAAGGTGAGACTGCCGTATTCCGGATTAAGGATCATGGAATGGGAATAGATGAAAACGATATTCCAAAGCTTTTCGAACGGTTTTACCGGGTAGAAAGTAACCGGATGAGCACTGTTGCCGGTTTTGGAATAGGACTTTATCTGTCTGCGGAGATTATTCACAGACATGGCGGGAAGATATGGGCAGAAAGCCAGATAGGAAAGGGATCTGTTTTTTATTTTAGCTTGCCTTTAATTAATTCTTCCATAAACCTTTAGGCTTAAATCATAGCACTAAAATTTAATTGATAGTTTCTCCGAAACAAGAATATTGTTTTTGTAGTACTCGAAAAACCAGCTTCCATTCTTTTTTAAAACGACGCCATTTGCACTCCCATTATTCGAAATATAACAATCCTCTGCTGAAGTTTTGAGTAAGGTCATTACAATTTTAGGCGTCGCGTCTATCAGTTGATAGCCATTGCTGATGGGTTGTGCATATAATAATCCTTCTTGTTGTTCTGTTTTGACAGCTACTGGCTCATTAACGGGTACAGGGGCGGTTTTAGCTGCTGTATTTACCGTGGCTGGTGCCGGGCTGGTAACCACAGTCGGGTTGCCCGCTATATATTTAAAATCGTTGAAGGAGGTGAAAGCATCTCTCAGCGCCAGATTATACGAAGTTTCATATTCTTTTTCCCTGCTTTTGCCTGCCTTGCTTTTGATCACTACAGCGCCCTTACAATCTTTAAGCAAAAGCGTAAGGTTGGTCACAAACATGCTGTTGTTTTCCTGCAGTTCTACAATCAGGGCCTTGCATCTATCGCCTGCAATTTCTTCAGGTATCTCCGAATTATCAAAATATACCGTAAAACCTTTCTCCTCAAAAAATGACTTGGTCAGGGTATTTAAGCCATATTGATTAACCTGCTTTAAAAAATTGAATTTCTCGGGCACGATAATGTATTTGTAATTGCCTGCATTAGACTGTGCCTGTACAGAAAAAGAGATGGCTAAAAGGATAATAAAAAGATACCTTTTCATAACGGTTAATGGAGTTTGGATAAGATTCCGCCTCAATTTATAGAATGAAACGGAGAAAATCAAATTTTATGCTCCACATCCAATATTATCTAGAAATTAGCTGCAGATTTGTTATCATTGAGCTGGCCAAATATCTTATTGACATGAAAATCATCCAAACCAACCAGAAAACCCATCTGTTTAAAGAAATCGTAATACGGTATTGAGGCTTCATTGCTCGCCGCTAACCCACCATACAAATTAAATGTTGATCCCGATCGCACAGACAAAATAACATGAATAAGTTTCTTACCATACTGTTTTTGATAACACTAAGCCGGTTTGTACAGGCAAAAGAAGTTAAGATTTTGAGCCCGGACAAAAAAATACTGGTGACCCTCAATACAGAAATGCATAATAAATCTGCATTAAACTATAGTGTTATGTTTCAGGGAAGTGTAATAATCGCTGCATCACCGCTTGGGCTTGAACTTGAAGGAGAAGATCCTTTGTCTGCTCATCTGGAAATTGTTTCAGTTAGCCAAAAACTAGTGAATGATACCTGGAAACCGGTTTACGGAGAGAAAAATATATATGCTGATCACTATAGGGGACTAACCATCCGGTTTAAGGAGAATACAAAACCTTTTCGTTCTTTTTCGATGGATTTTCGCTTATATAATGAAGGATTGGCCTTTCAATATAACATCGATAACAAGAAACCGGTAACGATTACCCGTGAGCTTACTGGTTTTCAATTTACCCGGGATCATGCTTCGTGGATAGCCAGGGAGTCGCAGGCAAGTTATACCAGGGAGCGTGTGAGCAAAACACCAAACGGTACTGAGCGTCCTTATGTGATTGAAATCGATCCAAAATGTGTGGTAGCATTGGGTGAGGCTGCTTTAACTGACTATGCACAAATGAAATTTGACCGTTCTCCAAAAGACAGCTTGTTGATAACAGCAGCACTAAAAGGAAAATCGGTTTTTGATAGCAGTTTTTCAACACCTTGGCGTTATGTAATGATTGCAGAATCACCAGGCAGACTATTAGAAAATAACTATTTCATACTAAACTTAAATAAACCATCTTCATTGAAGGATGTATCTTGGATAAAACCTGGAAAGGTAATCCGCGAGGTCACTTTAACAACAGCTGGAGGCAAGGCCTGCATAGATTTTGCTGCCAAACATCATCTCCAGTATATAGAGTTTGATGCCGGCTGGTATGGTCACGAATATGATAACGCATCCAGCGCGCTTGCCGTAAATGTAGACGCTTCAAGGTCTCCAGGTCCATTGGATCTAAAGGAAGTTATTGCTTATGGAAAAAGCAAAGGTGTTGGGGTAATCCTCTATGTCAATCAAAGAGCGTTAACAAAACAGATCGATACAATCCTGCCTCTGTATAAATCCTGGGGCGTGGCAGGATTAAAATATGGCTTTGTAAATGTAAATTCACAGCAGAATATGAAATGGCTTCATGAGGCCATCAAAAAAGCAGCAAATCATCAACTGATGCTGGATATTCACGACGATTACCGCCCAACAGGTTATTCGAGGACTTATCCGAATTTAATGACCCAGGAGGGCGTGCGTGGTGATGAAGAAAGTCCTGATAGCAAACAGGCATTAAGCACCATGTTTACCCGGATGCTGGCTGGTGCTGCCGATGCTACAAATTGTTATTTTGCGCCAAGGGTAGATCAAATGGGCTCGCATGCCTCGCAAATGGCGAAAGCAATCTGTTTATATAGCCCATGGCAATTCGTTTATTGGTATGACCGTCCTGCTGATGCACCCAGGGCTAAGGGAGGGGCAGGATCGGCCGCCTCCGTAATAGATGAAATACCTGATCTTAGTTTTTATGATGCTTTGCCAACCGTTTGGGATGATACCAGGGTATTCGATGGGAAGATAGGTGAATACGGTACTATAGCCAGAAAAAATGGAAACGATTGGTACCTGGGTACAATGACCGATCAATCAAGAAGTTTCACTTTACCGCTTAATTTTCTAGACAGAAAAACAAAATACGAAGCCACGATTTATACCGATGATTCTTCACTACAAACGGCCACAAAAATTCTGATCAGGAAAATAGAGGTAAATTCTTCAACCGTGCTGTCGTTTGATTTAAAAGCAAAAGGTGGAGAGGCTGTTATTTTCAGGGCATTATAAAAATAGCCGATTACGATACCATTTGGTTTTACACCTGCAAAAAAAACATAAGTAATTGTCAAATTACTTGTAGTGGGGCGCCCATTATATTTGAACCTTTATAAAATTAAGAATACCGGATGTTTTTTCTTTGGCATTTATGCTGCTAATAAAGATTGCAAGTTTTTGAGCTTACCGTGCTGTTTTATAGTAAGATAGTCCATTGTAATGAGTAGGATAATCCATTGTGTTAATCGTTTTAGTTATTTATTATTATACCAGCCCTACCGATGATCATCTCATCAGCGAGGACCGAAACCAAATATAATCAGTATGAACCGCAGGCTTATTTATTTAATGCTGTTGTTTTCGGCTATTGTGTATGCGATACAGGCATGCAATAGCTCATCAACGAGCCAGATCGCCGAGGAGCAGGTGCCTGATAGCATCAGTTACAATTTTCATGTCAGGCCGATTCTGTCCGATAAGTGTTTTATCTGCCATGGCCCCGATGCCAATAAACGTGAAGCAGATTTAAGACTGGATATCGCTGAAGAAGCCTATAAAGCTTTGAAAGATAAACCTTCAGCGCACGCATTAGTCCCGTTTAAGCCCCTATCCTCTGAACTTTTTTTGCGCATATCTAGTCAGGATTCAACGCAGCTTATGCCTCCTAAATCCTCTAATCTCAAATTAACCGCACATGAAATTGCCGTCATTGAGAAATGGATCAAGCAAGGCGCTAAATATGAGCGGCACTGGGCCTTTACGCCCCCAAAAAGTCCGCGGATCCCAAAAGTAGAAAATAAAGCGTGGGCAAAAAATGAAATCGATTATTTCATCCTTCAGAAACTGGAGCAAAAAGGGTTAAAACCAAATGAGCAGGCAGACAAAGAAAGGTTATTAAAACGCGTCAGCCTCGATCTTACCGGCCTGCCACCGGACATGGAGACAATGAATAAATTTATGGCCGACAATAGTAGCGATGCCTACGAAAAAGTTGTAGAATCGCTCATTCAGCGCCCGGCATATGGGGAGAAGATGGCATTACATTGGCTGGATGTAGCCCGTTATGCCGATTCACACGGTTATCAGGATGATAACTATCGTAGTCAATGGCCCTGGAGGGACTGGGTCATCCATGCATTCAATACCAATATGCCCTACAAGCAGTTTATCACCTGGCAATTGGCGGGAGATCTGATGCCCAATGCCACCAAAGAGCAGCTACTGGCCACAGGCTTTAACCGCAACCACAAAATCACCGAAGAAGGTGGAGTAATAGATGAAGAATACCGCGTTGAATACGTAACAGACCGGGTGAATACCTTTGGCAAAGCCATGCTGGCCGCAACTATTGAATGTGCGCATTGCCACGATCATAAGTACGATCCCTTCTCTCAAAAGGAATATTATCAGCTATATGCTTTTTTTAACAATGTTAAAGAAGTCGGACTTCAATCAACTGTAGGTGGTCCCGAAACCTATGCGAAAAAGCCACTGATGGAAATCAGCAATGAGGACATCAAAAAGATCCTAAGCTTTGTAAATAAGAAAGATACCAATAGACTGATTGTATCGGTAATGGGTGATAGAGATACGTTGCGTAAAACCTACATCCTCAACAGGGGTGTTTACGATGCGCATGGACAAGAAGTACAGGCGGGCACCCCGAAATCGTTGCTCGCTTTCAGCGATAAATATCCCAAAAACCGCTTGGGTTTAACCCAATGGCTTTTCGATAAGCAAAATCCACTTACCGCAAGGGTATTTGTGAATCAGATCTGGCAGGAGTTTTTTGGACGCGGCATTGTTAAAACCTCAGGTGATTTTGGGATGCAGGGTGAACTTCCCTCTCATCCGGAGCTGCTGGATTGGCTGGCTGTAGATTTTATGAACCATGGCTGGAACATCAAACGACTGGTTAAACAGATGGTATCCTCAGCAACTTATCGCCAGTCGGCAATCGTATCCAAAGAGAAATTAAAAACCGACCCTGAAAATATTTTGCTCGCACGGGCGCCGCGTTACCGCATCCCGGCGGAATCTATTCGAGATGTGGTACTCGCCAGTAGCGGCTTATTGGTGAAAACCATAGGTGGCCCGAGCGTAAAACCTTATCAGCCTGCCGGGCTTTGGGAAGGAGCAACATCCGGGCGGGGTATATTGGCCGCTTACCGGCAGGATCATGCTGAAGATTTGTACCGCAGGGGCATGTATACCTTTATCAAACGTACAGTTCCACCACCTTCAATGGGTATTTTCGATGCCAGTAACCGCGATCAGTGCGAGGTGAAACGCTTAAACACCAACACCCCGCTTCAGGCCCTGGTGATGTTAAATGACCCTACGGTACTGGAGGCTTCACGCGTTCTGGCAGCAAAGCTTTTACAGGAAAAGAATACGACTGAGGCAAAAATCAGGAAAGCATTCAGGCTGATTGTATGCCGCATGCCGAACGAAAAGGAAATAAAACTGCTCATAGCTTATTATGCAGATCAGCAAAAGGTATTTGAGCAGGGGAAAGATGCAGAAAAAGTACTGGCCGTGGGCGAATATCCCCTTGCTAAAAACGTCAATAAGGTCACACTGGCCGCAATGATGGAGGTGATTACCACCATTTATAATCTAGAGGAAACGATTACAAAAACCTGATATATGGAAAAGGATTTCTTAGAACATGGCCTTAACTTTAACAGGCGTCGTTTCCTGTCCAGGCTAAGTTTAGGACTTGGAAGCGTTGCCCTGGGCTCCTTATTAATGCCCGATCTTTTTTCAGGGGCCCTAGATGATGGCGATATTTTAGCCGGTCTTCCTGATTTTGCACCAAAAGCCAAAAGAGTAATCTACCTGTTCCAGAACGGGGCACCCTCACAGCTGGAGTCTTTTGATTATAAACCCAAACTCAGGGAGATGATGGGGCAGGAACTTCCGGCATCCATCCGTGCCGGACAGCGGCTTACTGGGATGACGGCCAATCAGGCATCCTTTCCGCTGGTGGGATCCTATTATGATTTTAAACAATATGGCGAATCCAGGGCGTGGATAAGCGACCTGTTTCCGCATACAGCAAAGGTAGTTGATGATATCTGTATCATTAAATCCATGTTTACCGAGGCGATAAACCATGATCCGGCTTTAACTTTCTTTCAAACCGGTGCACAACAAGGCAATAGGCCAAGTATGGGGGCCTGGCTGAGTTATGGGCTGGGCAGTGAAAATAAGAACCTGCCCGCTTTTACCGTTCTGCTCTCGCGTGGCAAAGGTAACGGGCAAGGGGTATACTCGAAATTATGGACTAATGGCTTTTTGGATTCAACCCATCAGGGGGTACACTTCAGCAGTGGTGAAGATCCAGTACTCTACCTTAAGGATCCTGAAGGACTGAACAGGTTTGAAAGGAGAAAAATGCTCGATAAGCTGGCGGAGATGAACGATCTTTCCTACAAAGAGTTCGGAGATCCGGAGATCAATGCAAAAGTGCAGCAATATGAAATGGCCTACCGGATGCAGACTGCGGTACCCGAAATCACCGACCTTTCCAAGGAACCGGATGATATCATCAAACTCTATGGATCAGATTGCCTGGTACCGGGAACCTTTGCAGCCAATTGTCTGCTTGCCAGAAAACTAAGTGAAAACGGTGTCCGCTTTGTACAGCTCTACCATCAGGGATGGGACCAGCATGGAAACCTGCCTAACGAAATGGCCGGGCAGGCAAAAGATGTAGATCAGGCTTCTGCTGCATTGATTACCGATTTAAAGCAACGCGGGTTATTGGACGAAACCCTGGTGATTTGGGGAGGTGAATTTGGCAGAACCAATTACTCTCAGGGTAAAATGACCAAAGATAATTACGGACGCGACCATCATCCACGCTGTTTTAGCATATGGATGGCCGGTGGAGGGGTAAAACCCGGGATCGTGCATGGCGAATCAGATGAATTTGGTTACAACATCATTAAAGACCCTGTACATGTGCATGATTTTCAGGCTACCGTTCTGCACCAACTCGGATTAAACCACGAGAAACTGATATTCAAACATCTGGGCCGCCGTTACAGGCTGACCGATGTATCCGGTAAGGTAATCAATGACATTTTAATATAGACTCCGTTTATGGACAGAAGAAAATTTATAAAGCATACTACAGTAGTTTCAGCAAGTTTTTTTATTGCCAAAGATCTGCTGGCAAAACCTAAAGGACCTGTATACGGACATAATACCATGCGTTATATGCTGGATACCAAGTGGGGACAATTGAATCCTCTGCAACATCCGGTAAACGATTGTCATGAGATGGTGCAGGATGCTAAAGGAAGGATTATCCTGCTGACCAACGAGACCAAAAACAATATTCTCATTTATAATAAATCAGGAAAACTGCTTGACTCATGGGGACATGAATTTCCTGGTGGCCATGGGCTTACCCTGGCAAAAGAAAACGGGAAAGAATTTCTTTTTATCACCGATACAGCGCGCCATCAAGTCTATAAAACCACATTGGATGGCAAGATCCTGATGACTATTGACTACCCGATGGAAACCGGGCTGTATAAAAAGAAAGAGGAATTTGTGCCTACTGAAACCGCAGTAGCTGATAACGGCGATTTTTTTATTGCAGACGGTTATGGTCAGCAGTATGTATTTCATTATAGTGCCGATGGTAAATTACTCAGTTATTTCGGGGGCAGGGGAACGGAAACCAAACATCTTGACAATGCACATGGTGTGTGTATTGATAAACGAAGTGGAACACCATCGTTACTGGTCACAGACCGTACCCGCAACTGTTTTAAACGTTTTGATCTGCAAGGTAACCTGAAAGAAGTTATCACCCTCCCGGGCGCCTGTGTTTGCAGACCGGTGATCAAAAATGATTACCTGTATGCAGCGGTATTACGCTCACCTGATCTGGGTAAGGATGGAAGCGGCTTTATGACCATTTTGGATAAAAACAATAAAGTGATATCCAATGTTGGCGGAACGCTCCCGGTTTACAAAGATGGTGTATTGCAGCCAATGGCCCAGGCCGAAAAGATATTGTTGAATCCACATGATGTCTGCGTGGATAATGATGAAAACCTTTATGTAGCGCAGTGGGCATCAGGAAAAGTTTATCCTTACAAATTCACACGCATATAATGAAGATCACACTCAAGGGTTTTGCAGAGAATGTGCTGTTCATGGCAAATGCCTTTATTATTTTTCTGCTGGTCTTTGGCAACAGGATTGCAGTGCCGTATTGGTTACAGCCTCTGGGAAGAATGCATCCTATGGTATTACATTTTCCGATCGTTATTTTGCTATTGGCGATGCTGCTGGAGTTTTTCCGTTTTAAAGATACCTATGCCAAAGAAAAACTCTACCATGATTTTACTTCCTGGCTACTGCTTGCTGGTACCCTTTTTTCTGCAGTAACCGTTATCATGGGGCTATTCCTCTCTAAAGAGGAAGGGTATTCCGGAAATATATTGCAATGGCACAAATGGACGGGTGTTAGTATCGTTTTCATCACCACCTTTATTTATTACTGCAGGAATGCTGCCTGGTATAAACTGCCCGTGGCAAGAGGCGGTGCTGTGCTTACCATACTTTCTGTAATCCTAGCGGGCCATTATGGTGCGGCGTTGACCCATGGAGACAATTTCGTGCTCGAACCGGTAAGTAGCCCTGCAGAAAGCGCTAAAGTTCCACTGGAGCAGGCAAAAGTATTTGAAGATGTGGTGATGCCGATATTTTCTCAGAAATGTCTAAGTTGTCACAATATCGAAAAGGCTAAAGGCAATCTGATCATGGATAATGCCCAGGCAATTCTTAAAGGCGGGAAAACGGGGAAGCTGTTTGTGCCCGGCAAACCCGAGCTTAGTTTGCTAATAGAACGGATACACCTGCCATTGGATGAAAAAAAACATATGCCTCCAAGAGGAAAATCCCAATTGACCGAAAAAGAAATACAGCTTTTGAAACTTTGGGTAAAAAACAATGCCGAAATGAAGAAGAAAGTCGTGGACTTGCCTGCAACTGATTCTTTAAGGTTATTGGCAACGACCTTTTTGGCTCCTGTTGAGACTCCCGAAGAGAAATTCGAATTTGCTGCAGCAGATGAAAGCACTGTTAAAAAGTTAAACAATAACTACAGGAATGTCTATTCCTTAGCGAAGGAATCACCGGCACTGGCGGTGAATATTTATAATAAAAGTGTTTATAAACCGTCGGTGTTAAAGGAACTCAGTGAGGTCAAAAAACAGATCATATCCTTAAACTTAAGCGGCATGCCGGTAAGCGATGATGACCTGAAAATCATCTCCGGCTTCGAAAACCTGCGTAAATTGAACCTGAATTTTACGAACATCACAGGAACGGGATTAAAACATTTGGTCATCTTGCCTCATTTAAATGCATTGTCGCTCTCTGGTACCAAAGTCAGTTATAATCTTGTCAAACAGGTTTTGAATATGGGTGGACTCAGGCAGCTGACTTTATGGAACACGGGTTTAAGTGAGGCAGAAGTGTCTCAGCTACAAAAAATAAACAAGAACCTGACTGTAGTAACTGGTTTTAAGGATGATGGAAAACACCCCGTTAAATTAAATAAGCCACGCCTAAATACGGATATAACAGTTTTCAAAGATGCCATTACCCTGCAGATGAAACACCTGATCAACGGGGTTAAAATCAGGTATACTACAGATGGAACTGAACCTGACAGCCTGAAATCTCCTATCTATAACAAGGAAATTGTCCTGAGCGGGAATACAACCATAAAGGCTAAAGCATATAAAGCCGGCTGGTATGGCAGTGATGTGCTGGTCGCTAATTTTTACAGGAGCACCTATAAACCCGATAGCATATCATTTTTATTGCCGGCCAATGAGAAATACAGGGCCGGTGGAGCAAAGGTTTTGATCGACAATCAATTGGGAGATTATGATTTCAACCTGGGTAAGTGGATCGCTTTCAGGGAAAATAATATGGAGGCGATGCTGTATTTTAAGCAACCCGTAACCCTGCAGTCGATAACCTTACATGTGATGAAGCAGATACAACCGTACATATTCCCACCTACCGATGTGGAGGTATGGGGTGGGGCAACTCAGAATAAACTGCATTTATTGGGAAGGTTAAGACCCGATATCCCCAAAAAAATGGAGGAACGGGAGTTCATTAAAATTGAGGCTAAGTTCAAGTCTCAGCGTATTTCCTGTCTGAAAATTGTGGCCAAAAACCTCAAGAAACTACCTGAATGGCATCCGGCTAAGGGACAACCAGCCTGGCTCTTTGTAGATGAGCTATTTCTGAATTAAGAAAAAAACTTTTGTTCATTCCAAAATTAAAACCAATATAAACCTAAACATATGCTTAACATTCAAACGACCAAACTATTCTGGGCAAGCTGCCTGGCATTATTGGTAACTTCCCTTTCCTTCGGTATCCGTGCGGGGATCATGAACCAGCTGGGGACCGATTTTCAATTAAGTACCAGCCAATTGGGCACCATTACAGCTGCGGCCTTCTGGGGATTTCCGCTGGCTATTGTGGTTGGAGGATTTGTAGTTGATATGATCGGCATGAAACGTTTGCTGGTGATGGCCTTTATCTTTCATCTGGTCGGAATCGTCCTCACTATTTTTGCCCAGGGTTACTGGAGCCTGTTTTTATCTACCCTATTGATCGGTATAGCCAACGGTACGGTAGAGGCCGCCTGTAATCCGCTGGTTGCTGCTTTGTACCCGGAAAATAAAACCACTCGCTTAAATCATTTTCACCTGTGGTTTCCTGGAGGTATTGTGATTGGCACTTTGCTGGTGACCTTGTTTGTCCAACTCGGACTGGGCTGGAAAGTGCAGGTTGCCATGATGATTATCCCTACTTTGATTTACGGGTACCTGTTTTCAAAACTGGATTTTCCGGTTACCGAAAGGTATCCTCTGGTTATTCCAGTTCAGATATGTATAAAGCAGTACTTTCGCCATTGTTTATCTTTATGTTCATTTGCATGTTCGGTACCGCCATTACCGAGTTGTTTACTGGTCAATGGATCGGTTTACTACTCAAAAACGTAACGGACAATGCTATTTTATTACTCACCCTGACTACCGGAATTATGGTAATCGGCCGCGGTTTTGCCGAACCTGTGGTTCACCGTCTTGCTCCTCAGGGTGTATTGCTCTTATCAGCAATATTTGCTGCGGCTGGGCTTTACATGTTGAGCACTTTTACCGGAAATTCCGTTTTCTTCGCTGCCATTATCTTCGGTATAGGTGTTTGTTATTTCTGGCCAACGATGATCGGTTTTGTAGCTGAGAATGTTCCGAAATCGGGAGCGCTGGGCCTAAACCTGATGGGCGGGGCAGGGATGTTTGCGGTTTCTATTTATACGATGTTTATGGGAAGTTTTTACGATAACCTGATCGTTAAACATTTACCTTCCGGAGCCTCGCTTGACACTTATTTAAAAGCGCCGGAAAGTTCTGCATCAGGGCAGGCGCTGGCCAATGCTAAAAATCTGGCAGGCCCTGAAATCCTGCAGGCTACACTAATTATCCCTGTAATATTGATCGTAGCTTTCGGCGGACTAGTGATATATCTTCGTTCACGAAAAAAGAGCAGATCCTTAGCTTTATAATTAAAATGTAATTGACTTTATAAGATCACCGTTCTTATCGGTGAGAAACATAATGGCTACAAGTCGATGATCCTAATTCCATCCTCACTTGTAGCTATTTAGCGTTTTATTTAAATTGCCAATTACAATAACGAACTACCTGGTGAAAGCTCATATGGGGCTTTGCCTGTTTCAAAAATCCTGGTATCTTCACTTCCCTGCGTAGTAATTTCCTTTCCCAAAATCCTGATCCAGTTGCCCTCGCGTAGTCCAACTACCTTTATTTCGTTCTGCGTTAGAAACTCCATGATCCTGGTTTCTCTGGTTTCCCCGTTATGTTTTAACTCCGGATTTGGATCAAGGTAATGCGGGTTAAGGTTGAAAGGAACCAGGCCCATGCAATCAAAAGAAGGAGGATACACAATCGGCATATCATTGGTGGTTTTCATATTCAGGCCGCCAATATTGCTTCCGGCGCTACAACCCAAATAAGGTTTGCCCAGTTTAATGTTTTCACTTAAGGGACTCATCAGTCCCAACTCATGCAGGGTTTTGACCAGCAGAAAAGTATTACCACCACCGGTAAAAAAGCCTTTGGCAGGATGGATGGCCACAATAGGGTCATTAAATTCGTGCAGGCCTTTAACGCTGATATTAAGTTTTGAGAAAAAATCGCGGGCTTTGGTTGTGTATTCTTCATGCGAAATACCTCCCGGCCTAGCAAAAGGAATAAATATAATTTCATCTACCCCGGAAAAGAGCGTAATAAGCTCATCTTTTAGGTATTCCAGATAATTGCCGCCAAACAGCGTAGAGGTAGAGGCCAGGATAACATTCATTTTGTTTTGGATTGCTTTCAGCAATTATACTATTTTTCCAATAAAATAGTTGTCCTTTACAATATGCTTAAAACGTGTTCTCTTGATGCTTCAAATAAAAACTAATGCTGGGTGTTAGGCAGCCCTGTCGCAGAAAAATATCTCCTTCGCTCATTTATCCACCCTTTTAGCTTTGGGAAAACATACAGGATTGCAAATGCCAGTATGGAAATAACCACCTGTAGTGAGAGGTTTATCTTGGTCACCGGGCTAATATCTGCTTCACCCATTACAATGAACAGGCGGTATATGCTCCTGATAATAATTAAGACCAGCAAATATTTGCTCCATTGGAACCTGCGTTTGATTAGGATAAAAAGCAGATAGCGCGTGATAAGGATCGATATAAAAATAACCAGTTCCTGCGTACTCTTATAATCGTAGAAAAAGAGATTTACGATGCCGATTAAAAAAGTAATTAAAATAAGATTTGAAGATAAGGAATACTTATTCTTCATTAATTTAAAATTTATCACTTAACTAGGTTTAGGACGACAGACTGTACAAATGTCTAGATAATTTTTTTATATCAGGTAATTTCTTGTGCCAAAGAAATGTAAATCTGTTGATATTTATCAATATAATGAGTTGACGACAAAAAAAAGCGGATTACTTTTTTTGTAATCCGCTTAAGCTATTCTGTTTAGGTTAAAGTATTATCAGTTCATTACACGGCCTTTAACCTTCAGGGCAGGATTGCCCTGGTAAATAACATAAGGCAACAAATCTTTTGTTGCCATGCTTCCCATCGTTAAAACTGCATGACTGTGCAAGGTTACCCCGGGGCCAACTTTAGCTGCGGCACCTATCCATGCTCCATCTTCCAGCACAATAGGACCAGTCATTAAGTCAAAATTTGTGCTGCTATAATTGTGATTTCCGGTAATCAGAACAGCCTGCTGCGAAATACAGCAGTTTTTGCCGATTTTTACCTGGTCCAGGTTGTCTATATAACAATCAGCCAGCCAGCTATAATCGCCAATTTCCAGTTTCCATGGATATTTAATGTGGATACCAGGTTTGATGCGTACCTCTTTACCCACCCTGGCACCGAATAACCGTAACAAAGCAACCAATACCGCGCTGACTGGCATGATGCGGCTCTTAAAAAAGATAACATCTGTAAAGTACCACAAAAACTGCTTAACAATAGAAGCGCCCACCTTAAAATTGCCGGTATCAAAATCTTTATGTAGCTGTGTTTTTAGCAAAATTTCCGCTTTATCTGTTGTTGGCAATGGTTTGATTTTTAGCTAGTTTGTTGCTTTTTCTGATCCACAAATATAACATCGCGAAAATGCAGATGTATACAATAATATTGAAAATTTCATGGTGATAGGTGAAATTGTTCCGCTGCGATTTAAAGAATCCGAGTAATACACCCAGACCTGCAATACGTAATACATTCAGAACGTAAATCGCAATAAAACCGATGATGAGCATTTTAAAAGTCGATTTCCATGATGCAGGAAAAGCAAGTACGAAAGCGGCTAAAAAACTCATCACACCAAGGCCAAGGCAGGAATAATTGACGCGGAGATAGGGGCCGGCTACAACCATTACATCCATTTCGTTATAAATGGCGTAAAAGCCGAAAGCTTTAATAATCCATACCGCTGGTACTATTAATGCTGTTTTCAAACCCTGGATATAATCAAAGTGATCAGCAATATAGGCATTATGAAATCTGGAACCAGGTGTCATTACACTATTCATAAACAGATTTCCCTGGCTGAACAGGATATATAAGATAAACAGGGCAACCACAAATTTGATGGCCTTTTTATTCGCTTCTTTTTTTGCTTCTTCTGGAGTCATATATTATCGGCATTTATAAATTTAACTTCTGTTTTTTTGAATGACTTTAATTTTTTTATCTACCAGTTTTCTAAACCAGAAACCTTGAAGATAATGGAATTTGATACCTGTGGCGCCCTCAAATATACCGAGTTTAAAAAACATCCGGTAACTAAAGTAAAGATAGGGGCGAAATCCAAGAGGGAGTTTCCACCACAATTGTTTTAACCATGCCCGTTTTTCGTCAGGGCTGCCCAATAGGTTGGGCTTTAAACTTTGTGTACGCAGCTTTAACATCCTTTCTACTTCTTCCTGCGCAACCAGATCACTGTAGCGTTCGTGTTTAGCTTTCCAAAAGGTTATATCGTTTTCTTTTAAGTTTTCTTCTAAAATCCATCCTTTTTTCCAGATTTCGGTTTTCCCCGGTACAATAAAACGGTGATCCATATTCTCGTTCAGATCAGAAAAACCGACCCCAGTCCTGAACATTTTTAAAAGGTAAAAGGGATAGAAGGTGCCAAACCTGATCCAGCTTCCCTGAAAGAAATTTTTGCGGTTAAAGTAAATACCATTAACATCAGCGTGGTCTTCCTCTTTAAAGTTGGCCAGCATTTCGAACAGCTCAGGGGTAACTGTTTGATCCGCATCGAGGCCAATCGTCCATGGTGTTTCTACTTTAAAATTTTTTAAGGCAAAATCCCATTGTTTTGGGTGATTTATAAAAGGATTTTGTTTTACCTCAGCGCCATAGTGCTCGGCAATTTTCAAGGTTTCATCAGTGCTTCCACTATCTAAAATAAATACCTTGGCATTTAGTTTTTTAATCGATTCCAGTAATCTGGGCAGATGTATCTGCTCATTAAAGGTTAATATGATAAAACTAAAATTTTGATTCATTTAAGGATTAATTGCTGATGGAGTAGCTAAAATTTCTTCGTAAAAGTCGACGTATTGTTTAGCCAAAACATCATCGTTAAAATCAGTATTGATTTGTAATGGAGCAGTCGTCCTGATTGCCTTTCTTTTTTCAATATCCAGCTGGGCCGAAATTATTCCGGTTTTGATCTCTTCAATGTTTAGCCCCGTGATCCATCCCAGGTTTTTATCTGCCACATAATCAGCAAGACCAACAAATTTGCTGATCAACACAGGTGTGCCCACGCTTAAACTTTCAACCACCACATTAGCGAAATTTTCGTTATAAGAGGTGAGCACAGTTAAATCATGAGCGGCCATTAAGTTAAACTTCTCCTCATTACTGATCAGTCCGAGCCAATTAATTCGTGCGCTAAGTTTTAGCTTTTCAGCCTTGTCTTTTAAACCTTGTATATATTCTTCCTGCCCTGTGCCTCCAATAGTTAATCTCCATGGAATATCGACAAGAGTTAAGGCGTCAAAAAGTAATTCAAGCCCTTTCTTCTCTTCAATACGGGAGAGGAAGAGTAAGCGAAATATGTCATTAGTTGATATCTGAAAACTGGAAGTTGAAAACTGAAAACTGACCAAATTAGGAATGACTTTGATGCTTTTTGGCGTAATTATTTTAAGGATATCTGTCTTCTCCTGTTCGCTAGTGGCGTGAATATGGCAATATTTTAATAACTGTTTACCCAGTAAGTTGTGAATGATTTTTTTCGAAAAGGAATTCCGGTTACCAAATGTATAAGAGGTGAGCATTCCACGCGGTGACAAAAGCACGGGGACTTTATACCATCTGGCCACTAAACAGCTTAATACCGAAACCAAATTCCACCAGGCATGAATGTGGATAATGAGTTTGGCGTTTGGGGTTTGGCGTTTAGTATTACTGTCATTCTGAGCCTGTCGACGGATCTCTTTCCTTAGTCTCAGTAACAATCCCGGCGAAAAATGACTGTGATCTTTTGACCAGCGTTTAAAATATGTAACCTTTACACCCTCAACCAGTACAGGTTTACCTATTGCCACATCGAGCTCATTTGTTCCATTTGCCGTTGTCGTTAATATCTGCACATCATTAATGCCTAACTCCTCACCGCTCACCGCTAACCCAATTAAGGCTTCGCACAACTTCCCAACACTCTGTATAGGCCCGCCGTAAATGTACGCAGGTTTGTAAGAAGCAGTAATGTGAATAATTTTCAATGTAAATTCTTTAAAACAACTAACCCTCTTAATCAAACACAGGCTTCAATACCTTTATGGTTCTGAGCAGGTAAAACAGGAACCACATAATTACATAACCCCAAAAAATATTATTGAACATAAATTCGAAGTTATTTCCCCGCCAAAGGCCTTGAAAAATACTGTTAAACATAATTACACAGCCCAGTTCGTAGCCACCGAATAAACTTTCAGCTAAATCAGAAAAATGTTGGACCATCATTCCATATAAGAGCATGAAAAACAATACCCCAACAATCCCCCAACTTAAATAGGCATCAACAATTGGGCGGGTTTTAGCTGAAACTGTCGACAGAGGATGTGCAACACCGGCATCATAAACGCGTTGCATCGAAACTGTTTCCATATTGGGTTTCCCTGACCAAAAAATCCGGGGTATGAGTCCTTCCAAAGAATTTTCAACTATTTCCCAATCATAATAAGGATGATGGTCAGGTACATAGTCTACAAATTGAGTAAACATCTCAATCTCACTCAGCCTTTTGGTAAGGAAGCCCCAGTTAGTATCCTCAATTTGTTCCTCGTTTTTAGACTCAAGGTTTTCAAAAGCTTGGTTTTGTGCTTCCTCCGCACTTACTTCTCCACCCCAGCTCTGTCTTACAGTGTTATTATAAGTTGGTAGGAAATAAAGTAATATGTAAGCGACAGGAATGCTCAAATAAAGTATGGCCTTTTTATAATAGGGAAAAAATACACAAGCTATAAGGATCACATTGATAATGATTGGTTCTTTATATCCGGATAGAGAGGCATGTATAAAATTAAGGATGAAAATAGTAGCCCCTATACTAAGATATCTGATATTTTTTGCCGTAAATCCCTTAACGAATAGTACGGCTGCGCATGAAATTCCGATAATGGTAAGGGGAAGAGAAATTTGACTAAGTCCGGAAAAACGTTGGCAGATTGAACCAATCCCGAAAACAATAATACTGAGCCAGATTAAAAAATCATCATTTTCAAAAGTTTTAGCACTTTTAATTATGATGGTATTCTTTCTTACCAATAGCATGCCTGCAACCAACGCAGCATGTCCCAATAAACTCATCCGTTGGCAACTGGCAATGAGTGAGGTTTGTTCACTTTCTTTAAATTGTGCGCCATAATTAACTTCTGTTAGATACCGGTAACCTAAATGATCCATAAAGTAAAATATAGATGTAGTACACATAAAGCCTGCAAAAATCAGCTGCGTTAAAAAGATGGGTCGCATAATTTGCTTATGGATGGGTAAGTCCTTATTAATAATTGCAGCTGGTGACAAAATGGTAGTATAAAAGATAAAGAGTGAACCAAACCAGGCTACAAAATAAGATATGATCGGACTATTTACCAATAAATAGGAAATTAATACCGGGAAGAATAAAGTTAATATAAGTCTGGTAGGATTGTTATTTTGCATCAATGTTATTATTAATCGTATTAACAATTGCTTCTAACTGTTTTTCAAACGACCAGTTTTGAATTATTTGCTGGGATGCTACTCCCATTTGTGCTAATTTTTCTTTATCATCTGTTAATGTGCTCAATTTATTAATCAGATCTTCAATATTTCCTGATTTGAATATTTCTCCATTTACAGATGTTTTGACCAGATCTATTGCGCAGCCAACCATAGTTGATACCAGAACAGCCTTTCCAGCTGCCATCGCCTCATTAACAGCTAAACCCCAGGTTTCAGCAGGTCCTTGAGAAGGTAAACAGAATAGATCACAGGCCTGATATACGACTGGCATTGTACTTTGATTTTGAAAATCCATAAAATGAATTCTTCTTTTGATACCGTCATTCAGAGTATAGTCTAAGGAGGGCTTAGTTTTCATTTTCTCCGCTAATCCCTCGCTGCTAATTCCTAAACACTCAACCTTCGATTTCAAATTTTCCTCTAGTACTCCATTTCCTACAAAAAGCAAATGCGTGGTTTTTACATCCATTTTTATAAACGCATTCAATAAAAGTTCTGGATTTTTTTTTTGCTCAAGTTTGCCTGCGAACAGGATAAGTATTTCTTCAGGTCTGATACCCAGTGTTTTTCTGAATTGTTCTGCCTCCATAGAACGGTTTTCTGCAAAACGCTTATTATCAACGGAATGAGGAGCAAAGATTAACTGATGATCTTTAATGCCAAATTTTTTATAATAAGCCTTATTTGCCATTCCAACGTAAAGTGCCTTATCAATATGCCGATAAAGCCATTTTAGAAAAAAATACCTTAAATATTTTTTGAAATTATTATTGCCCTCATCGAGCAAATTAGAATCACCTCTAAACCAAATTGGGATTTTATTTTTGAAATAGCGCATTGCCGATAGGTGGCCATGATAAGCCCATCCATAAATTAAAATAATATCAGGATCGAATTTGTTAATGTTATTAATCAGGCTGGGATTAACAATTCCCTTATAGCTATGCGAACCTGGATCTTTAGACGTATTGGTTACAAGCTCATAAGCATAATCATTTAATAAAGGAATATCCCACTTAATTTCTCTTTTAAAATTAGGATCAAAATAGCTAAGGGCTTTATCTTTTCCGATAGTATAAAAAACCTTTAACTCACATACTTTAGCCAATAGCACAAAGAAAGGTGAATAATATTGTATAGGATGTGTTATAATAATGGCTAACCTTTTCAATTAAAAACTTCGTTAAAATAGAGATGTATTGTTATGGTTAATTGTTAATTACTTGATTAAACAATTCGCACTGACTTTTACACATGTTTTCGGCAGAATATAGATTAATGTTGTCCCAATTTACTTCATTTTTTTTTCGCTGACCGCCAGCAACACGCAAAATATACTGGTAAACCTGTTCTGTTAAATCTTTCATTTCTAAACCTAAGGGAATAACTATTCCGGCATTATTGTCAGCTATAATTTGATAAGCGCTGCTTTTCACATTAAAAAACGCTAAAAGCGGCCGCTCAGCTAAAATATAAGGAAATATTTTTGATGCAGTGTATTGTGGGTCGTTCGAACCAATGATCAATAAATGATCTGCTTCTAGCAATGAATAAATACCCTGATAAAAGGAGATGCGATCGGTCTGCTCATGCACATATTCTAAAACTCCCATTTCAAGAGCAATAGGCATAATGCTAGGAATGCCTTGTCCATTAGGTGCATAACTTGTGCCAATAAAATGAAACCGGATCTTATCAAAGATTTCAGGCTGCTTAGCTAGCCCTTTTTTAAATGCGGTAAATAACAGTTTTAAAGAATCTTTCATATCTGCTCCCCCTCTGCCAATATACACGAAATTGAAAATACCATTTTCTTTAAGATAAGGTAGATCAAAAGAATCATAATTTTCTTTAACCAGATCAAAATCCGGTTTGAAAAATCCAAAAGTTATTACCTTTTTCGGAAGGTGGGTTAAGCGGGGGTAACGTACGGTTAAGGTGTCTAAATAGCTTTGAGAAACACTGATTAAACCGCCTACTCTTTTCATGGCTATGGGTTCTAGAAATTTATTTAATCTATATGAGAACCAATGTTTAGAAGGTCTTTGGTTTTTAGGTTTATCCTGGTAGTAATTAGAATGCCAGGGGTCCTGCATATCAATAACGTAAGGAACGCCGTACTTTTTTTTCCAATAATTGCCCAAAACCAAAACTGGAAATTGCGTAGTAGAAAAATAGATTAGGTCAAAGCACTCTTTTTCTAAAATCTGATTAACTTTTTTCCAATAAAAATATAATGATCTTAAGGCAATGCTTCCTAAACCGAATTTACCTGTCCAACTTTTTTGCCAGGCGCTAACAGTATGTATTTTTATCTTTCTTGGTATTGAATTGAGCAGAAGATTTTCTTTTACAAGATCAGCAAAGTTAGCATTCACCGTTACAATTTCAGCAGTCCAACCGTAATTCTCGAAGTAAGGTAGGCTCATTCTTACCCGCTGCATATCGGGTGCATTACATGGTGGGAAATAAGGAGAAATAATAAGAACTTTTTTCAATTATATAAAAGGATTGCCTGTTAATAGAGCCCTCAGCTTTTTGCCCTGCTGTAATGCGGTAGGGGTACTTTGTTTTATTTTGTTGATTTCAATGGCTAAGGTATTATAATGAATTGAATCGGATTCAAGTTTTAACATTTCATTGGCGAATTCAATAGGAGTATTTCCAGTTTCGATCAAACTTCCTTCTTGCCAAACGTATCCTCTTTTACCCGCAATTGTGGTAATAATTGGTATTTGCCATTCTATAGCTTTAGCTAGTTTCATGGATGCACCCCTGGAATAATAAAAGATTGGATTAATAAAATATTTCCAGTTTTTAACTTCAAGCAATAACTCATCATCTTTTAATCCACCCAGGTATTTTACAAATGAATATTTCGCTTCCAGATTTTTTCCAATATGGATGGGTTGTCCAACAATTCTAATTTCCGAATTTATTCCTGTTTTTTTTAAAAGATCAAAAAGCTGGGTTAAAGCCAAAATATTTGGCGTGTGGTTGAGGGTGCCAACATACCCAAATATATTTTTTGTGGGGTTTCTAATTATATTTTCTTCTTTATTTATAAGTCTTGATATATAA
>NZ_JBWKYI010000025.1:0-83186 GCF_059423705.1 Pedobacter sp. GW460-11-11-14-TSB4
AATTCATTTCCAAATATTATGTTAATCTTTTAAAACTGTTATTAAAGATTGTGAGTACTTAAACCCTTATCAATTAAAAGTTTAAACAAGCAAAACCGTTTTAGCAGATTTTACTTAGTGTAATTTTTTAATTTTTTTTACCTTGTAAAATGGATTGTAAATATCTGTAAATAAAATGTTTACATAATAGTGTATTTGCTACAATATGTAAAAAATTACGCTTCAAAACTAGTTTTTGTGGAAGATAAGTATTTACCTTTGCTGTACTAACTAACTTATTGTTATGAGCAAAAAGAAACTGCAAACGCCAGATTTAAGCTATTTAAATCTAGGTGGAAACATTGCTGTAAAGTACCAATTATCTCCAGCGGAATTAATTGATGATGCCTTATTAAATAAAGAAGGTACGCTGGCCGCTTCAGGAGCGCTGGCGGTTGATACCGGAAAGTTTACCGGACGTTCTCCTAAAGACCGTTTTATTGTATGCGACGAAGTAACTGAAGATCAGGTTTGGTGGGGCGATGTCAACATTAAAATTTCCCCGGAGAAATTCGATCAGCTGTTTTATAAGCTAACCAATTACCTTGAAGATAAGCAAATTTATGTCCGCGATTCTTCGGCTTGTGCCAATCCGGATTATTCAATATCGATCAGGGTAATTACAGAAACGGCTTATCAGAATCTTTTTGCTCATCATTTGTTTATTCGCCCGGATGAAGATCATTTGGGTATAACACCACCAGAGTGGACCATTATTGCTGCACCAGGTTTCCTGGCCGATCCGGCTATTGATGGAACCAGGCAGGAAAACTTCTCCATCATCAATTTTACCAGGAAAATGATTTTGATTGGAGGAACAGGTTATACTGGCGAAATTAAAAAGGGAATTTTCTCTGTTTTAAACTTTATCCTGCCAGTATATAAGAATACCCTTTCCATGCACTGCTCGGCCAATGTGGGTAAAAATGGCGATACCGCTATATTCTTCGGTTTGTCAGGAACAGGAAAAACGACCTTATCAGCCGATCCCGAAAGAGGATTAATAGGCGATGATGAACATGGCTGGGGCAAAGATTCGGTATTTAACTTTGAAGGCGGTTGTTATGCAAAATGTGTAGATTTAACCGAAGAGAAAGAACCTCAGATCTTTAAGGCGATCAAATTTGGCTCCTTGCTAGAAAACATTAATTTTTTTCCAGGTACCCAGGAGGTTGATTATAGTAATATCAGTAAAACGGAAAATACCCGTGTGGCCTATCCTATAGATTATATTGACAATGCCATTTTACCATCAATAGCGGCTGTTCCGAAAAATATCTTTTTCTTAACTGCAGATGCGTTTGGGGTATTGCCACCCATTTCAAAATTAAATGTAGAACAGGCCATGTTTCATTTTATGAGCGGTTATACCGCCAAAGTTGCAGGAACAGAAACAGGGGTAACAGAGCCTCAGTTAACGTTTTCGGCTTGCTTCGGTAAGGCATTTTTACCACTGCATCCATCTAAATATGCCGCATTATTAGGCGAGAAGATGGAAAAACACCAGGTAAATGTATGGTTGGTAAATACAGGTTGGAGTGGCGGGGCCTACGGTGTAGGTAAAAGGATGAAATTAAGTTATACCCGGGCAATGATTACAGCTGCGTTAAACGGAGATTTAGATCATAATAAATATAAGCAGCACCATGTATTTAAATTGATGATGCCATTAAATTGCCCGGGAGTACCAAACGAAATTTTAGACCCCTCTAAAACATGGAGCAATCAGGAGGAATACTTTTTAAAAGCCTACGAACTGTCTGATGCCTTCGTCGAGAATTTCAAGCAATTTGAACTGACAAAAGTACCAAAAAGCAGACACGAAGCGTTAAAATTATGTTAAATGCACTTTAAAATGCATTTTTTGAGCGAAAAATTTGCAATTCGATTTTTTTTTAGTTTTTATTGTGAAAGAATTGCCTCGGCTGGGGCAATTTTTTTGTTATACACCCTTGGTGATTTACCGAAACTAAATTCTAAGTAACGATTTAATTGCTTATTGATTTATTAATTTGTAATTTAAAATCAATTTATAAATTTGTTTTTCGCAACAATTTCGGATATGAAACGTTGAGTGTATTACAAAAGAAAAAAACAGCTAAAAATTAAAAACAAGAACTAAAACTAAAATTTCAAAAAAAATGGCAAACGCACCAAAACCAACAACTGTTAAAAAAGAGAGCTCTTCTAGTGCTTCAAATGTATTTGCAACATTCGTTATTCCAATTTGTATTATCATTGGATTCTGTGTTTGGAGATTCGTATTCGGAGAAGGAAGTAACTTTATCGATGGTGACAGAGAAAAATTACCATTACCTGGTAACTATCTTGGAACAGCTTACAAAGGAGGTCCTATCGTAGCGATCTTAGTTGGATTACTATTAGTAGTAATTGTATTCTCTATCGAACGTTTCATCGTTATTGGTAAAGCAAGTGGAAAATCTAGCTTAGATACTTTCATTCGCAAAGTACAAGGTTTATTAAGCGCAGGTAACATCGAGGCTGCAAAAGCTGAGTGTGATAAACAACAAGGTTCAGTTGCTAACGTAATTAAATCTGGTTTGAAAAAATACAGCGAAGTTGAAGCAGATACTAATATGGATGTAGAGCAATCTATCGTTGCTATCCAAAAAGAAGTAGAAGAAGCTACAGCTTTAGAAATGCCAATGTTAGAGCAAAACTTAACTGTAATTGCAACTTTGGTATCAATCGGTACATTGGTAGGTTTATTGGGTACAGTAACAGGTATGATCCGTGCATTCGCCGGTTTAGCAAACTCTGGAGCACCAGATCAGTCAGCATTAGCGGTAGGTATCTCTGAGGCATTGATCAACACTGCAACAGGTATCTTGGTTTCTACTGTGGCAATTATCATGTATAACGTATTAACTTCTAAAATCGACAAGTTAACTTACGCTATCGATGAGGCTGGTTTCAGCATCGTTCAAACATACGCTAGTTCGCATAAATAAGAATTTTGAAAAAATTTTTACCGGCTTTATGGAAAACCGGAAAAAAGATCATCATTATTAAAAACTAGTAAAAAATATTATGCCTAGAATTAAAGTTAAAAGAACAAGTACAGTAACAGATATGACTGCCATGTGTGATGTGGCATCATTGTTACTTACTTTCTTCATCTTAACTGCTACAGCAAGGCAACCAGAACCTCTAGCCGTTTCTACACCCTCATCTACGTATGAGTTTAAAGTACCGGTAGAAAACAATGCGATTTTAACAATCGGACAAGGTAAGGTATTCTTCGAGGTAGCAGGAAATAGAGTAAGAGCAAGAACATTAGAACTAATGGGCGAGCAGTACAGCGTGAAGTTTACACCTGAAGAAATTCAACGTTTCTCAGTAATCTCAACTTTCGGTGTGCCTTTTGCAAACTTAAAAGGTTTTATAGCCATGAACGGATCTGACCGTATGAAACCAGGAGTACAAAGAGGTATTCCTACCGATTCTACAGACAATCAGTTAAATGCATGGGTGTTAAATGCTCGTAAAGCAACTAAAGAGATCAACAACGTAGACATGCGCGTTAGTATCAAAGGTGATGCTAAAGAAGAATATCCAGTTGTGAAAAAGATTATTGATGTGCTTCAGAAGCAAAGTGTAAACAAATTTTTATTGGTTACTAACTCTGAAGCTAAAAAGAAATAAGAAATGGCAGAATTAAATACAGGCGGGAAGAAAGCCACACCAAGGGTTGATATGACTCCAATGGTGGATCTAATGTTTCTTTTGGTAACCTTCTTTATCTTAACAACATCAATATCTACACCACAGGCGATGGATATTGCAAAACCAGATAAAAACGAAAAGTTACCTGAAAACAGATTAGAACTGAAAGCAAGTAAAACCATGACCATCTTATTGGGTAAAAAAGATAAGGTAGCTTGGTACATGGGCGTAGCAGGTGAAACTGCACCAAATATCGAATCTGTATCACAAGTTGGAGAATCTATTGTTAAAAATAGAAAAACAGCTGATGCTTCAGGTGTTCCGGGAGACTTTGTTGTGTTGGTAAAGCCAACCTCAGGATCTACTTTCCAGAACTTCGTTGATATTATGGACGAATTGGAAATTCTTAAAGTTAAGGTTCGTCAGATTGATGATGATAATATCCTTGATAACGAGAAGCAGGCCATGAAGGAACAAGGAATTTTATAATCAATAAAAACCAATAGTTATGTCGAAGTTAGATATATTCAGAAAAGAATGGCTTGAAGTGGTTTTTGCGGATAAAAACAAAAGCTACGGTGCGTACCAATTGCGTAAAACCAATGGTGCAAACACCACAAGAGCATTAATTATTGGCTCTGCAATATTTCTAGTGTTATTTTTCTCACCTAAAATCTATAGCCTGATTAAAGGCTCAATGGACCATGAAGATGAGCAGTTAAAAGCACAGGAAGTAATTTTAGCGCCACCACCACCAGTAGATCCTAAAACACCACCACCACCACCGGTAGAGCCACCGCCACCGAAAGTTGACCAGGTGAAAATGCCACCTCCAATTGTAAAACCTGATATTGAGGTTCGTGATGAACCACCTACAGTTGAAAAGTTGAAGGAAGCTGATCCAGGTCAGAGAGATATCAAAGGTGATCCAACAGCTGATATTGTTATCGCTGAACCAGTAGGTGAAGGACCAAAAAGAGAAGCTGCCGTTGCGGTTGATGATAATAAAGTTTACGACTTTGTTAGTATCGAAAAACAACCAGAATTCCCTGGAGGTATCTCTAAGTTTTATGGATACTTAAGTAAAGCAATTAAGTACCCACCAATGGCACAAGAAAACAACGTTCAAGGTAAAGTGTTTTTATCTTTCGTTGTGGAAAAAGATGGTAAATTAACTGATATCACAGTTACCCGTGGTTTGGGTAGCGGAACTGATGAAGAAGCCATCCGTGTATTAAAAGCGAGTCCACGTTGGAACCCAGGTATCCAAAATGGTAAGCCTGTAAGGGTAAAATACAACATCAACGTTAACTTTACATTGAACTAATAGTAGATGTTAAATTTTGATATCTTTAAGCAAAAATCGCCTAAACAGCGGTTTTTGCTCATTTTAGGCCTTATCATGTTTGTCTTTTATGTGGTATTGGGGCTTGCATTTATCTTTTGGGAACCCATAGCGTTACGCTTAAGCTCTATTCCGCACTGGGGTAGGATCGCAATTGGAATCTTCTTAATTATTTATGCTTTTGTAAGACTATTAAGCCTAAGCAGGCGAGACTAATCCATGAGAAATTTCCTTTTTATATTCTTAATCCTGGCCCTTGTAGGCTGCAAACGTAAAAACAAAAGCGAAGCAGTTAAGGAAACCCGTACCAGCGGTACACTTAAAATGCTGGTTGATGAAAGCGTTGGCCCTATTGTGCAAAATCAGATTGATATTTTTAGTCTGGACTATCCACAAGCAAAATTCGAAACCACAGTAAAGCCAGAGGAAAAACTTTTACCTGCATTTTTAAACGATAGCGTAAGGGTAATTGTGTTGCCAAGGTTATTAACCAAGGCCGAAGAAAAATATTATAACCAGCGAAGTATAAAAATAAACACCTCACGATTTGCTGTAGATGGTATTGCTTTAATTACAAATCAGGGCAATATCGACAGTACAATTAACGTTAAAGATGTGATTGATATATTACAGGGGAAGAAATCAGATAAAAAATTGGTCTTTGATAACGCTTATTCAAGTACCTTTCAATATTTTAAAGAGTTGGCCCATATCAGCCAATTTCCAGCCTCAGGTGTTTACTCCAAAAATTCTAGCAAAGAAGTAATTAAACTTATTGCAGAAGATAAAAATTTTATTGGTATTTTGGGCGTGAATTGGATCACGGGCAAAGATACGGAGATGAGTGAATACCTTTCTCAGATAAAAGTGTTGGGGGTAAAGAATGTAAAAGGCAAGGTAGGAGACGATCAGTACTATAAACCAACTCAAGATAACTTAATCAATGGTGTTTATCCTTTCCTAAGAAATATAAATATTATAGATTGCGAAGGAAGAGATGGTTTAGGCACAGGATTTGCAACATGGTTAAGAAGTCAGAGGGGACAATTGATTGTACTTAAATCTGGACTTGGCCCGCATAAATTAATGCCAAGACAAATTAACCTGACAAAAGGAAATTAAATTAAAAATTATAAATTGAACCACGAAGTAAATCTAAAGAGACACTTCATTTTTATTAAATAAAAAAACAGAATATCCGATGAAAATTTTAAAGAAAGCAATAACCTTAAATGTAGGTTTGGTGTTGATGGGTTCTGCAGTTTTTGCTCAAGATTTAAATGACGCGAAAAAAGCCATCGACGCGGAGCAGTATCAAAAAGCATCATCAATGCTTAAATCGTTGGTGAGCTCAAAAGCATCAGATGGTAATAACTATTACAATCTTGGTTTGGTTTACTTGAAAACTGGTTATATCGACTCAGCTAGAGCCGTATTTACCAAAGGTGTTACCGCTGATCCGAAAAACAACTTAAACTTAATCGGTTTAGGTGAAGCAGATATGTTGTCTAATAACCCAAGTTCTGCTAAAACTAATTTCGACAAGGCAGTAGCTTTGGCGCCTAAAGATTACAAAACTTATTTGTATATCGGTAAAGCCTATTTAGCGCAGGATAAACCTAGTGATGATGTATCTAAACCTGATTTCACTAATGCTTTGGCTAACATTACCAAAGCAGATGAATTAGATTCTAAAGATAAAGATGCAGAGGTTTTCCTGGCACAAGGTGATGCCTATGCTTTGCAAAAGAAAAATTCTGAGGCATTAGGTCCGTATATGCGTGTTGGTGATGTTGATCCTAACAACAGAAGAGCTAAAACGCAGATTGGTAAAATGTACAAAGAGTCTAGGGCTTTTCCTGAAGGCGAAAAAGAATTACAAGATGTAATAGCTGCTGATGCAAACTATGGCCCTGCTTATCGCGAGTTAGGTGAATTATACTTACAATGGAGTAGCTTTGGTACAGATAAGGAAAAAGCAAAAAAAGCGATTGAGAATTACAAAAAATACATGGATTTAACAGATAAATCATTAGAATCTCAATTACGTTATGCGCAATTTTTATTTTACGCAAAAGACTTTCCAACTTTGGAGCAAGTAGCATCGGCGATACAAGCACCTGCTAATGATCCTAAGAGTGCTATTGTATCTAGGATGAAAGGTTGGGCAGCATATGAGAATAAAAATTATCCAGCTGCACTTACAAGCATGAGTGATTTTTTTGCTAAAGAGAAAGATCCAAACAAAATTCTTGGATTTGATTATTTATATTTAGGTAAAGCTCAATTAAAAGCTGGTCAAGATAGTTTAGCATTAATCAACATCACTAAGGCTGTAGAAAAAGATTCAACGAATGCTGATGCATTAGCTGAAGTTGCTAAAAGTTTTTACGATGCTAAAAAATATGCTAAATCATCTGAAATTTATGAGAAAGCTATAAAGGCTAATCCTAACGGAAAAGGAGCTTTATATAACTATTACTATAATGCAATGGCAAATTATTTTGACTATGCAGCAAAATTAACTGCAAAACAAAATCCTTCAAAAGATATTTTAGTAAGAGCCGATTCTTCAATTGCTAAAGTAACGCAACTAGCTCCTGAGACTTATGATGCATACTTAACAAGAGCACGTATTAATAGCTTATTGGATGATGAAAAAGAGCCTAAAGGCCTGATGCTTCCTTTCTATGAGGAATACATTAAAAAGATAACTGAAAAACCAGAATTAGCTACCGCAAATGCTAAAAAACTTTCTGAAGCTTATGATACTATTGGTGGTTTTTACTACTATAAAGACAAAGAAAAAGCTAAAGAATATTTTAACAAAAGCGTAGCTGTATATCCTACTGGAACTTTCGCAGCAGCTAAACTAAAAGAATTAGCAGCTCCAGCCCCAAAAGGTAAAGGCAAATAATTAAAAAGTTAAATAATTTAGAAAAGGCAGAGTTTGGTTACTCTGCCTTTTTCTTTTACTTTTGCATCATAAAATAAATAATATGCAAGCGCAAAGTTCGGCTATAGATTTTTTACCAATTATATTTCAAGTAATTGTTGCTTTAGGTTTTGTGGTAACCACGCTGGTTGCTACCCACTTTTTAGGTCCAAAACGTAAAACGAGCGATAAATTAGAAACTTTTGAGGCTGGTATTAAATCAGTGGGTAATGCACGTCAGCCTTTCTCTATTAAATATTTCGTAGTAGCCATCTTATTTGTACTGTTCGATGTAGAGGTTATCTTTATGTATCCATGGGCGGTTAATTTCCGTACCTTACGGATGGATGGAATGATCGAAATGTTCATTTTCATGGGGACATTATTGCTAGGTTTCATCTACGTGATCAAGAAAAAAGTTTTAGACTGGAACTAATCAGTTAGCAATTTTTAGTTTACAACAGGAAGTTTTTAGTTCAATTTTAGAACTGGTAACTGCTAAATGGCAACTGCAAACTGAAATGTGTATCACTTACACTAACTCATCGCAATTTTTTTATTTAGAAAGGTTCTAAATCGAGTAAAGCTAGTTTGTTTGCCTTTAAAATATTGTAAATTTGTTGCTCATTCTGCAAAAGGATGAGCATTTTTTGTTTATAAACATGAGTGAAATTAATATAGTTGATGCGCCTCCAGGAATAGAAGGATCTGGCTTTTTTGCCACTTCTCTTGATAAAGTGATTGGTTTGGCCCGCTCAAATTCATTATGGCCTTTACCTTTCGCAACCTCTTGTTGTGGAATCGAGTTTATGGCAACCATGGGTTCTCACTACGATTTAGGTCGTTTCGGTGCCGAACGCTTAAGCTTTTCTCCACGTCAGGCAGATGTTTTAATGGTTATGGGTACCATCGCTAAAAAGATGGCCCCGGTATTAAAACAGGTTTATATCCAAATGGCAGAGCCACGTTGGGTGA
Organism: Pedobacter sp. GW460-11-11-14-TSB4; assembly: GCF_059423705.1. Classification (NCBI taxonomy): domain Bacteria; kingdom Pseudomonadati; phylum Bacteroidota; class Sphingobacteriia; order Sphingobacteriales; family Sphingobacteriaceae; genus Pedobacter; species Pedobacter sp. GW460-11-11-14-TSB4. Next base: position 8,982 of record NZ_JBWKYI010000025.1, read on the forward strand.
TGGCAGTTGGTGCTTGCGCAAGCAGTGGTGGTATTTTCGATACTTATTCCGTATTACAGGGTATTGATGAGGTTATCCCAGTGGATGTTTACGTTCCGGGTTGCCCGCCAAGACCTGAAGCTATTTTAGATGGTTTTCAGCGTATTCAGGATTTAGTGAAAAGCGAATCGGGTAGAAGAAGAAATTCTGATTATTACAAAGAACTTTTAGGTCAATACGGCATTAAATAATGGAAGAAACGACACTAAATAATAATATTCTGGCAAAGCTTAGCGATAAGTTTGGCGAAAAGGTAACCGGAGTTTCTGAACCTTATGGTTTATTGACTTTTGCAACCACTAAAGATGTTATCATCAATGTATTATCGTTCCTTAAAAACGATTTAAGTTTTAATTTCTTAACCGATATTACCGCGGTTCATTATCCTGGTAAAGATCATGGTATTGCAGTGGTTTACCATTTGCACAACATGGTGGAGAAAGTTAGGATTAGGATTAAGGTTTTCATCTCAGAACAAAATCCAACTATCCCTACGGCAACAGCCGTTTGGAAAGGTGCCAACTGGATGGAACGCGAAACTTATGATCTTTTCGGGGTTAAATTTGAAGGTCACCCGGATTTACGCCGTATTTTAAATATGGACGATTTAGGTGTTCACCCAATGTTGAAACAATATCCATTGGAAGATCCGAACAGAGTAGATAAAAAAGACGAATTTTTTGGAAGGTAAACTATGAATCATAACCATCCGGTATTTACAGATAACGACCCGCAAAGTGAGCTGGTAACCCTAAATTTAGGCCCAACACACCCTGCAACACACGGCGTTTTTCAAAACGTTTTGCAATTAGATGGCGAACGTATTGTAAGCGGCGTTTCTACCATTGGGTACATTCACCGTGCATTCGAAAAGATTGCCGAACATCGCCCGTTCTATCAAATTACACCACTTACCGACCGTTTAAACTATTGCTCATCGCCTATTAACAATATGGGCTGGCATATGACGGTTGAGAAGTTGTTAAATATTCAGATGCCGAAACGTGTAGATTATCTTCGGGTAATCATCATGGAGCTTTCGCGTATTGCCGATCACATTATCTGTAACACGATTATTGGTCAGGATACCGGAGCAACCACCACTTTCTTATATCTTTTTCAGTTTCGTGAGCATATTTACGAAATTTTCGAAGAAGTTTGTGGTGCACGTTTAACCACAAACATTGGCCGTATTGGTGGTTTCGAAAGAGATTTCAATGATATTGCCTTTGCCAAAATCGATAAGTTTTTAAAAGAATTCCCTAAAGCGTTAAAAGAGTTTGAAAATCTGTTAACACGTAACCGTATTTTTATTGATAGAACGGCTGGTGTTGCAGAAGTAACAAAGGAAACCGCTTTAGAATACAGCTGGACCGGCCCGTTATTGCGTGCTACCGGTGTAGATTATGATGTTCGTGTAAGCGATCCATATTCTTCTTATCAGGATTTCGACTTTGAAGTACCCGTGGGTACAAGCGGCGATATTTACGACAGATATTTAGTGCGTAACGAAGAGATGTGGCAAAGTGTCCGCATTATCGAACAAGCACTGGTGAAGTTAAAAACAGAACCAAAAGGTATTTTCCATGCCGATGTTCCTGAATTTTATCTTCCTCCAAAACAAGAAGTTTACAACAATATGGAAGCATTGATCTATCACTTCAAAATTGTGATGGGTGAGATTGATGCACCAAAAGCAGAAGTTTATCACGCTGTAGAAGGCGGAAATGGTGAGTTAGGGTTCTATCTGATTAATGATGGAGGCCGTACGCCTTACCGCTTACACTTCCGCAGACCAAGTTTTATAAACTACCAGATGTTTGCACCAATGAGCGAGGGCATGTTATTGTCTGATGCCATTATCAACATGAGTAGTATGAATATTATTGCAGGAGAATTAGATGCTTAAAGTAGAAGAACAAACACCTGTAGTGTTTTCATCAGAATTGCTGGCCAAATTTGATGAGGTAAAAAGCCGTTATCCTGAAGGTAAGCACAAATCAGCTTTGTTGCCATTATTACACTTGGTACAGGCCGAATACCTTTGGGTGAGTACACCAGCCATGGATAAAGTAGCCGAATATTTAAATATTCAGCCAATTGAAGTTTATGAGGTGGCAACATTTTATACCATGTACTTTTTAAAACCACAAGGTAAATATGCCTTAGAGGTTTGTCGTACTGGTCCTTGTTGTCTGGTTGGTGCCGAAAAAATATTAAGCCACTTGGAAAACAAGTTAGGTGTTAAAGAAGGTGAAGTTACTGCTGATGGTTTATTCAGCTTTAGAGGCGTTGAATGTTTAGCCGCCTGTGGTTTTGGTCCGGTATTGCAAATAAGTCCGGAATATACTTTCTACGAAAACCTTACCGAAGCCAGTGTAGATAAATTGATTGAAGATTTGAAAAATAAGTCCTAAGTCGAAAGTCTTAAGTCGAGAGTCGTTTTGACTCATGACTATGGACTACAGACTATAGACTATAGACTAATTAAAATGTCTCGAAAACTGTTACTTGAGCATATAAACGTACCAGGCATCAATACACTTGAGGTCTATCGCCAAAAAGGCGGGTACCGTGCTGTGGAAAAAGCCCTTAAAACTTTAACACCTGAAGAGATTGTTGAAGAAGTTAAGAAATCGGGCTTACGCGGTCGCGGAGGTGCGGGTTTCCCAACCGGGATGAAATGGAGCTTTTTAGCTAAACCAGAAGGTGTTGCACGTTATTTGGTGTGTAATGCTGATGAATCTGAGCCTGGAACTTTTAAAGACCGTTATTTAATGACCTACATTCCCCATGCTTTAATTGAGGGAATGATTGTATCAAGTTTCGCATTAGGTGCCAAGGTTTCATACATCTATGTACGTGGCGAGATGATGCCTCAGATCCGCATTTTAGAAAAAGCAATTGCTGAAGCTAAAGCAGCCGGATGGTTGGGTAAAAACATTTTAGGAACAGGTTACGATTTAGAATTATATGTTCAGCCAGGTGGTGGTGCTTACATTTGCGGCGAAGAAACTGCTTTGTTAGAATCGCTCGAGGGCAAAAGAGGGAACCCACGTATTAAACCACCATTTCCGGCAATTGCAGGTTTATATGGTTGCCCTACAGTGGTGAACAATGTTGAATCGATTGCTGCAGTGGTACCAATTATCAACGATGGTGGTGATGAATATGCAAAAATTGGTATCGGTAGAAGTACAGGTACAAAATTAATATCGGCATCTGGTAATTTGGTAAAACCAGGTGTTTATGAAATCGAATTGGGTTTACCAGTAGAAGAGTTCATCTATTCTGATGAGTATTGTGGCGGTATCGCCAATGGTAAACAATTAAAGGCAACGGTTGCGGGTGGATCATCTGTGCCTATTTTGCCTGCTAATTTAACCTTGAAATATGCTAACGGAGAGCCTCGTTTAATGAGTTACGAATCGTTATCAGAAGGTGGATTTGCTACAGGAACAATGATGGGTTCGGGCGGTTTTATTGCCTTTGATGAAGATCAGTGTATCGTTAGAAATACCTGGAATTTTTCACGTTTTTATCACCACGAAAGCTGTGGACAATGTTCACCTTGCCGTGAAGGTACAGGATGGATGGAAAAAGTGCTGCATAAAATCGAACATGGTCATGGCAGCATGGAAGATGTTGATTTATTGTGGGATATTCAACGTAAAATTGAAGGGAATACGATCTGTCCGCTGGGTGATGCAGCAGCCTGGCCGGTAGCCAGTGCCATCCGTCACTTCAGGGATGAATTTGAATGGCATATTAAAGAACCTGTTAAGAGCCAGAGCCAAAATTACGGTATCGCAAATTATGCAACACCGATTGAAAAAGCTCCGGTAACAGAAGAGAAATAAAATCTTAAGGTCACATTTTGCGACCTTAGAAAAATAACTTAACACAACGAGTATATGTAAATGAAAGAACCGATATCACCCGAAATCATCCCCAACGAAGTAATAGTTAATAAAATATATCTTTTTAGAGGAATTAAGGTGATGTTAGATTCTGATTTGGCAGAACTCTTTGGCGTTGAGACTAAGAAGTTAAAACAACAAGTTAGAAGAAATATAGAGCGTTTTCCGGAGCACTTTATGTTTGAGCTAACAAAAGAAGAAAACGATGTCTTAAGGTCACAAATTGTGACCTTAAGACATGGACAACACTCAAAGTACCTTCCGTTTGCATTTAGCGAACATGGTATTTTGCAACTGTCGAACGTTTTGAAAAGCAGTAGGGCAGTAGAAGTAAGTATTAAAATTATTGATGTGTTTGTACAACTTAGAACGATGGTTTTAAGCAATACAGAAATAAGGCTGGAATTAGAAAAGATTAAAAAGAAGGTAGATAATCAAGATAAAAACATTGAAGTGATCTTCAGATATTTTGATGAACTATTGGAGCAGAAAGCACAGCCAAGAAAGCAAATTGGCTACAAAATCTCGAAAGAGAAATAATAAATAAAAAAGATTGCTTCTTGCCTCGCAATGATGGTAGAAGTAGAAAAAATAAAAAGAATATCATTAACCATGAGTGAAAAAGTTAAGGTTACGATAGATGGGATAACAGTAGAGGTTGATAACGGAACAACCATTCTGAATGCTGCAAGGCAAATCGGAGGGGATATTGTTCCGCCAGCAATGTGCTATTATTCTAAATTACAAGGCAGTGGCGGTAAATGCCGTACCTGTATTGTAAAAGTGACTAAAGGTTCAGAGAAAGATCCTCGGCCAATGCCTAAGTTGGTGGCTTCTTGCCGCACAACCGTAATGGATGGGATGGAAGTGCTTAACATTACTTCACCTGAAGTTTTGGAAGCACGTGCAGGTGTTGTAGAGATCTTATTGATTAACCACCCTTTAGATTGCCCTGTTTGCGATCAGGCAGGAGAGTGTGATTTACAGAATTTGGGCTACGAACATGGTTTGCAAAAAACACGTTATGAGTTTGAGCGCCGTACTTTTGAGCGCATCGATATAGGTGATAAAATCCAGTTGCACATGAACCGTTGTATTTTGTGCTATCGTTGTGTTTTCACAGCAGATCAGATTACCAACAAACGTGTACATGGTATTTTAAACCGTGGCGATCACTCCGAAATTTCTACTTACATCACCCAGGCGGTTGATAACGATTTCTCAGGAAACGTAATCGATGTTTGTCCGGTAGGTGCTTTAACCGATAAAACTTTCCGTTTTAAAAACCGTGTTTGGTTTACCAAACCAGTTGATGCACACCGCGATTGCGATCACGAAAAATGCAATGGTAAAGTAACCCTTTGGTATAAAGGAGCAGATGTTTTACGTGTTACGGCTCGTAAAGATCAGTTTGGAGAAGTAGAAGAATTTATTTGCAATACTTGCCGCTTCGATAAAAAAGCAACTGCTGATTGGGTAATTGAACACCCAACACACATTGATGATACTTCGGTAATTGCATCAAACCACTATGAAACATTAAAACCTTTGCATGTTATTCAGCCAAACGAGGCGCTACAAGCTGCAAATGAAATTGAATTACATAAAACAGTTAAATACTAATGGATAGCGCTTTTGTTATAGAAAAATTTATCCTGGTAGCTGTAATTTTCGGCATCAGTTTAGTTATTGCCATGTATTCTACTTATGCAGAACGCAAGGTTGCTGCATTTTTACAAGATCGTTTAGGACCAGATAGAGCTGGCCCCTTTGGTATTTTACAACCATTGGCTGATGGTATCAAAATGTTTATGAAGGAAGAAATTATTCCTACAACATCAAACAGATTTTTATTTATCGCTGGTCCTGGCCTGGCTTTGCTTTGTGCCTGTATTGGTACTGCCGTTATTCCATGGGGTAGTCCTGTTTTAATTGCGGGCAAAACTATTCCGCTACAAGTTTCAGATATCAATGTTGGTGTTTTATACATTTTCGGCGTAGTATCTTTAGGTGTGTATGGTGTGATGATTGGTGGTTGGGCGTCGAACAACAAATACTCTTTGTTAAGTGCGATTCGTGCAGCTTCTCAGAACATCAGTTATGAAATTGCAATGGGATTATCGATCATCGCTTTGCTTTTAATGACGAATACCCTAAGCTTAAAAGAAATCGTTGATCAGCAACACGGCTGGAGATGGAACGTGTTATATCAGCCACTTGGATTTTTAATCTTTATGGTTTGTTCATTTGCCGAAACCAACCGTGCGCCATTTGATTTACCTGAATGTGAAACGGAATTGATTGGTGGTTACCATACTGAGTATTCGTCAATGAAATTAGGATTTTACCTGTTTGCAGAGTATATCAATATGTTTGTATCATCTGCGGTAATGGCGGCTTTATACTGGGGCGGTTATAATTATCCTGGTATGGACTCAATGGCGGTATGGTTAGGGCCAACCTGGGCACCACTTTTTGGTACCGCAGTTTTCTTCGGTAAAATATGTGCTTTCATCTTTTTCTTCATGTGGGTACGTTGGACCATCCCTCGTTTCCGTTACGATCAATTGATGAATTTAGGTTGGAAAGGTTTAATACCTTTGGCTATTGCCAATATTATAATAACAGGTGTTGTGATTGCGATTATTGAGAAGTTTTAATTATGGAATCATTAAGTAATAAGAAAAAAGTACTGGAACAAAAGCCATTGAGCTTTATGGAACGGATGTACCTGCCGGCAATTGCCAAGGGCATGGGCATCACCATCAGTCACTTATTTAAGAAAGAGGCTACTGTAAGATATCCTGAGGTAGAACGCGAATTCTCTACCAACTTTAGGGGGATGCACTCGCTAAAACGTGATGAGAACGGTAAGGAACGTTGTACTGCCTGCGGTTTATGTGCACTATCTTGCCCGGCTGAAGCCATTACCATGATTGCTGCAGAGCGTAAACCCGAGGAGAAAGATTTATACCGCGAGGAAAAATATGCTGCAACTTACGAAATCAATATGTTGCGCTGCATTTTCTGTGGATTGTGTGAAGAGGCTTGCCCCAAAGAAGCAATTTACTTAGATGGACCGATTGTACCTGCTGATTATTTACGTAAAGATTTCATTTACGGAAAAGACAAGCTGGTAGAGGCGCCATTGGAAATGAAAAAATAATGAGATAGAATCGTCATGCTGAACTCGTTTCAGTATCTATCAAGCCAGATCCTGAAATAAATTCAGGATGACGAAGACATAAATAAAATTGCCCTCCCAATAATTGGGATAACAGTACCACCGTAATGATGGTAAAAACAAATAAATAAATAAACAATTAATGAGTACACAAGTATTCTATTTCGTAGCCACATTAAGTATCATCTTTTCGCTGATGGTGATTTTTGCAAAAAATCCAATCCACAGTGTATTGTACTTAATCCTTACCTTTTTTACCTTCACCGTTCACTATGTGTTATTAAACGCACAGTTTTTAGCGGTGGTAAACTTTATTGTTTACATGGGGGCGATAATGGTATTGTTCCTTTTTGTACTGATGCTGCTTAACCTGAACAAAGAAACCGAACCGAGTAAATCGCCACTGATCAAAATCGTGGGTGTAATTGCTGGCGGTTGTTTAGTTGTAACCTTAATCGGTTCTTTAAAATCAGCCAGTATTACCAGTCCGTTGATTTTGAAAAATCCAGGATTAGGATTAGTAGAAAATCTGGGTAAGGAGCTTTTTGGCCCATTCTTATTACCATTCGAATTGTCATCTCTATTACTATTGGCAGCAATGGTTGGAGCCGTTTTATTATCTAAAAGAGATGAGGTAGAAGCATAATGGAAAATTTATTTACACAAGCAGCAGGCGTTCCGCTAAACCACTACATCTATTTAAGTGCCATTATTTTTTCTATTGGCGTAGTAGGTGTACTTACCCGCAGAAATGCCATTGTAATTTTTATGTCGGTTGAGCTGATGCTTAATGCGGTTAACTTACTTTTAACAGCATTTTCAGTTCATAATAATGACCCATCAGGGCAGGTTTTCGTATTCTTCATTATGGCTTTGGCAGCTGCAGAGGTTGCAGTAGGCCTGGCAATTATTGTAATGGTTTACCGGAATACGAAATCAGTAGATATTAATGTTTTAAATCGCCTTAAGTGGTAAATATATAATAAGAATGACAATAGAACAATTGATTTGGTTGGTTCCGTTACTTCCTTTTTTAGGGTTTGTAATTAATGGACTGGGCAGAAACTCTTTATCTAAAGGACTTGTTGGTATCATCGGAAGCGGCGTGATCTTAGCCTCCTTTATCATCAGCGTAGTTATTTTCTTTAGTTTACAAGGCGATACACAAAAATCTCACGAAGTATTTTTATTTGATTGGATCAGCGCAGGTGCTTTACACATCCCATTATCTTTCCTGGTTGATCCTTTAAGCTCAATCATGCTTTTGATCATCACTGGAATCGGTTTCCTGATCCATTTATATTCGACCAGCTATATGCACGATGATGCCGGATTCGGTAAATTCTTCGCTTACCTGAACCTGTTTGTATTCTTCATGCTTTTATTGGTATTGGGTTCAAACTATATTGTGATGTTCATCGGTTGGGAGGGTGTAGGTTTATGTTCATACCTGTTAATCGGTTTCTGGTATACGAACAGCGCTTATGCATCAGCAGCTAAAAAAGCTTTCGTAATGAACCGTATCGGCGATTTAGGCTTTTTATTAGGGGTGTTCTTAATCTTCACCACTTTTGGTAGTGTAGAGTTTGCTAAAGTTTTTCCTCAGGCTGCGAATATGTTGCCAGGTAATGATACTTTGGTTTTAATCACCATTTTATTATTTATCGGTGCATGCGGTAAATCGGCACAGTTGCCATTATTTACCTGGTTACCTGATGCAATGGCCGGACCAACACCAGTTTCGGCTTTGATTCACGCAGCAACGATGGTAACTGCTGGTATTTATATGATTGCCCGCTCGAGCATATTGTTCGATCTTGCACCGCTTACCCAGCACATTATTGCTATTGTTGGTGCAGCTACAGCTTTAGTTGCTGCAATTATTGCTTTAACGCAGACTGATATTAAAAAGGTATTGGCTTATTCAACGGTATCTCAATTGGGATATATGTTTTTAGGTCTGGGCGTTGGCGCTTATACAGGTTCATTCTTCCATGTTTTAACCCATGCATTCTTTAAAGCATTATTATTCTTAGGTGCAGGTTCAGTTATTCATGCCATGCATCATGAGCAGGATATGCGCCACATGGGTGGATTGAAAGGAAAACTTAAAACTACTTTTACCACCATGATGATCGGTACCATTGCTATTGCAGGTTTACCACCATTCTCTGGTTTCTTCTCAAAAGACGAAATTTTGGCCCATGCTTTCCAGGCTAGTCCAATACTTTGGGGAATTGGAGTTTTAACCGCATTCTTAACGGCATTCTATATGTTCAGAATGATGTTCCTGACTTTTTCTGGAAAATACCGTGGTACACACCATGCAGAAAGCCATATCCACGAATCGCCAACAGCGATGACTTTACCGTTAATCATTTTAGCAATTCTTGCTGCAATTGGTGGAGCAATCAATCTTCCACATGTTTTTGGTGGAAACGAGTGGCTGGCACATTGGTTAGCAGGAGCAGGTGTTGCACAACATGAATTAGATTTAAGCCATGCTACAGAATATACTTTAATGGGCGTTTCGGTAGCCGCCGCGGTAATTGCTTTACTATATGCTTATACCCGATATGTAAAAGGTGCACATGTTCCGGTTGCTGATGAAGCGCCACGTTCGGCATTGGCAAAATTATCATACAATAAATTCTATTTGGATGAGATTTATGATTTCCTGATCACTAAGCCATTAGATGCACTTTCTAAATTCTTTTACAGGATTATCGATAACAAGTTTATTGATGGAATTGTGAACGGACTGGGATGGAGCACAAACGAAGCCAGTAAAGGCATCCGTTTGTTGCAAAGTGGAAACGTAGGTTTCTATATATTTATGATGGTATTCGGTATCATCGCATTACTATTATATACATTTAGTTACATATTATAAAAAGGGTTCAAAATTAAATAATGGAACAACTTTTACTACTTATATTTCTTCCGCTTGTAGGTGCAATCGTTACTGCATTTGCGGGTAAATCGGCTAAAATAGTTTCGACCGTATTTTCGGTTGTTTCTTTAGGTTTAGCTTTGGTTATCGCCTGTAATTTCATCCCAAATGCAAGTACCCAGTTTGAGGTTAATTTGCCATGGATTGCAGATTTGGGTATCAATTTCCACGCTGGTATCGATGGCATTAGCATGCTTGTGGTATTGCTAACCAATTTATTGGTGCCGATCATTATTTTATCGAGCTACAATCACGAGTATAAAAATCCGGCTGCATTTTATGCCTTGATTTTATTTATGCAATGTGGCCTGTTATTGGTGTTTACGGCATTGGATGCTTTCTTGTTCTATATCGGATGGGAAGCAGCATTAATTCCAATCTATTTTATCTGTGCCATCTGGGGAGGAAAAGACCGCATAAGTATCAACATGAAATTTTTCGTGTATACCATTGCAGGTTCATTATTTATGTTGATGGGTATTATTTACCTATACCTTCAAAACCCGGCACACAATTTTGATATTCAGGCTTTTTACGCTTTAAACTTAGATAGTGCACAACAGGGATGGATTTTCTGGGCTTTCTTTATTGCCTTTGCCATTAAGATGCCAATTTTTCCTTTCCACACCTGGCAGCCTGATACATACACCGCGGCTCCTACACAGGGAACGATGTTATTATCGGGTGTCATGTTAAAAATGGGTATCTATGGTGTAATTAGGTGGTTGTTGCCAATTGTTCCCGCAGGCGTTCATGATTGGGGACAAGTAGCGATTGTTTTGTCTATCATCGGTATCGTTTATGCTTCGATAATTGCTTTTACACAAAAAGATGCAAAACGTTTAGTCGCTTATTCTTCTATCGCCCACGTTGGATTAATTTCTGCAGGTATCTTTGCTTTCAACCAGCAGGGGATGCAAGGTGCCATGGTGCAGATGTTGAGTCACGGTATTAACGTAGTAGGTTTATTCTTCGTTTTAGATATTATCTTTTCTCGTGTTAAAACAAATAAAATTGAAGAGTTGGGTGGAATTGCTAAAGTAGCACCTCAGTTAGCCCTTACTTTTCTGATCATCGTATTAGGCACTGTAGCACTACCGGGAACAAACGGATTTATTGGCGAATTTTTATTACTGATGGGCGTTTACAACTACGGCATTTGGGCTGCAGCCATCGCAGGCTTAACCATTATTTTTGGTGCAGTTTACATGTTACGCATGTACCAAAATGTAATGCTTGGCGAAACCAACAGCTTAACCATCACCTTCACCGATATTAAAGGAACTGAAAAATTGGTTCTTTATATTATATGTGCATTAATTATTGTTTTGGGCATTTATCCAAAACCGGTTTTGCATTTAACAGAGGCATCTGTACAACATTTATTAGAACAGGTAAATCAAAAATTAAACACAGTAAATTAAGCAATGAATATTATTATAACCATTAGTATAACAGCTTTTATAGTGCTTTATGCAGGTTTGTTTAAGGCAAATAAAGCATTATTACCACTTACCGTTGTTGGCTTACTTACTGCACTGGGATTTACTTTTTGTGCATGGAATAGCAATGCTGTTCATTTCGGAATGATGCAGACGGATAACTTTGCCCTGGCATTTTCCGGAATCTGTATTATCGGTACACTTTTGATCTTTTTATTAACACAGAACTATTTCCACGCTAAAAGCGATAACATAGCCGAATATTATACCCTGATTCTTTTCGCACTGGCCGGAATGATCATGATGGTATCGTATAAAAATATGGCCATGTTATTTGTAGGCTTAGAAATCATGTCGGTGAGTTTATACATTTTGGCAGGTATCCGTAAAAAGGATTTTGCCTCTAACGAAGCTTCCTTAAAGTATTTCTTAATGGGTGCTTTCTCAACAGGTTTCTTATTATTTGGTATCACCTTGATTTATGGCGCTACAGGGTCATTTGATCTAGACAAGATACAGGCTTATCTTGTAAATAGTCAGGCCATTTCTCCAATATTCTATCCAGGTGTTATCCTGATGATGATTGGTTTAAGCTTTAAGGTTGGTGCTGCCCCTTTCCATTTCTGGACTCCAGATGTATACGAAGGTGCTCCATCTTTAATTACCACCTTCATGAGTACGGTGGTTAAAACTGCAGGTTTTGCTGCTTTCCTAAGATTATTTGCTGGTGCACTTGCTCCACTTCACGATTTTTGGGTTGCACCCCTGATGGTGATTGTGTGTTTAACCTTATTCATCGGAAACGTAACTGCGCTATTCCAGAAGAACTTCAAACGCATGCTGGCTTACTCGAGTATCTCGCATGCTGGTTACCTGTTATTTTCGCTTATCGTGTTAACCAAAAACTCTGGAAACAGCGTATTGGTTTATGCGGCAGCTTATACCTTCGCATCAATTATCGCTTTTGCGGTGTTAATATTAGTGAAACAAAAAACGGGTAGCGATAGCTTCGAAAGTTTTAATGGTTTGGCTAAACGTAATCCCCTAGTTGCATTATGTTTAACTGTAGCCATGCTTTCATTAGCAGGTATTCCTTTAACAGCTGGTTTTATCGGGAAATATTTAATGTTCCTGAACGTAATGACCGAATATAAAACCTTACTGGTTGCATTTGCGATTTTAAATGCATTGGTTGGCTTCTATTATTATTTTAGGGTAATTGTAGCCATGTGGTTTAAAGACGGCGCAGAAACAGTGCTTTCAACCCCGGTGCAATACAAAGTTGTTTTATTGGTTTCTGTGGCAATTACACTAATTTTAGGTATTTATCCTGCAATTATTTTAAACCTGATATAGGTATGCTGTTGTTTAATAATTATTTGTAGTTTTACGAATAATTGAATATGCACGATTTTTGGAATAACCTGCATCAGCTACTTGACCCCGAGAAATTATTGAGGGAGGGTGGATTCTATCTAGTCGTATTCGTTATCTATGCAGAAACAGGCCTGTTTTTTGGTTTTTTTCTTCCCGGTGATTATTTATTGTTTTTAGCGGGAATGTTTGTGGCAACAGGCAAGCTGGATGTGAACATTGCGGTACTCCTGGCGGGTTTATGTATTGCAGCCATTTCCGGGAATTTTACCGGTTATTGGTTCGGACGTAAAACCGGCCCGGTATTGTACACCAGAAAAGACAGTTTCTTTTTTAAAAAGAGATATTTAAAAGCCGCTGAAGATTATTATCATAAACAAGGTGCCTTTGCGTTAATAATGGGCCGATTTGTACCTATTGTTAGAACTTTTGCACCGATTTTTGCAGGGGTAGTAAAACTAGACTTTAAAAAATTTGCTTTATATAATGTCGTGGGTGGGGTACTTTGGATCTGTTCCTTAACTTTGCTCGGTTATTTTTTAGGCAAAAGATTTGAAAAAGAAATTAACGATTATTTATTATATATTATTATTGGCTTTATCCTTATTACAACTATACCATTATTAATTACCTTTGTAAAAAGTAAAGTAGTGAGTGGTCCTGAAGAGGATAAAACAGATTTAAATTAAAAATGGCAAAAGACGATCATCACGCGTGGCATAGCGTATCTCCTGGACATAACGTTCCAGAAATTGTAAACGCAATTATTGAAATTCCAAAAGGTTCAAAAGCAAAATACGAAATAGATAAAGAATCTGGCTTAATTAAGTTAGACAGGGTTCTTTTTTCATCAGTAATGTATCCTGCAAACTATGGTTTTATTCCGCAAACTTATTGCGATGATAAAGATCCATTAGATATTTTAGTACTTTGTTCGGTAGATGTTTACCCAATGACATTGATTGAAGCTAAAGTAGTTGGTGTGATGCATATGGTTGATAATGGCGAACAAGATGATAAAATCATTGCTGTAGCTGCTCACGATATGTCTGTAAACTACATCAACGATTTAGATGAGTTGCCTCCACACCAAATGAAAGAGATTGTTCGTTTCTTTCAGGATTATAAAGCATTAGAAGATAAAAATGTAACTATCGAACATTTACTTGGTGTTCGTTATGCGCATAAAGTAATTAAAGAAAGCATAGAACTTTATAACACAACATTTAGAGAATTAGCTTAATGGATTTACCCACGGTCTGTTTGTTTTTAAATTTAGAGCTAAGTGCAATCCTGCCCACAAACGTAGTTTTGGTTGCTTTACAAGAACCTGATACCACTTCTGTAGGCTGGCGATTATTCTTTGCATTATTTTTGGTGTTACTTAACGGATTTTTTGTTGCAGCAGAGTTTGCAATTGTAAAAGTTCGGGCATCACAAATTGAAATTAAAGCAAAAACGGGCAGTCGGGTAGGCAAAATGGCCAAAGGGATTATTCATAATCTCGATGGATATCTGGCCGCCACACAGCTTGGTATAACGCTTGCATCACTTGGCTTAGGTTGGGTAGGTGAAGGCGTTATGCATACTATTTTCAAAAATCTTTTCGATAGTTTGGAGTGGGGTTTAAGCGAAGCTTCTATCCAGACCGCATCTACCATTGTTGCTTTCTCGCTCATTACCATTATGCACATTGTATTTGGCGAACTGGCACCAAAATCTTTTGCTATCCAAAGACCTGTAGCGACAACGTTATTCGTTTCAATACCACTTCAGTTATTTTATGTGGTATTTAGACCATTCATTTGGACGCTAAATAGCCTTGCTGCGATTATCCTTAAACCATTCGGAATTGATACTTCCAGCGGACATGAATCGCTGCATAGTACCGAAGAACTTCAGTATTTATTAGACCAGGGTAAAGAAAGTGGTGCATTAGATAATAACGAACATGAGCTGATTAAAAACGTATTCGATTTTAATGAGCGCGTAGTGAAGAATATCATGGTTCCCCGGACTAAGATTTCGGGTATTGAATTAACTTCTCCAAAAGAAGAAGTGATTGATACGATTATTAAAGAGGGCTATTCCCGCTTGCCGGTTTACGATGATATTATGGATAAAATTGTAGGAATTATCCATGCAAAAGATATTTTACCATTGGTTGCCGCAGGTAACCAGCACTGGACCTTAAACGATATCATCAGAAAACCATATTTCGTTACAGAAACAAAGAAAATCAACGATCTGATGAGCGAACTGCAAAGTAACCGCATACAGATTGCTATTGTATTGGACGAGTTTGGCGGTACAGCAGGTATGGTTACCTTAGAAGATATAGTTGAAGAACTTGTAGGAGAAATCCAGGATGAATACGATGAGGAAAAACCACTGGTAGAAAAAGTGTCTGACAATGAGTTTATCGTAAATGCGTTCGCTACTGTATATGATGTGAATGAACATTTGCCTCACGATTTACCAGAGGATGAAGATTTCGATACCATTGGCGGATTGGTTTCTCACGTTTTTGAACGTATCCCTGAGGTCGGCGAAAGCAACGAATCATATGGTTATCTGTTTACTATCCTTAAGAAGACAGAGCAGAATATCGAAACAATCAAGTTAGAATTGGTGATCAATAAAGCAGATATGGTTGATAATCATTAATTTCAACTATGCATATTTTTTACACGCCAGATATAACCCAAAATACCTATACACTTAACGAAGAAGAGAGTAAACACTGCGTGAGGGTCCTTCGCCTGACCGTAGGCTCGATTGTTAACCTCGTTGATGGGAAAGGTGGTTTTTATACAGCTGAAATCACTTCCGATAATCCAAAAAAAGTTTCTTTAAGCATTTTAAAAGTAGAAAGGGAGTTTCATAAAAGAAACCATTACCTGCATATTGCTGTCGCACCAACCAAAAATATCGACCGTATCGAATGGTTTTTAGAGAAAGCAACAGAGCTGGGGATTGATGAAATTACACCAATTATTACCGATCGATCGGAGCGCAGGGTAGTTAAAGAAGACCGCCTCATTAAGGTGATCACTTCTGCAGTAAAACAGTCAATTAAAGCTTATCATCCCAAATTAAATGATGCTATTTCTTATGATGCTTTTTTAAAAGAATCATTTGATGGTGAAAAACTAATAGCGCATTGTATCGATAACGGAGAGAAAGAATATATATCCAAATTAGTAGCTCCACATCAAAAATATTTAATTCTTATTGGTCCGGAAGGAGATTTCACACCTGATGAAGTTAATTTAGCTTTGAACAAAGGCTTTAAAGCATTAACTTTAGGTGATAACAGGTTGCGCACAGAAACGGCTGCTTTATCTGTTTGTTTTGAAATCAATTACCTTAACCGATAATCAATTTGAAGTTTTCAGTTTTTAGTTTTCAGTTTCCGAAATTCAGGTTTATTGCTTTTGGCCTTGGCCTTTTAGCTTTTTGCTTTGTGCTGTCTGCTTTTAGTTCGTTACCGCCAACCTACCGGATGGCCAAATTAAAGTATAATGGTGGCGGCGATTGGTATGCCGATAGAACAGCCCTGCCTAATTTAATTGCCTACTGTAATGCCAATCTGAAAACTAATTTTTATGCAGAAGAAAGCATCGTTGAAGTAGGCTCAAAAGAAATTTTTAATTACCCCTTTGTTTATATGACTGGACACGGAAACGTGGTTTTTAACGATCAGGAAATTAAAAATTTAAGGCAATACCTTACCGGCGGTGGTTTTCTTCATATAGACGATAATTATGGATTGGATAAATTTATCCGTCCGCAAATGAAAAAAGTATTTCCAGAACTAAGTTTTGTTGAATTGCCTGCAAACCATGCTGTGTATAACCAGAAATTTAAGTTTCCCGCAGGCTTGCCAAAAATCCATGAACATGATAATAAAAGACCTCAGGGATTTGCATTGATATATAAGGGAAGAGTAGTTTGTTATTACACCTTTGAATGCGATTTAGGGAACGGTTGGGAAGACTTTGGCACTTATCCTGAAGATACGCAGGAAACAAGGACAAAGGCGCTAAAAATGGGCGCAAATTTAGTTCAGTACGCTTTAACTCAGTAGCGAATGTATAAAGTAAAAGTAAACGACCAGTTTTTATTCGAAATTGAACATAACGAATCGGCCTTGCTGGTAAATGGAGATCCGGTTCAGCTTGATTTAAGTACGATGAGTAATCGCAATACTCATGTTTTATATCAGAATAAATCTTTTAATACCGAAATCGTTGAGCTGAACAAAGCAGATAAAACCTGTAAAGTAAAAGTAAACGGTAATATCTACCAGATTAGCATCGAAGATCAGTTTGATGTTTTGTTAAAACAACTCGGCCTCGATAATTTAACGGCTAATAAAGTTTCAGAAATTAAAGCCCCGATGCCTGGTTTGGTACTAAAGGTTTTGGTTGAAGAAAATGCCGAGGTAAAGAAAGGGGATAATTTACTGGTGCTGGAAGCCATGAAAATGGAAAACATCCTAAAATCATCAACTGATGGCGTAGTAAAGAAAGTTTTGATTAAACAGGGCGATAAGGTGGAGAAGAATCAGATTTTGATTCAGTTTAAATAATTTTTGCCTCTGAAGTACGTCATTTCGAGCGGAGTGAAACAAAGTCGAGAAATCTGTTTAGATAGATCTCTCCATTCCACTGCGTTTCAGTCGAGATGACGAATTTCGGTTGAATTATTCAAGTTAGATATACCAAAATATAACTGTAAAAAAAAAGTCCCGATTTAATGTCGGGACTTTTCTTTTTTATTTACCTCTGCTAACCCGGTAAGGTTTTTGAGGAGGGTTTTTGAAATTTCTTTTGCCTGCAGTGCTAATTTCAGGAGCGCCAAGCATCGTCATGGCACAACGGAAACCAACTTCAGCTGATGATTCATCTTGTTGCATAAAACGACGAGTTGCCGGATTTAACCAGTAAGCCATATCATTCCAGGACCCACCTTTGTAAACTCTTGATTTATCGTTTACCAATGTTACACCTTCTTCATTTAATAAAGTGTTTTGTCTGTCACGATAGCCTCTTTGATCGGCCTGATAGCTGGTTGATGCAACCGGAGATTGCGGATCAGTCGATTTTGAAATCGAATCAGAACGTTTTGCCTGCGCTTGTTTTTCTGCCCAGGTTTGTTTTCTTCCGGCATAAGCATTTTCCTTAATCGGATTGCCATATTTGTCCAATGCAATTTTTCCGTTTTGCGAATCCTCTAGTTTTTTATTAGTAAAGTAGTTACCACGGTAAGGGTTAAATGCATCTGCATCGGTAAATGTACCTGTTCTGTAAACATCATTAACCCATTCATTCACGTTTCCAGCCATGTTGTATAAGCCGAAGTCGTTTGGAGTGTATTGAATAACCGGAACAGTTAAATCTCCTTTATCATTTAACGAACCGCCAACACCCATATAATCGCCAGGTGCTCTTTTAAAGTTGGCCTGAATCATACCTCTGGTTTTCTTTTTAGCCGAACTAACACCTAAACCATTCCAGGGGTAAATTTTATTCTGATTGATGTTTTCGTATTCTGTATTGCCAATTAAACCCAAAGCAGCATATTCCCACTCTGCTTCTGTTGGTAAACGGTAAGGTTGCATAATTACACCATCTTCCAGTGTTGCATTTCTTCTAGGCTGGTTATTTCTTCCAGTACCTGCAGCTGCCGTTCCTCCAGCTGTAGTTGTTGCAGCACCAGATTTTGTATTGTAATCGATTGGAGCATTTTTTCCCTTGTCATCATACTGGCCATTTAAATAGGCATCAGTATTAAAAGGTTTGTCTGGTTTTGGAGTTGCCGCTGCTGTAGTAGCAGTATTGCTTTTTCCATTGCCGGCTAATGTCTTATAATCAGTTAAAATTCCTTTTTCACGTAGAATAAATTCGTTAGCTCTCGAAGTTCTCCACTCGCAATAACGCGATGCCTGCTCCCATGAAACACCTACAACAGGGTAATCACGGTAAGCCGGGTGTCTTAAATAGTTATCTACATAAGGCTCATTATAAGATAATGCACGGCGCCATACTAAAGTATCAGGAAGCTCATTATAATAAAACTCACGATCTTCAGGATAGTTATATCTGATCCAGTGTAAGTATTCTAACCAATCGGTATTCGATACTTCAGTTTCATCCATGTAAAAAGATGGTACCGTAACCTGTCTTTTGTAATTGTAAATGTTTGGTTCAACACCCGCAACCTCGATGGCACTACCACCAACAACTAAAACTCCACCTTCGATTGGAATTAAGCCAGGCCCCGGAGCTCTCTTATATTGAGTAGCTACAGCAAAAGCACCAGATTGGTTATTTTTGCTTTTCCTATCGGCATAAGGAATACCTGTTTTGCTGGAACTATTCCCTCCTTTTGAGCTACAGCTCGTAAGTAGGGCGGCTAATGACAAACAAGTAAAAGAATATAGTAATAGTTTTTTCATATAATTCGTTGGTAATATCGTCCCCATGGGGATTCAACCGATAAAATTAAACAATTTTAAATGAATATATAAATAATGTGATAATAAAATATCGATTATATTTTTGAGTGATAACGTATTATTTTAAAGCGTATTGTGTCTGTTTACTTTTTAAGTTAAAATTAGGCTAAATAATTATAAATAAGCAAGATAAAAAGATAAATTGGTCATCAGAGCTTGGAGTAAATAAGCTATGAAGCTATTAGGTATAATTACATTTATTAAGGTTCAGCCCATATGAATGATTAATATTTCTACATTTTGGGATCACTAGCACATAAAAGAGTAGCGTACAAATTTATAGTGTTGTAAATAAATTAATCCATATTTGATTTAAAGATTGCGAAGATCAAATTGATAAATTGAATTAATATTTTTTTACAGAAAAAATAAAACACCTGAATTACAATGCTAAGTGCTTATTAATTATAGCTTTATATTTTGTGTAGTCACGCAGGTATGTAAAAATCGTAGGTTTAATTAGTAAATAATCATAGAATTCGTAATTTGGTGAAATATAAGTTTTGGTTTTGCGTTACAGAATATATTCTCCAGTTATTGCTAAATACCAAAATCTAAAATTACGTACCTTTAAAGGATGAATTTCAAGTACATCAGTAAACTTGCTTTTTCTGCACTCTCAATGGCCTTGGTGTTTGGTAAAACAAATGCTCAGGTAACCATAGGCAATACCCAAACAAATGGTAGCGAGGCAAACAATATAGTAACAGCAGTTCCATTTCTGCTGATCACACCCGATGCCCGTGCCGGCGCAATGGGCGATGCTGGCGTGGCCGTTGCAGGTGATGTAAACTCAGCCAGTATTAATGCCTCTAAACTTGCTTTTTTAGATAAACCTTATGGTTTTTCAGTTTCATATAGCCCATGGTTAAAAAGTTTGGTGCCTGATATTAATCTGGCTTATTTAAGTGGTTTTTACAAACTGGATGACCGCAATACCATTGGTGCATCTTTAAGATATTTTTCTTTAGGCTCAATCCAGCTTACTGATATCAACCAACAGGACCTGGGCATTTCCAATCCAAATGAGTTGGCTTTTGATGTTTCTTTCGCCCGTAATTTTGGTAAAGAGTTTTCACTGGGCACTTCATTAAGATATATCTATTCAAATTTAGTTTCGGGTCAGTTTGCATCTTCCGGACAAGTGCACAGCGGAAATGCGGTAGCAGTTGATGTTTCGGGATTGTATAAAACGACTACAACGTTATTTGGCAAACAGGCTGTTCTTTCTGCCGGTGCCAATATTTCCAACATCGGAACGAAAATGAGCTATTCTGATGGTGGAGAAAATTTCTTTTTACCTACCAATTTTAAACTGGGAGGGGCGTCTACCTTTACGATGGACGATTTTAGTACCTTAACCTTTGCACTCGATTTTAATAAATTGTTGGTGCCAACACAACCCATATACGATTCGAACAATAACATTGTCAGCGGAAAAGATCCAAACCGCTCCGTTCCAGCAGGTATTTTTGGTTCATTTACTGATGCCCCTGGTGGTTTTAGTGAAGAATTAAAAGAAGTTGGAATTTCTACAGGATTGGAATATTGGTATAACCAGCAGTTTGCGGTTAGGGCCGGTTACAACTACCAAAGCCCAATGAAAGGCGATAGCCGCTACTTTACCTTGGGCGTTGGGTTAAAATACAATGTTTTTAATATCGATTTCTCTTATTTAATTGCAAATGCACAAACTAGTCCGCTTGCAAATACCTTACGTTTTGGTCTATTGTTTAACTTTGGCGAGAATAAAAGCAAAAGATAAAAAAGACTAAAGCAAAATATAGATGAAAATTAGAGTAGGTTTCGGATTCGATGTACATCAGTTAAAAGATCAACATCCATTTGTTGTTGGTGGGGTTACATTAGATCATCATAAAGGTGCTTTTGGGCATTCGGATGCTGATGTTTTGCTTCATGCCATTTGCGACGCACTTTTAGGTGCAGCCAATCTTCGTGATATTGGTTTTCACTTTAAAAATACCGATGATCGGTGGAAAGGCATCAGTAGCATCATTTTATTAAGGGAAACGGTTAAATTGCTGGCGGAAAAAGGATGGCAAATTGGCAATATCGATGCTATGCTTTGTTTAGAAGCACCAAAAATTAATCCCCATATTCCTGCCATGCAACAAAATATTGCAGAAGCCATTGGGATATCTACTGACGATATTTCGATAAAAGCAACTACCAATGAGCAAATGGGCTTTATCGGCAGGGAAGAAGGCGTTGTTTCTTATGCGGTCTGCCTGATAGAAAAACCTTAATTTACACTAGAATTTCGGGCGCTTAAGTAAGAAATAGGTAAGCCTATACAGAAAATCAGAATCACCACATTTAAAATTGCCCGTTCGTAATTAAATGGTGCCGCTGGTATTTTGGTTAGCGGAACAATCAATAGCGTCATGATCGTCCAAACAATAATGGCATAGATTATTCCTGATAGGATGATATTCTTTCGTAAAACAGTGGTTTTTGTTGATGCTATGGTATAAACTAAGGCAAAACTAAAAGCAATAAAGTAATGGAGTGCCAGGCCAATAAGGGCTGTTTTAATTCCTCCGCTAAAAGCTGCTGGTCCCAGAATAGCACTGGCGATGTATTGAAATACACCCATAAAATTCATCTTTCCTAAAAATATAACTGCTGCCAATCCATCTAATGTTCCGGCAATAAGTGTAATCAATAAAACCTTTTTAAATGAAAATGGTATTTGGTTAGATTTTTCCATTAACAATAATAATGTTTTTTTTAAATAGCTTGTTATGAATTGTTTATGTTTTTTGTTGGGGTGAGGGGTAGATGGCGAACAAAGAAGCCAAGTTTCAAAAAACTTGGCTTCTTTTTAAATAGTCTTTCCATTAAGACCCTGAAATAAATTCAGGGTGACGCAGCGATAAATATTACGCCAACTGCTCTTTAACATTCCCCGTCCGCTTTAACGTCCCCCAGGTTTCCAGCTCACCTTTTATGGCTTTTCTGAACGAGCGGAATAGTACAACATACATTAACTGTCGCCAAAAAAACCGTTGCGGGAAGATGTAAAGTAAATTCGTGTACTTCTCTTTTTCCATGCGGAAGGCCATAGCTGCAAAAATCATATCTACAACAATAAAAATAATGTAATAGAAAAGCACCTGACCAAAACCATTATGCAGGCTTAAAATTCCTGAAAATCCGGTTAGGGTTAAATTATTGATGGCACTTAATGAGAATAAACCACTAATTAAGGAGATAAACATGAAAAGATCGGCCAATGGCGAAAATAATGGTAAAATGATCTGATAGATCAAAATATTTGGCATGCCTACCATTCCAAAATAACCATATTTCTTATTCAGTAGTGTTTTTCTGTTTTTCCAGAAGCTTTGCATTACGCCAAAACTCCAGCGAAAACGTTGTTTAAGCAACATGTTCACCGTTTCTGGTGCTTCAGTGTAAGCAATTGCAGTATCACAGTTTTTTACACGATAACCGGCTTTCAAAATACGCATGGTTAAATCGCAGTCTTCGGCAAGTGTATCAATGGTAAATCCGCCGATTTCTACAATCACATTTTTTCTGAAAGCGCCAATTGCTCCTGGTACAACCGTAATGGTATTTAATAAGTCGAAAGCACGCCTATCCATATTCTGTGCAGTGATATATTCAATAGACTGCCATTTGGTAATAATGTTGTTGGCATTTCCAACTTTCACCGTGCCAGCTACTGCCGCAATTTGGTCGCTATAAAAATAACGCATCAGTTCGGTTACTGCATCATCTTTTAGCTGGGTATCGGCATCAATACACACTACAAAGTCAGCACTGGCCTTTGATATGCCATAATTTAAAGCCGAAGCTTTACCACCGTTAGCCTTGCGGAAAACCTTTACCTGTGGATGGTTACCAAAATGTTGGTCAATAATTTCAAAGGTTTTGTCTTTTGAACCATCATCTACAAAAATCAGTTCAAAATCGGGATATGTGGTTTTTAAAAGACTATTAATGGTTTGCACAGCAGTAACCTCTTCATTATAAGCTGGAATGATGATACTCACTTTTGCTGAAGGATTTGTTATCAACTTGCCGGCATGCTGTTTTGCCCTTTTTCGCTGCCTGATCGCCAGATAAGCAATAAAAATGGTCCTCAAAATAGCAAGTACAATGGCTACGGAAAAGATGATGTTTAAAATCATGTTGCCGTAGTAAAAGAAGTTGATGAAAAAATAATCACCGGAGCCTGAAAAACCACTGTTTGCGGTAGATTTTACTGCAGGCATCAGCTCTGATCTTTTTTTACCCATTAAATCGCCAACTGTTGTAAAGGTATAACCCTTGGCTTTGAAGAATTTTATAATCCGGGGTAAAGCGGCAACAGTCGCTTCGCGATTTCCGCCTGCATCGTGCAATAAAAGAATATTGCCATTGTCCTGCTGCTTCACTACTTCATTAAATATCTGATCAGCAGTTTTTCCAGGTTCCCAATCTTCAGGATCGATATATTCACCAACATTGATGTAATTCTCTTTACGGCTCTGGGCAACCGGCAAAATTTCGGAAATGTTTTGGGGTTCGGCATCGGCGTTAAATGGTGCACGGAACAAAATTGTACTGTGGCCTGTAACGGCTTCAATTAACCTGCGGGTAGCATTGAGCTCGAACTTTACCCGTCTTGGTCCGATGGCCGACATATCAGGGTGGAAGAATGTATGGTTTCCAATCTCATAACCATCATTATACTCCTGTCTCAACAGTTCCATGTTCTGTTCAGCCATAATGCCAACGACGAAGAAACAGCCAGGCACTTTCTCCTGCCTTAAAATATTTAATACTTGTGGTGTGTAAACCGGATCGGGACCATCATCAAAGGTTAAGGCGATTTTCTTATCGGCCTCTCCAAACCTTTTAATTACGTATTGCTCTGGTAGTCGGGTATATTTTTGATCAGCAATAGAGAAATTGTCTTTTTTTAAAGTGAATTTCACGCTGCCTGGTGTGGGGGTAGAAATCAGATCCAGAATTTCGCCATCGCCCAAGTAGGAGATGCCTCCCATGTTTAATGAGGCAATTTTGCGTAAATCGAATGGTTTTTTCTTTAAAGTATCCAGACTAAGGTCATTAGAAATAAAAGACCATAAACGTTTGTCCTCAGAGCCTAAACGCCATAAGGCTATGCCAGCAATATCCCAGTCATCAGCCTTGCGGATTAAATTAAAATAGGTTGCCGCATCAGTAAAGTAAACCTCATGTTTTATTCCACTGCCATCGTTGTAAGTATAGTTTAAGTTGGCAGAAGCCGGATCGTAGTTTATTTTACTTTTATAATTAACAGCACTGGTCATGGCATCTTCGTAGGTTACTGATTTACCCACACTATTTTGTGGCCAATCGTAACCGTAGCAAGCCAGGGCCAGGATTACTTTGCTGGCATCAACTTTACTGCAAATATCATCCAGTTTTTCTTCCACCCATTCCTGATGAGAAATATCGCCCGCATTACTTTGCTCGGTATGCTGATCATAAGCCATCAATACAATGTAATCGTTATATTTTTGAAGAATTTCGGGTTTATAATCATCGTTTTCTGGTGAAATATCCTGAGAAACAATCAGTTTTTCTGCATGAAACTGGCCATAAAGGTTTTTCATGAAAGCATTAAAACTGTCGCTGTTCTCGAGGTTCAGTTCTTCAAAATCGATATTAATTCCTCTGTAACCATATTTTTTGGTAATGGCAATCAAATCATAGATGAGTTTTTGCTGCGCGGGCTGATCATTTAATAACCGCCTTACCGCTGCACCATCCCAATGATCTTTATTGTAATTCGAAACCACTGCAATAGCCGATTTTTTAGCTTTATGGATTACTTTTAAAGCTGCTGTATCTGCTTTATCAACAATAGAATCGCCGTTTAAAAAGAAAGATTCTGTAGCCACCATATCCAAATGGCCGATGTTCCTTTTAAGATCGGGTAATGATTTGCTCACTGTGGAAGCCCAGCTCACATAAAAAGCCATATTTATGCGTTTGCTGTTGCCGCGATGGGTTAAAATACGATGCTCCCGGTCTCTTTTAATTTTTTGAAGCTTCGACTTTTCGATCGTGAAATCCCGATACTGTTGCGATTTTTTTAACTTCTCTAACTGTTTTTCCGTTAAGGGTGTATTGGTATTTATAAAAGGCAAATTTGGTGCCTGTACCGATGATAGGGTATACACCACGCAGATAATTGCGCCTATGAAAACTAAAAAAAATGTGCGGCTTACCCAGGTAAAGGTGTGCCAGCGTCTTTTAGTCTCAGTTTGAAATATTTGTTTTCCGGACATTTTTCTTTTCTGATTTATTAATCAAATGTCACTAACGAATATGAAGATTGTATGAATGCTAAATTGGAATGGTTAAGATGATTGATCGTCTGGCCTGTTTTGAAATGCTGATTTTATCTCTCTATTTATCAGGGGAATAGGAAGTCTTCTGAATCTTTACATCATTAAGAGTTTAAGGTGGTTAAGGTTTTCTTGCATGATTGAAACGCGATAAGAGGGAAACGAAAAAAGCATGGTCATTCTGAGAGGTCAGCTTTAGGAAAATAAGGGAGTTGGGATGACTGGTTTTTCGTAAAATCGCCATTGGTAATCTTAAAGTGCTTGCTATAAGTTTGCCCTCTGCTCAGTCTTGCGTCGGTTAGCCACCGAATGGCTCTTACTTTTTCCTTGATGAAAAAGTAACAAACCTGAGCGCAGCGAAAGCATGCCTGCCTTAAAAACAACAACTACAAAGGCATAACTGAAAGGCTTGCATCGTTTTTTATCTGATAATGTTGCTTTTATAGGTATAAAAGATTGCTGCGCAATTTCTTGTAAAAACCTAAGAAAATCTTTATTACGGCAGCCTCTAGGCTCTGGCCTCACTCATCCCACAGCACTCGCTTGATTCTGCCTTGGGCTGTGATGGGATGAAAGTGGAAGCAAAGATTTCCTTGCTTTTTCCTGCGAAAATCTGCTATGCCGGATAGCAGCGTGCAGAGGATCTGTCATTGGTAGCCAGTCGATGGATAAATGTTTTTTGTTTTCAACTATTAGAGGTCTTAGACAGGCTCAGACAACATTTATGCTTACTTAATGAAATTGAGTTAGCCTGCAAAATATATCTACAAAAAAAGCCAGCATTTTTTAAAATTTGCTGGCTTTTTTATCTATATGATGGATGGACGATTTTCTTTTTATTCTTCTAAATAACCGAATCGCCCCTGGTTATAATCTTCAATCGCCTGGTGAATTTCATCCTGGGTGTTCATTAAAAACGGTCCGTATTGAACAATGGGTTCATTTATAGGTTCACCGCTTAAAATCAAAATCACACTGTTTTCTGAAGCATTGATCTTAATCTCCTCACCTTTATTTTTGAAGTAGACAAATTGATCGGCTACCACGGTTTCCGATCCGTTTATTGTAATCGAGCCTTCAATCACCATAAATCCGGTGTTAAAATGCTCAGGGAAGTTAAAAGTAGTTTCACCACCTTTATTCAGTCTGGCATTATAGAGTTCAATGGGGGTAAAGGTTTTTGCATTGCCTTTTATGCCCTGATAGTTACCTGCTATAATTTCAATTTTCCCTCCATTTTCGGGAAGATCAAAATGAGCCATATCAGCCTGTTTAATTTCCTGATAGCCGGGTTTGCCCATTTTATCTTTGGCTGGCAGGTTAACCCAAAGCTGCACCATTTGAAATGGACCGCCGGCTAAGCTGTATTGTGCTTCGTGATACTCTTTATGTAATATACCACTTGCAGCAGTCATCCATTGTACATCACCCGGGTAAATCACACCGCTGTTTCCAGAGCTATCGTGATGCGCAACCGCACCATGATAAGCTATCGTTACAGTTTCGAAACCCCGATGCGGGTGAACACCTACGCCTCTTGGTTCCTTCCTTGCAGAAAATTCGATCTTTGAGCCATAATCCATTAAGAAAAACGGGCTCATATTGATTTTATATCCGCTTGGGAAAAAATTATGTACCCTAAAGCCATCGCCAACCATATGTGGCGCTGGCGCTTTTAGTACTTTTTCTATTTGTTTTGTTTCCACGACCTTCAAATTTAAATAAGGCATGGTGCATAGGGCATGGAGCTATAGCCCCATGCTTAATTTCCCTTTGCGCTATGCTTATACACTTTTTACAAACTGTAATTCGCCTAAAATGCGAACTTCTTCACTTACCATTACGCCACCAGTTTCTAACGCAGCATTCCAGGTTAAACCGAATTCGGAACGGTTAATTTTTCCGCTTAAAGTAAAACCTGCTTTGGTATTTCCCCATGGATCGGTAGCAATACCACCAAATTCTGCAGTTAATTTTACCGGTTTGGTTTCGCCTTTAATGGTTAAATCGCCTTTAACAATATAATCGCCGCCATCTTTTTCTACTGAACTAGATTTAAATTCGATGTGTGCAAATTTTTCAGCGTCGAAAAAATCTCCGCTTTTTAAGTGATTATCACGGTCAGTATTTCCGGTATCGATTGAATTGATGTCGCCTTTGAAAGAAATTTCTGCATTTTCAAATTCATCACCTTCAGATGATAATTCTGCTGAGAAAGATTTTAAACTACCGGTTACAGTAGTAATCATTAAGTGTTTTACTTTAAATTGTAATTCGCTGTGGGTTGGATCTAATGTCCATTTTGTAGTTGCCATATCTTTTGTTTTTTGAGATGTTTAATATTTACAACACAAAAGTACAGCGCAGGTTTCGACTACAGATTGATGTATGGTAAGTAATGACAGATGAAATGATTGCGTTATTGAGGGAAGGATTGAATGTTAGGATTTAACAAAAACATTCAATCTATGGTCTGAAGTGTTTATTAGCCAGCTCCTTTCTTACACGGCTTAACGATTCAGGCGTAATGCCCAGATAAGATGCGATCATCCATTGCGGCACACGGAGCGTAAGGTTAGGATAAAGTTTAATAAAATCGAGGTATCTTTCTTCCGCCGTTGCACTCAATAACATGTTAATTCTTTTCTGCATAAAGCGGATCGAATTGTTGAGCAATTTAATTTGCATGGGTTGTAAGCAGGGTACTTGTCTGGCTGCTTCTTCCATAAAATTGTTGGGCATTAACACCGCTTCGGTTGCTTCAATGGCATCGATAAAAAATATTGATGGCTCATTGTTCATGTTGTTGCGGTCAGAAACCAACCAGTTTTCGGGGGCGAACTGGAGGATGTGTTCTTTGCCTTTCGCGTCAATTGAATACGCACGCAACAAACCTTTGCCTACAAAATATCCGTGTTTGAAATTATCGCCGGTATATTGCAATATTTCGTTTTTCTCGAATTTTTTAACCTTTAAAACAGATGATATGCTTTCGAACTGCTCATCAGTTATTTCTATTTTTTCCTGTAAGTATTTTTGGAACTGATGAATCATAAAGGTGGGATGTTATTTTTTTACGGGCTTAATATCGGAAAAATCTACACCACATTTACAATTACCACCACATCCATCTTTTTTTACCTGTAAAGATTTAAAAACCAAACGGCCAACATATACCAATGCTACCGCAAAAAGTAAAAAGACTAAAATCGTTTGAATATCCATAATGCAAATATAAGTGCTTTTAGGAGTACGGTGTTCAGATGAATGTAAATTATTGAGATACGGTTTTATCACCGCGGAAACGGGGTTTTTTATCTTGAATAGATGAATTATTATTTCTTTCGTTATAATTCATGTATCTACGAACTTTTTTGCTTGCCACGGAATCACGGAAGGAGCATATCTGTGTTTTATTCTTTGTAATCTCCATGGTAAAGAAAACAAGAACTATTCTTCCATAAAACCTACAGTACCACCAACCCAATCGAAATCGGCATTGTAACGAACGCCAATCATTTTGCCTTTGCTTAACCTGGCCAGATTGATGCAAAGCTGAGGCTCGCCACCATCGGGCCATAAGTACATCATTCTTACTTCTGCCTTTACACCACCATCAGGCGCCTGTACGGCTGGCTCGTAATTTACTTTTCTTTGTAAAATCCAGTTTTCGGGATCTTTTATATTGCTAATGTCTGTTTCGCTAACATCGATAATTACACCCATGCCAGCAAAAGAGAATAAAGGCTTAAGTACGTAATTTTCTAAATCTTTAGGGATTGTATTCAACTCATTTAAAAAACGTGTTTCAGGTACAAATTCGCTTTTTAGAAATGGCATGGTGTACTTACTGATGCGGTAAAACCAGTTAGGGTGCGTTACCCATTCCACGTCCAGCTCCTCACGTGGATCGAAGCTGTTTTTAAAAATTTCAGTATTATCGGCCACTTCATCAAAAATCAGGCGGTTATAAATCCTTTTTAACCGGATCTTTTTGCCATCTTCTTCGTAAAAGAGCTGTTTGCCTGCTTTTTTAATGTCTTCCAGTGCCAAAATTTTAATACCAAGCATGTTTTGGGTAACCAAAAAATCGATAGCCGTTTTCTGGTTAAGTGCATCTACATCCATTAAGGCCACTTCTTCTGGCTGATGTTTACCAATAATAACCTCTTTAAGCAGGTTGATGTACTTTTCTTCGGTAAATCCGTTTAAAAAATAATTAACCGAATGATCTATTTCGAAACTGCTTTGAAACGTTTTGGCCAGATGATGCTGAAAGCCATATAAGGAAGGAAATCCCTGCATTTCGATTAACATGGGAACAAGTTCTCCCCCTTCATTTTTACATATGCCAAAATCGAAAGTTAAAAAATGAGGTTGCTCATTTTCATTGGGCACATTCCAGCTTACAGGAATTGATTTTTGGGTGAGTTCCTTAAAGTTAGGTTGCTTTATTAATTTTATGATTTCTTCACCCGCTGCAATCAGTTTTTCTTTTAACGCTTTAGGTAAAAAAACTGGCGTTTCTGCCACACGAAAAGGAATTGGTGGATAGCCATTTTGCAATTCGGCAAGGAAGTTTTGATACTTCTCTTCGGTAAACTGCTGGTTATATTTTTGGCGTTGAGCAGGTATCATGTATAATGTGTTGTTTAGATTTTGCCAAGTAGTGCGTCCTTATGTAGTTCCGTCAGTTTTAAATCCAAATCTGACATAAAACTGCATTGAATTATTTTTACTATTTCATTTCTATTGATGGTGTTAGGATTTCTTCTCACTTGCATATAATGATCTCTTGTAATTTTCATAGTGAGTTTACCAATTGAGATATATTCAATCTCCTGACGGAGCTTCATTGCTATCCAGTTAAAAATCAAACAAGTCAAAATCCCTGTCAAAGCAAATTTCCAATTAAAGAAAAAAGCTACCAATGAGATTATAAAACCACCAATAATTAAAAATATTAGCCAAGTTTTCATGGTTAAAAAATTAACTGGTATACCCAGTTCTTTTTGAAATGCTTTTATTTTCTTCCTACGACCAATCCTAGGGAAAACTTCATGAAGGCGAGTCCTAGGGGTAATACTTCCTCTATCAATTTTTTGTGAAACAGCGATGGCACTTCGGATCTTATAAAAGGCTTGTTGAGAGGTACAACTTTCTTCATTCTGATAAGCAATGTTATCTTGGAAAACCTGGCAGATATCTCCAAATGTTTTTGTTTCTGAAAAAGCATCAGATGACAAATTGAGTTCGAAAGCTTTTGCTATGTAACCTAGTGTATCTTCTACATCCCGTAATTCGATATCTTGTAGCTTATAGTCTTCTACCGCTTTCATGAGTGTTAGTTCTATGCCTCTTGTAAATTCCCAATTGCTTTTTGTAAGAAATTAGGTAAAATAACACTTTGCGTCAGCACAATCCTTGCCGGATCGTCTAAACTGTTTAACATATCCAGGTATTTTTGTTCGCCGTGCATATCAACAATAGCCTTTTTCTTTTCCTCCTGAAGCAAATACATTTTCATGCCTACCGGATCAGCTTCTGGATGGAACTGTGTACCGATAATTTCATCAGAGAAGCGGATTGACATCATACAGCGTTCTAAATCGACATGTTTACGTTCTTTTTCGATAGCCAATAATTTAGCGCCTTTTTTCTCGAAAGCAGCAAAATCTGGTTCGATAACCTGCCAGTCTCTGCTATCGACTGAAAAGAAAGGGTTGGTGATGCCATTAAAAATTTCGTCTTTTTCTCCATCTTCTGTTAAGGTAATCGGGAAAATACCAAAAGCATTCGAGCGCCTTTCGGTTACATTGCCCAATTCATATTTCCTGCAAGCCAATTGGAAGGAATGGCAGATCAAAAAGGCATACTTTTTTCTTTCGTCGTTTTTATGGTTAAAAGCTTCTATCTGATCTAAGAGGTGAAAGAAATCATTTTCCCATTGTTCACCCTTACTTTCAACCGGACTTCCTGGCCCGCCACTAGAGATATAAGCATCATATCCGATGCCTGGTATTTCTCCTTTTTGCCTTAAATCAAAAATATCAAAGCTTAAATCGATATTGTTTTCGTTTCTAAAACGGGATAAAATTTCCTGAATCCCCCGCATACCCTGATTAGGTGCGCCATTATTCATGTCAATAACGGCCACCTTTAAGCTACTTTTATCCATTATAAAATTACTTTGCGCCTATAAGTGTTTGAGTAGTAATATAATCTACCACCGCCTCAAAGTTACCAGTTTGTTGGTAAACTGCCAACTGCCGGTCTGCGCCTGTGCCATGTTCGAGGATTTTATGCACGTAATTAATATCATCACGGCAGCCTAAATCATCTACTACATCATCCACAAAATCCAATAATTCTAAAATAAGATTGCGGCAGTTTACTTCCATTTCTTTTCCAAAATCGATTAGATTCCCGTCAATTCCATAACGTGCAGCCCGCCATTTATTCTCGTTAATTAATGCTCTCGAATAACTGATAAATTCCATGTTCTGCAACCGTAATTTGTACAGTTTGGCACATAAAGCCTGAAATAATGCGGTAAAAGCCATGGTTTCATCAATTAGCATCGGGCAATCGCAAATGCGGAACTCTACGGTATCAAAAAACGGATGAACACGAATATCCCACCAGATTTTCTTTGCATTGTCCATGCAATTGGTTTTGATGAGCAGTTTTACATAATTATCATAATCCTCTATGCTGTTAAAAATATCAGGAATACCGGTGCGGGGAAATTTATCGAAAATTTTGGTGCGGAAAGATTTGTAACCTGTATTTCGTGATTCCCAAAAAGGAGAATTGGTTGATAAAGCAAAAACGTGCGGTAAAAAATACCTCACCTGGTTGGCAATATGAATGGCCAGTTCACGAGACTGGAAACCTACATGTACATGCAGGCCAAAAATGAGGTTAGAGCGTGCGGCTTCCTGCAGTTCGTTTACAATCTCATTATAGCGTGGATGTTCAGTAATTAACTGTTTTTCCCAGTGCGAAAAGGGGTGAGTGCCAGCAGCGCCAATTCTTAAGCCTTGTTCGCCGGCGAGTTGTGATACGGTATAACGTAACTGAGAAATCTCTTTACGTGCCTCGGTGGTTGTTTTACAAATGCCAGTTCCAACTTCTACTACAGCCTGGTGCATTTCGGCCTTAACCTGGTCTTTGTGAATTTTTTGTGCAGCCTCTACAATTTTTTGGTCGTGAGAAGTAAGCTCTCTGGTAACGGGATCAATTACCATGTATTCTTCTTCTATGCCCAGCGTAAACTCGTTCATCCTGATATTGATTAAAATTTAAATCCCAATTATTTTTTTGGTGCAGCTTTTTTAGGCTTTGCTGGTGCTTTTTCTGCTGTTGCCGGTTTCTTTGGTGTAGCTTTAGCCTTTTCTGTAACAGTAACTTTCTTTGGCGCTGCCGCTTTAGCCACCTTTGGTGTAGCCTTAGCCATTAGCGGTTTACCGCCAACCGATGATTTGATGTATTCGCCCCAGGTTAAATTATCTTGTCCGTCTTTTTGCGCTTTAGCCCTTTCTATGGCATAATTGGCTGTGGTTTCTACTACCCAGTCAAAATTTTCCTGACCAACGCTTTTAATGTCGGCATCTGGTGCAGGGTTACAGAAATCGATTGCAATAGGCACGCCATCACGCACCGCGAATTCAACCGTATTGAAATCGTATCCTAAATATTTACATAGTTTTAAGGTGTATTCTTCTACGGTTTTAAGCAGTTTTGGATCTGGCGATTTACCTTCTGTTGCATAGCGCAAATGATGTGGGTTCCGTGGATCGTACTGCATAATACGAACGTATTTTCCGCCTATGCAATAACACCTGAAATATTCTTCGAAAATAATTTCTTCCTGCAAAAGCATCACCAATTGTTGTGTGCCACTGTGTTTATCAAAAAAATCTTCTTTATCATGCAGTTTATAAACATCTCTCCAGCCCCCACCATCGTAAGGCTTCATATAGGCCGGAAAGCCAGTGTATTCGAAAATGGCATTCCAATCTAATGGCATGGTTAAGTTCGAGAAAGATTCTCCAGTGGTTCCTGCAGGGTGTTCCCGTGATGGGATTAAGGCAGTTTTGGGTACGGGTACACCAATTTGCTCAGCCAGTGCATTATTGAAAAATTTCTCATCAGCACTCCACCAAAATGGATTGTTGATTACGGCAGTTCCGGTAATTGCGGCATTTTTTAATGATGCGCGGTAGAATGGTACATCCTGCGAAATGCGATCGATAATGACCGAATAACCTAATGGTGCATTCTGAAATATTTTGTCGATTTTAACAGCTTCGGCAGTAATGCCTTTTTCTGCTTTTTGATTGATTCTTTCGATTACGGCTTCAGGAAAAGAGCGTTCCTGTCCAAATAAAATCCCTATTTTTTTCATCGTTTTAAATTTGTCTTTCAATGGTGATTAAGCGATCATGAGCAGTGTTGCTGGTTGTACTTGTTTGCTCATGATGGTTTCATTGGTAAATTTTAGTTTAATTGTTTAACTGGTTAATCGGTTAATTGTTTTAAAACTGTAGTTCTTGCTAAGTAATCGACCCGGGATGTTGGTCTTTAGCCTAAATAATTATAATTGTGCGATATAATCCGGAAACATTTCTCTCCAGATGGGCCAATCGTGATCAGCATTTTGCCTGATATCCAGCCAATGGTCGATGCCTTTTTTTCTTAAAATTTCTGATAAACGTTCATTGTCGCCCCTGCACATATCCCGATCGGTTGTACCCAGCACAATTTTCATGTAGTGTAATTCAGGATTACTGTTGTTCAGCAGGTTGTCAACAGGGTTGTTGAAATAAACATCATCATTGTAAAAACCATCCAGCTGGCCAGAAATATCGAAAGCGCCACTCATGCTAAACATATGGCTAACCAGCCAGGGATGCCGGAAAGCGAAATTAGCAGCATGGTAACCGCCAAAACTACAGCCGGCAGTAATAATTTTACTGTGTCCGGTTTCATGTCTGGCCAAAGGTGCTACTTCTTCCAGTAAATACTTGTCGTACCAGATGTGGTTTTTAACCCTGTCTGCAGGATGGATACTTTTGTTGTACCAGCTTAATTTGTCAACACCATCCGGGCAATAGATCTTAATTTTTCCTTCGTTGATAAAACCCTCAACAGAATCGATCAACTTAAAATCTTTATTTTCAAAATATCGACCCATGCTTGTCGGGAACAGTAGGATAGGGATACCACCGTGACCAAAGATGAGCATGTCGATTTCGCCACTTAAATTCGGGCTGTACCATTTCTTATGTTCTTCTTTAACCATAATAAAAATTGAATGACTTAAGGTATAAATTAAAATCTACAAAAAGAATAGCTTAAGCCGTAAAAATGATACCAATCGAAAGCCAATTGTAAAAATTAACCTATGATAATTAATAGTTTACGGAGATTTGTACCTTTGCACCCTAATTCTGAGGCGATAGCCATGTGATAGGGGATTTTGATTATGATGTACACCACAATTTTATCGGTAAAAGTTAACACCAGCCACTTTAAAATACCCTCAGCTTATTTAAAGCATGAGGTAGAAATAGATATTTATACACCTGAAGGTATTTTAGGGAATGAAAAAATAGAGCTTCTTTTATTAAATGATGGGCAGGATGTGGCCAAAATGGAGTTTAGCCGCATTTTAGAAGAAGCCCACCATGGCAAAAGAAACCACAGGTTAATTGTTGTGGCCATTAGGGCATCAGCCGACCGATTAATGGAATATGGTGTTGCAGGCGTTCCTGATTTTAAGGGCCGCGGGGCGAAAGCCCAC
Source organism: Pedobacter sp. GW460-11-11-14-TSB4 (assembly GCF_059423705.1). Lineage (NCBI taxonomy): Bacteria > Pseudomonadati > Bacteroidota > Sphingobacteriia > Sphingobacteriales > Sphingobacteriaceae > Pedobacter > Pedobacter sp. GW460-11-11-14-TSB4. The sequence goes on from NZ_JBWKYI010000025.1 coordinate 44,593, forward strand.
TTATACAGCGATTTCGTGATCAAAGAACTTTTACCTTTTGTTAAAAAGAAAATTGCAATGCCAATAACCGGTAAAGTAGGTTTTGCCGGATTTTCTTTGGGCGGTTTATCTGCTTTTGATATTGCCTGGAACAATCCTTCTGCTTTTGATGCCGTTGGTGTTTTTTCTGGCGCATTTTGGTGGAGAAAAAAAGATTTGACCGAGGGTTATAGCGATGCCGACCGTATTATGCATGCGCAGCTGGAAAGTACTTCTACCAGTCCGGATATGAAATTCTGGTTAATGACCGGGACAGAAGACGAAAAGGCCGATCGGAATAAAAATATGATTATCGATTCGATAGATGATACGATTGATGTAGTTAAAATACTCTTAAACAAAGGCTATAAAAGGCCTGACAATGTTTTTTACTACGAAAAAGTAGGCGGCAAACATGATGTTCCCACCTGGGAAAGTGTAATGCCGGCCTTTTTAGATTGGGCATTTGAAGTTTAACGGTTATATCTTCGCCAAAAGCGCATTCATTTTTAAACTGAGTTTCTTAGCCCCGATTTCGTTAAGGTGATCGCCATCGTAAAAATCCTGCGCATGAAAAGAACTATCCTGCAAAAGATTAAAGTACCTGACTGTAGTGTGGAAGGTATTCAGTTTTTTAATGGTAGAAAGTGTAGTCTTCAACTGGTTTTTGCTTAAATGCGATACATAAGATTTATAAGCCGGGCTGGTAAACAAGACCACCTTTATATGCTTGTGCTCGGCAAAGGCGATAATTTCATCCAGTAAATGCAGGTTAGTTGAATATTGTAGATTATCTTTCGCAGTATGTCGTGCTGCGGCTGTTACGCCACTTTTGATTAAGTCTTTGTGATGAATCGCTTTGTAGCTCGAACCCCAACCCAGGCTGCTGCAGCTAATGTCATTTTCCCCTCTAACATAATGGTTTAAAAGCCTGCTTAAATTGATGTCGAGTTTATTGCTCAGTATTTCCGTACTGTTAAAAATTTTATGATCAGTATTGATGTCGTAATAAATGCGGTAATTTTTTGCCCGCCAGGCTTCGGGACTATTTTGTAAACGGCCATAAAAGGAAAAATAATCAACAGGGATGACAATGTATTTTAAATGATCCCATTGTTGGCTGTACTTTTTTAAAATTTCCAGATCATAATCAAAGGACTGCGAAATGTAACTCGCGTTAAAGCTCGATTTGATGTATTTCGGATCGATGCCATAATATACATGAGAGCTGCCCAGAAACAAAATACTTACCTCTTTGGCGTGATGGTCGAGATAACTTTTTTTGTACTCGTAATCGTTTGGAATCCTTCGGATCAAAACTTCGCAAAAAACAGCCAGAAAGAGAATTGGAAGCAGAAAGATGGCGATAGATCTAGTGAATTTTTTCATAGCTAAAATTGAAAGTAAATGAATTGTTGTTCGGCGCCTGCGAAAAAGAATATGACCAGCACAAGGCCGTAGTAAATACCCCATCTAATTGGTTTAGGCCACGATAATGCAAATCTGGCAATGGCATATTGTTCCATTCTGCCATTCCATTCGATTAAAATAAACAAGGCCAATAACAGAAATAGTTTAACCGGCAATATTTGGGGAATACTGAAAAACGACTCAGAACCAATGGCTGATATGATATTGAAAGCATGCTGTACAGAATTTGCCCTGAAAAAGATCCAGGCGAAAACAGTTAAACCGAAGGTTAATACCATCGCTGCAAATTCTTTTAAGCTTGGGAATATTTTTCCTTGAGCAACAGTATCCAGGTTCGATCGGTTAGTATTGAAAACAATCAAGGGCATAATGTACAGTGCATTTAATAATCCCCAGATGATGAATGTCCAGTTGGCACCATGCCAAAAACCGCTCACTAAAAAGATGATAAACGTATTCCTTACTTTTATCCAGGTGCCGCCTTTGCTTCCACCTAATGGGATGTAAAGGTAATCTCTGAACCAGGTGGATAACGAGATATGCCATCTCCGCCAGAATTCGGCAATATCCCTGGAGAAATAGGGATAGGCAAAGTTTCTTAACAGCTCAATCCCAAATAACCGTGCTGTACCCAGGGCAATGTCTGAATAGCCAGAGAAATCGCCATAAATCTGAAAAGCAAAAAGAATGGCGCCAAGCAATAAAGTGCTGCCGGAATATTCTCCGGAATGATTAAAAATCATATTGGCGTAATTGGCACACTGATCGGCAATGACGATTTTTTTAAACAGACCCCATAAAATCTGGCGTAAACCATCAATCGCCCTGCTGTAATCAAAAGATCTTTCTTTTTTGATCTGAGGAAGTAAATGCGTTGCCCGTTCTATGGGCCCGGCAACCAGCAGCGGGAAAAAACTCACAAATAAAGAATAATCAATAAAGTTCTTTTCTGCCGGTATCCGGTTTTTATAAATATCGATTACATACGACAAACCATGAAAAGTATAAAACGATATGCCCACAGGTAAAATGACTTTTAATGTCCATGGGTTTACCTGAAGGCCAAAATTTGCAATGGCATCGGCAAAAGAGTCGGCGAAAAAATTGTAGTATTTAAATATCCCTAAAAAACCCAGATTGATGGAAATGCTCAGCCAGAACCAAAATTTTTTAGACTTACTGTTTTTACTTTCCGTCATTTTTAAGCCGGTGAAATAATCCAGTAAGGTGGAAAAAATGAGCAGGAACATAAAACGCCAATCCCAGCAGGCATAAAAGAAATAGCTTGCCCCCAGCAATAATATATTTTTAGATCTTAAACGTTCTTTTCCCAAAACCCAGTACAGTATAAAAACTATGGGCAGAAAAGCAGCAAAGCTAAAAGAGTTAAACAGCATAGCGTTGAGGTTAATACTTCGTTTAGGAATAAAATTAACGCTTTGAGCCGTCCGATTAATAGGGTCGGTAAATTTGTACGCAGAATTGCTTAAAGTTGTAAAATACCTGTATAGCTACTTCACGGTATTTCTATCGCTGTATTTTAGAAAAATACCAGTATCGAAAATGGTCCACAAACAGCTTCTTTGTCCGCATGCTTTTAGTGCTGCATTAGCCCAGGTATTACAGGTTTTGAAAATGCTGTAACTCCCTTTTGCCTCATAAAAGGCATCGCCAATATCGTAATGGATATTCGATTTTACATTGATCAAATGTCCGGCTTCATCTTTTTTGAAGCTATTTAAGATGTAATCGATCAACTGTCGATATTGCGTTTTGCTGATGCTAATTTTCTTACAGTCCGCATCTTCCCAAATGTTTTTGTAGTAAGTGGTGTGCATGGCAGATGTGCTTAAGCCTGAAATGGCCCTGAGCCCATTGCTGAGTTTAAGGTCTGAAAATTCTGGTGTTTCAAGGTAGAATTTCTTGTCGCCCCAACCCATCGCCAGGTATTGATAAGTGCTATCGGCCTCCAGCGTATTTTGGTAACTGATTTCTTTTGTCCAGTCCATTTCTGCGCTTACCGCCGGAACGATAATATCAGTATGTACGCCGTTAGTCATAATATATATGTTAACTTCCTTAGCGTTTTTTGGATAGGCATTTATAGTGATACGCGAACAAGCAAAAGCCGTTAAAAAGTAAAATCCAATCAGCATAATCAAAGCAATGCAGCATCTGCCAGCATATTTTAAAAACCTTTTGTTCATTTCGGTCAGATTATTTTATCCTTAATACAGCATTTGAGTTTTTGGTAACCCATTTACTGCGGGATATCGATTTTATTGATGGCGGCATCGAAAAACATGATTTTTTGCGACTTCAACTAATACCTACATTCACAATATGATAAAAGGACTTTTTGAAACCCATATTTATGTTGAAGATTTGGCAAGATCGATTGATTTTTACAGCAATACCCTGGGCTTAACACAATGCCATTACGAAGAAGAACGCAGAATTGCATTTTTCTGGATAGGGAAACCAAAAGAAGCGATGCTGGGGATCTGGGAAAAACCAAAAGTTGAGATTGATGTCAGACATTTTGCCTTTGGTTGCGACCTGGAAGACGTACTGGACAAATCGATTAGTTTTCTTGAATCTAAAAACCTAAAGCCCTATAACTTTCTTAAAAATGGAAACCACGAACCTATGGTTTTCGCCTGGATGCCAGCCTTGGCCATTTATTTTAATGATCCTGACGGGCATATATTGGAATTTATTGCCATTTTAGAAGGAGAGGCCAGGCCAGAGTTGGGCGTGATTTCTTACCAGGAGTGGTTAAATAGAAATATTTAATGTAATCTTATTATAGAATTGTCATCTTGAGCTTGTCGAAGGATCTATGAAGTATCGCTTAAAGCATTTCGACAAGCTCAATGTGACAATGTTCATAACAAATAGTTTAACCGGAAAATTTCCGCAGGGCTTCAGCTGTTGAGCCCAAAAAATTAATGTGTTTGCCTTTGTTACTTTCGTAAATAAAATCTTTGATGCTTTTGCTTTGATATGGACTAAAATCGCCAATAATGGCCAGGCTTACCCGGTAATTTGAAAACTTTTGGAGAATTTCTCCGGCTATCCCGTTTTTAAGGTCAAAGAAATCGGGCGTGATATTGCGTTCATGGATAATAATTTTATCAAAGCCCTGGTAATATAAGTTCCCCAATAAATCTAATCCATCTTCTGCATGATTAATGATGATTTCTTCCGAAATGAGCTCGGCAATATTGGTATTGTTTATGGTGTGTGATTCAATTTTCATCGGTAATTTTAAATAGGCGGATAAAGGTAATGATATTCATTTCCTTGCTGCTAATATAAATTTTGCTTTTAAACAGAACATCTGGTAAAAATCTGTTTATTCTATTTTAGAATTTTATAGCGATATTAGCCTTTAAAGCTAATTATCCTCCCACAACCATGCAAGAAATCGAAATTGTTGCTTATGCCTTTTCTCAGTTTGCTAAAATGGACGCCGAAGCGTTCGAATCCTCAAAACCACACTGGAAAATAAAACAATATAAAAAAGGCGATTTCTATAACCAGCATAGAACGGTTTGCAAATTTTTAGGATTTATCATCGATGGGGTATTTCGCTCTTACGTGGTTGATGAGAAAAGCGGCGAAGAGAAAAATGTCTTTTTATACTCAGGCAACCAGTTTGTAGTAACCTTTAAAAGTTTTATTAACCAACAACCTTGCGATTATCATACACAGGCCATGACTGATGCGACTGTGGTTTATATCCATATTGATGATTTATTGCAATTGTACCAGCAATCTCATCAATGGGAGACTTTTGGACGGCTTTTGGCGCAGGAGGCATTTAACATCGCTATGGATAGGGCGGAGAGTTTTGTTTTTAAAACACCCGAGCAGCGTTATCTCGATCTGATTAAATACCACCCGCAAATTTTTAATAATATTCCGCTCTATCATATTTCCTCTTATTTGGGCATCCAGGGGCCATCGTTAAGCAGGATAAGAAAAAGACTTACAGGTAAATAACGATTTTAACTTAGGTTAAAATTATTGCTGTTTTTAAGCTGGAGATTTGAGGTATCAAATTAAAACTAAAAACAACATGAAAACTTTAAAATCAAAAACAATCGTATTTGTACATGGTCTATTTGTAAACAATAAAAGTTGGGAAAATTGGAAAACTTTCTTCGAAGCTAAAGGTTACACCGTTTATACACCTGCAAATCCATCGCATGAAGGTGATCCAACTGCTTTAAGAACCAACATTGATCCCAATCTAACCAAGGTAAATTTCGTTGATGTGGTGAATAACCTTGTGAAATTTATCGACACCCTGCCGGAGAAACCCATTCTGATCGGACACTCATTGGGCGGTTTAACCGTTCAAAAATTAATGGACCTGGGTAAAGGCGAAGCTGGGGTAATGATTGATGGTGCCCCTCCAATGGGTGTTATTCCATACGAATGGAGCTTCTGGAAATCTAATTTTACAGTGGTTAATCCATTTAAAGGTAATTCTGTTTTTATGCCTACTAAATCGTGGTTCCATTATACCTTCGGTAATACTTTGCCAAGAGCAGCATCTGATCAGGTATTTGATGAATTTGTGGTGCCAGAAAGCAGAGCGATTGCCTGGGGAACCTTAAAAAGTTATGCCAAGGTAGATTTTAAAAAAGCCCACCAACCTTTATTGTTTATCGCTGGCGAAAAAGACCATATTATGCCAGCGAGTTTGAACAAAAGAAATTTTAAAGCCTACAAAAATCCAGATAGCATAACCGATTTTAAAATGTTTGAAGGAAGAGGCCACTTCATTTGTGGTGAAAAAAACTGGGAAGAAGTAGCAACTTATATCTACAACTGGATCAAAAACTAAATTCCTGACAGGTTTACTTAAGGTTTTAAATTAATTCTAACCGGAAAGGCGGGTGTGTAAGAAAGGGAAAACATTGCTCTCGCTTTTCTGTTTAAAAATGAGATAATTACAACATTATCATCATATTAAATAGTGAGAGATATAGTAGAAAATCCATTTCAAAACACTATCTTTGCGCCAAATTTGAGGCGCATTTTATGCAAAAGATTAGAAATATAGCTATTATAGCACACGTTGACCACGGCAAAACTACTTTGGTTGATAAGATTTTACATTCTTGTTCTATTTTTCGTGACAACGAACAAACAGGAGATTTGATATTGGATAACAACGATTTAGAGCGCGAGCGTGGTATCACGATTGTATCTAAAAACGTATCGGTTCAATACAAAGACGTAAAAATTAACATTATTGACACTCCTGGTCACGCGGATTTCGGCGGTGAGGTAGAGCGTGTTTTGAAAATGGCAGATGGTGTACTTTTACTTTGCGATGCTTTTGAAGGTGCAATGCCTCAAACGCGTTTCGTAACGCAAAAAGCTTTGGCCCTTGGTTTAAAACCAATTGTGGTAGTAAACAAAGTGGATAAAGAAAACTGTCGCCCGGAAGAGGTTTACGAGCAGATTTTCGAATTGTTCTTTAACCTTGAAGCCACTGAAGATCAATTGGATTTCCCGGTAATTTACGGTTCATCTAAACAAGGATGGATGAGTACCGACTGGAAAGTACCCACTACTGATATCTTCGCTTTATTAGATGCGGTTGTGGCTAATATTCCACCTGCACCAATTAACGACGGTACTTTGCAAATGCAGATCACTTCGTTAGATTATTCATCTTTCGTTGGTCGTATCGCAATTGGTCGTGTACACCGTGGTACAATTAAAGAAAACCAACCGGTTACTTTAATTAAACGCGATGGTAAAATTGTAAAATCAAGAGTAAAAGAACTTTATACTTTCGAAGGTTTAGGAAAAATCCGTACTTCAGAAGTAAGTTCAGGTGATATTTGTGCGGTTGTAGGTATTGATGGATTTGATATTGGCGATACTATTGCTGATTTCGAAGCACCAGAACAATTACCGGTGATCAGCATTGATGAGCCAACCATGAACATGTTGTTCACCATTAATAACTCTCCATTTTTTGGTAAAGAAGGTAAATTAGTAACCTCTCAGCGTATTAAAGAACGTTTATACAAAGAGATGGAGAAAAACTTAGCTTTAAAAGTTGTTGAAACAGCTTCTCCAGACGCCTGGTTAGTTTATGGTCGTGGTATTCTCCATTTATCTGTATTAATCGAAACGATGCGTCGTGAAGGTTATGAGATTCAGGTAGGTCAGCCTCAGGTTATCATTAAAGAAATTGATGGTAAAAAACATGAGCCAATTGAAACTTTAATCGTTGATGTTCCGGGAGAAGTTTCTGGTAAAGTAATCGAATTGGTAACTCAACGTAAAGGTGAGTTGTTAATTATGGAGCCAAAAGGCGATTTACAACACTTAGAATTCGAAATTCCGGCACGTGGTATCATTGGTTTACGTAATAACGTTTTAACTGCTACAGCAGGAGAAGCGATTATGGCACACCGTTTCAAAGCTTACGAGCCTTGGAAAGGTACAATCCCAGGTCGTTTAAATGGTGTATTGGTTTCAATGGAAAAAGGACAAACTACAGCTTATTCAATTGATAAGTTACAAGATAGAGGTCGTTTCTTCATCGATCCGGGAACTGATGTTTACGAAGGTCAGATTATGGGTGAGCACATCCGTGATAACGATTTAGTGGTAAACGTGGTAAAAGGTAAAGCATTAACCAACATGCGTGCTTCTGGTACTGATGATAACACGCGTATCGCACCAGCAATTAAATTCTCTTTAGAAGAAGCAATGGAATACATCCAGGCTGATGAATATATCGAGGTTACACCGCAAAGCATGCGTTTACGTAAAATCTTCTTAACAGAACAAGAACGTAAAGTTAAAGGAAAGCAATTCGCTTAATTCCTTAAACATATACATATTAAAGCCCCGATGTAAATCGGGGCTTTTTGCGTTTAAACATTAAAGGTTGCTAATTGGTTTACCACCTGAGCCACCTAAGAACATCTGAGCTGGGCGCATCATTTATGTTTCTAATTAGAGTTGACAACTTTAATAGTCAATAGGAGCTGAAGTTGTCAACTCTTGTGTTAAATCTTAAACGGTAATAGAAATAATAAGAAAAGCAGTTTTAGTGCATTTTTTAAGGTTAGTCCTTCTTTCCGCTAAATCCCCGATGAAGAATCGGGGGATACCGCTAAAATAAGGTTTAGAACGGTTAGGGCTGTGATTATAGATTGGTTGATTATTCACCTAATTTGAGCGTTGCCGACTTCAATGGCAGGGGAGAATAACTTCGGGTAAGGTGTTGCTGGTCAGTTAAATCGTTAATCAATGTGCAATTTTTGTCAGCGTTTTTTCATAAAACCTGTAGGAATAAAAAAACTAACAATTAGATGGCAATTAATTTTGCTTTCAGTTTTAATTTTGTGTTTTTGCTAGCAAACTAATGATCCACCATCATGATTAATAAAGGGTTATCCAAAACGGGTATATTTTTATTAAATATGCTCTCGCTGTTGCCGCTATTTATTTTATACAGATTGGCGGATGCTTTTTACGTGTTAATATTTTATGTTTTTGGCTACCGCAGGAAAGTGGTTAGGGAAAATCTGGTTAATGCGTTTCCTGAGAAAAATACGATCGAAATCAATGCGATAGAAAAGCGTTTTTATAAATTTTTGTCTTCACTTTTTATTGAAGTAATCAAAATGAAAAGCATTTCTAAAAAAGAATTAAACAAAAGGGTAAAATTTAAAAATACCGATCTGGTAGAAGCTTACCTCAAAAATAATGAAAGTGTACTTTTCTGTTCATCACATTATGGCAATTACGAATGGGTGTGTATGGCAATTGGTTTAAACTTTTCGGGCGAACATTTCCCAATTTATAAACCGTTAAGTAGCGAAGCTTTCGATAAGTGGTTTCTGACCATGAGAAGCAAATTTGGCAACCAAATGGTATCCATGCGCCAAACTTTAAGGGCTATCCAATCCAATAAGAATAAACCAACCATGTTTACCTTTGGCAGCGATCAGGCACCCTCAAAAGACGAATCGAATTACTGGACAAGCTTTTTAAATCAGGAATCTTCTATACAGCTGGGGATTGAGAAAATCGCAAAAAAAACGAACCGCCCGGTTTTTTATCTGAAAATCAATTATTTGAAAAGAGGATATTACGAAGTAGATTGTGTGCCAATCTGTTTAAATCCCGCCGAAACTGCCGAGTTTGAAATTACCGAAATGCATACCCGCTTTTTAGAGGATATGATTAAAGAAGCCCCTGCTTATTGGTTATGGAGCCACCGCAGATGGAAATACAAACCTGAACCAAAGGTTTCAAAAGTGATGTCAAATGATCAGAATAGAATGGATGCCATGGCTTAGGCTAATCCATTTGTCTAAATATGAAAACTAACATTTTCGTGGCATAATTTTTTAAGGTGCTTTTTAAATTAGCATTTTAAAATTTCTGGTATGATTAAAAAGGGGATTTCCCATCTGGGAATATTTTTTTTAGGCGTATTATCTTTGTTCCCATTATCTGTTTTATACATACTGGCCGATGGAACTTATCTACTGTTATACTTTGTTTTTGGTTATCGGCGCAAAGTGGTCAGGAAAAACCTGTTAAACGCATTTCCTGATAAAACATTACGAGAGATTATTACGATCGAAAAACGGTTTTACCGTTATCTGGCCTCTCTGGTTTTCGAAATTGTTAAAATGAATAGCATCTCCAAACAAGAGATCAAAAGACGTTTTGTGTTTAAAAACAAAGAACAGGTCCAGGCATATTTAGATCGTGGTCAGAGTGTGTTGATCTGTTCAGCGCATTATGGTAACTGGGAGTGGGGTACTTTGGGCATCGGGCTTAACTTTTCTGCAGATCATTATCCAATTTATAAACCCTTAACAAACCCTACGTTTGATAATTGGTTTAAAAAAGTACGAAGCAAATTTGGCAATCAATTAATTGCCATGCGGCAAACCATGCGGGCTTTGCAGGCGAGTAAAGATAAACCAAGCATGTTTAGTTTTGGGAATGACCAGGCGCCCTCGAAAGACGAATCGCATTACTGGACAAGTTTTATGCATCAGGCCAGTTCTGTTCAGCTGGGGATTGAAAAAATTGCAAAACGCACCAATCAACCAATATTTTATTTTAAAATCAATGTGCTGAAACGCGGTTTTTATGAAGTTGATTGTGTGCCGTTATGTTTAAATCCGGCTGAAACCGCTGAGTTCGAAATTACCGAAATGCATACCCGTTTTTTGGAAGAAATAATCAGGGCAAAGCCAGCGTATTGGTTGTGGAGCCATAGAAGGTGGAAATACAAGCCTAAGCACCAGCTGCTATTTGCTTCAAATGAAATACTAAAGCAGGCATAATTTCCTAAATATTTTATATTTGTTGTGATAATGCCTGCCGATGAAAACCTTTAAAAAAATACTGTTAATCCTGATTTATTCGTTTTTCTTATCATTACTGGCATTATTCCTTTGGAAACCATATTTGTTGAATGTATTAAAACATAGAACACCCAACGCCGAAACCTACAAAATTTTCCCACAGGAAATTTCACATAAAAGCGATTCTTCCTTTCATTTTATCAGACCGGCTCAGCAGCGAAACGATTTAGATACATTGCATGTTTTAGATGGGAAGGACCAATCTATTCCATTGAAAGAATATTTAAAAAATGGGCAGATCAATGTTTTTATCGTGATCAGGAATGATAGTGTTTTATATGAGCGATATAACACGGGTTATAGCGACAGTACTTTGACGACTATATTTTCTGGCGCTAAAAGCATGATTTCTATTATGCTCGGTCAGGCCTTAAATAATCATAGTATTAATAGCCTGAATGATAAAGTAACCCGGTATATTCCCGAATTAAAATCGAACCCTGCCTTTGAACAAATTGCCTTGAAAAATCTGCTGGATATGAAATCGGGCCTTGAATTTCAGGATGCGTTGGGCGGAATAGTAAAAGCGTTTTTTTCTGATGAGGCTAAATATTATTATACCAATGATATGAAAGCACAGTTGATGAAAGTTAAACTGGTAAATCAACCAGGCACGGTTTGGAAATACAAAAGTATCGATCCGATTGTATTGGGCTGGGTTTTACAAAAAGCAACAGGAAAATCTGTAGCACAATATTTTGAAGCCAATGTATGGAAAAAAATAGGGGCAGCGTATAATGCAAGCTGGGGATTAGACCAAGTGAACGGTTTGACAAATACCGCGAGCCGTTTTCAGGTTACAGCTATTGATTTCGCTAAAATTGGCCGGTTATATTTAAACAAAGGCAAATACAATGGTAAACAGGTCGTGCCAGAGCGTTGGGTGGATCAATCGGTCAATATGGGTTCAGAACAACCTGCTTCTGCAAAGGGCTGGCAAAAATCGGCACATCATTACCTCTGGTGGATTCCGCAGGAAGGAGATAAAGGAGATTACGCTGCAGAAGGAATGCTTGGCCAAAGGTTATATATGGATCCAAAAACAAACACCATTATTGTGCAGTTTGCTGATCGTGGTGCTGGTCATTATCCTTACCGCAAAATCAGCAGGTATTTAAGTGGTCTGCCGTTTAGCTATCCGAAGTCTTAACCGCAAAGTTCGAAGGAATAAGGAGCGCAAATAACGCTACGGATTTTTTCTTTCTTCGCGTAAAACTTAGCGGCCTTTGCGGTTAATTTTTTAAAATAGTACATTGCCGCTGCATGGAAAACAACGATGTAAGAATTTCAAAAAAGAAGCCGATTTTTCCGGTAACACCTGCTTTGCAGAAATATTTGCGTACTTACCAGCGTGAAGCGAAATTACCCATCGGTTATCACGATTTAATGCAGTTTAATGAAGCGTTTCCACTAATGGATAAGTTTGGTAAAGATTCGCTTTGGGAAGGACCTATATATGCACAGGATTTAATTGAAACCTTACACGATGGTTTAAAAGAAATTTATGCGAACTTAAAAGCATCCGGCAATTTGCGCATTGTTGAGCATAAGTACATCGATAAAATAGAATACTGCACCTTCGGCAATACCCATCCTTTTCGCATCCGCATTGTAAACCGTTTAAATGATGTTTACGATTATTTCTATATTAAAAAAGCCGATGCCTCGCGTATTTATGGTTTAGAAATGGAAGAAATCCTTTCACCTAACCAGGTGAATTATCTTGTTGATGGCAATACTTTAGTAGAAGAACATATTGCCGGGATTCCAGGCGATGTTTTTACAAAAGGACAGTTGTATACGCCAGAGTTTAATCCCACCAGAATAGCAAAAGAGTTTGTAAAGTTTAATGAGCGCTGTTTGATTATGCTTTTGGGCGATATGCGGGCCTATAACTTTGTGGTACAGATTACACCCGATTTCGATGATATCCAGTTCCGTATCCGTGCAATAGACTTTGACCAACAGTTTTACGAAGGAAATTTGAAGGTTTATCTGCCTCAGTTTTTTAAAGAAAATCTACCTTATGTAAAAATGAGCATGGAGCAATTGACAGATAAAACGGTACTGCAATACCAGCAGGAAGAACGCTCGTCTATTGTGCATCGGGTAAGGAGCGAACGGCATCGCCTGACCGATCTCCGCGATGTTTCGAATAAAGAAGAATTAACCACTCCAGAAAATATCGCGCTGCTAAAACAGAGTATGAGCGATTATTTTAAGGATACAAATTATTTGCGCTGTAAAACCATGACAGATATTATTGAACTGAATATCAAAAATATTATCAGGCAGGTTAAATTGTAAAGCTCCGTGGTAACACCTGACAGCACGCAGAGAAGACAAAAATAAAAACGGCCAGCAAGCTGCCAACCGTTTTTGAGTGAATCTAGAAAGAGCGTCCAAAGTTTTTAGGCATGCTGCCCCTCATGAACACCCTCGGCAAATTCCTCTACAATTTTATCGTTAAAAGCAGGTAAATCTTTTGGTGTACGGCTTGTAACCAAACCCTGGTCTACCACTACTTCCTCATCCGACCAAAGTGCGCCTGCGTTAATTAAATCCTGTGAAATATTCTTTACTGAAGTCAGTTTTCTTCCTTGAACAACATCTGCGTTGATTAAAGTCTGTGGGCCGTGGCAAATCGCAGCAACAGGCTTTCCATCAGCAAAAAAAGACTTTACAAAAGCCAGGGCATCTTCGTTAACGCGTAACTGATCAGGATTAATTACGCCACCCGGTAAAAGTAAACCGTTGTAATCATCGGCATTTGCTTCCGAAATGGTTTTATCAACATCCACATCTATCGACCAGTGATCGTGGTCCCAGGCTTTTATTTTTCCGCTTTTTGAGGAGATAATGTGAACGGTTGCGCCCTCTTCTTTTAACCTTTTAACTGGTTCGGTTAATTCTACTTCTTCAAATCCGCTTTCTGAAAGTACAGCAATAGTGCGGTTACTTAATTGTCCCATAATCTTTAAATTTTTAATAGGTGATATATTAAAGACAGTTAAGAAAAATTATTGTTTTTAGAAATTTGAGATTGCGATATTAATTAACCCGATCATCATGCTGTCCCGAATCTTCGGATTCTGCATCTTTTGGGTAATAATACTGTCTAGTTAGGATAGATTTTGAAACAAGTTCAGAATGACGACCTGCCGGAGATTAGCTAATCGTTGGTTCTGCGGTGTTTTACAAAATACAAGGCCAAATTGCCCGCAATAATGATATGATTAAAAATATTGGGTACTAAACCATAATATTTAGTAAAGATTTTAAAGCGTTCTTTTAAACTTTCGCGGTGTTTTTTCTTGCTCATTCCACCAACCAGATACTTGGCCACATAGCGGTGAACGTTTACAATATTCGAAGCCTTTTTTGCCGCTTTGATAATCCAATCAATATCGGCACTATACCGATAAGTTAAATCGTAAGGGGTAATAATGCTTCGTCGGATATAAATGGCTTGGTGGCTGATGTTCATGCCATACTTAAAACTCGTCCAGTCGAATTCTTCAGGCGCTTCATGCCTTCTGCGACCTAAATTTTCCCAATTATCATTGTACATTTCGGTTTCGCCGTAATAAATGTCGGCACCAGGAGCTGTAGCAAAAACATCTTCTACCGTATGTTTATCGTAAATCTCATCGCCTGAATTCATGAATAAAACATAATCGCCAGTAGCTAGTGCCAAACCTTTGTTCATGGCATCATAAATGCCTTTATCGGGTTCGGATACAATTTTTGTAATCCGATCTTCGTAACGCTGCACAACTTGCAAAGTACCATCGGTAGAGGCTCCATCTATTACAATATATTCAATTTTTTTATAGCTCTGATTGAGGACAGACTGAATGGTACGTTCGATATCTCGAACATTATTGTAAACAATGGTGATGACAGTTAGCTTTGGCAAGGGATGGCTTTTTGGTTTGGAGTAAATTTAATAAAGATTGTGGAAATTTTTCTGCCTCAATGTGAAAATGAAATTGGGTAAACATTTGACCTGCGAACCAAGGAATTAAGCTAAATTTATAATGGTGTTAAACAGTTAATCCATCAACTTTTTGAGGGTTTCTACATCCGGTAATAAGCCTTTATAAGCAGATGGCAGTACCTTACTGGTTTTGTAGGTAGAAACACCCATTGCTTTGTTAAAATCCCTGAAGGAGAACTCCACCACTTTGTTGTTTTTTTCTTTGCATAAAATGATGCCTATTGAGGGCTGTTCGTGAGGTTGCTTTATATATTCATCCAGAGCTGAAAGGTAGAAATTCATTTTGCCCATATATTCTGGCTTAAATTTGCCAGTTTTTAACTCAAAAACCACCAGGCACTGTAAGCGGCGGTTAAAAAATAAAAGGTCTAAAAAATACTCTTCTTCTTCTACAATCAACCGGTACTGATTGCCAATAAAAGCAAAATCAGAACCTAATGACATTAGGAATTTTTTAACATTATGTACGATTTCACTTTCTAAAACCCGCTCATCATTTTCGTCGGTATCTTCTATGTTGATGAAGTCCAGCAAATATTCATCTTTGAAAGTCTGCAGTGCTTTTTGCCTTATGTCATCATTAGAAATTGTTTTCGAAAAGTTGTTTGGTAAACTACCAGAATTACTAAATGATTTGTTTTTGAGGTGGTGTTTTAACTTAGCTAAACTCCAAAATTCGGTTGCTGTTTTTTGGATGTAATATATCTTTTCTTCCAAAGTTTTTGTAGATTGGATTAACTCTACATGATGTGAAAAACTTAGTTTAAAGAAATGATTTTCAATTTGGGCCAACAGTGTTGGGATAATTTTAACAATCTCATTATCAGCGTTTTGAATTTGGTCCAACAGTGTTGGTCTAAATTCAAGCTGCTCGATTTCAATGATTGATGATTGGCCTATTTCTGATGGCTTGATTATGAAATATTCTTCCCAGAGTTCAAAAAACAATCGCATTCTTTTAATCCCTGTTGCTGAAAATCCTCTTAAGCCAGGTAATTCGGTCTGCAAATCAGCGGAAAGGTTCTCGATAACTTTAGCACCCCATTTTTCTTCTTTAATTTTAACTGAAATAAACTTCCCAACGGCAAAATATAGCGTTAAAAGTTCTTTGTTTACTAAAGTTGCAGCACGATAGCGGCTTTGTAAAATGGCCGACTTCAGGGTCTTAATATTGTCGAGATAACTTTTGCCTGGTTCTATGGTAAGTTTTATTTCGGCTGTAAATCAATCAACGTTTCGTATAGATGGATATGCTCTGCAGCAATTACTTCTTCTGAGAAATCTGTTAAAATACTTAATCTGGCTGCTTTTTGGATTTCTTCTTTATTTGGGCGATGGTAAAGCCACTCAATACCGTTTGCCAGATCTTCAGCATTCTGGTATTCGGCCAGATAGCCATTTTGCATATGTTTAACCATATCCGGAATCCCACCCGTGGTAAAAGCAACAACAGGGGTAGCGCAGGATAAACTTTCCATCACGGTATTGGGCAGGTTATCTTCTAACGAGGGTGTAATAAATGCATCTGCTGCCGAATAACATTTCGCTAAATGATCATCTTTGTTTATCGTGCCTAAAAAAGTGGTTTTGAAGGGGAACTCAGGCATTTCTGCATTTTCCTTATTTCCGAAAATAACGAGTTCGATATTTTCTTTTTGTATGCCAGCCCTGCGCGATAAAATTTCTAACGCTTCGATTAAATAGGGGGTTCCTTTATGTTTGTCGTTTTTCGAAGGCATAAATCCACTCATCAACACAAATTTATCTGGATTGATCTTCAGGATTTTTTTAGCCTCTGATTTAACGTAAGGCTTGAAAATTTTCGTTTCTATGGTATTGGGGATTACTGTAGCTTTTCTGGTACCCAATAAACTGCTGAACTTTACCGAAGCTGCCATCCACTTGCTCGGCGCCACGATATGGAAATTTAATTCACCGTAAGCTTTCTGTTTTCGCAACCAGGTTTTGTGCGAAATATCATTTTTACCACTGATTTTCAAAATCGGACAATTACCGCATTGTTGATGAAAGTTTTCGCATCCATAACGCACATGACAGCCTCCTGTAAAAGCGTTGCTATCGTGAAAAGTCCACACAATTGGCTTTTCCAGTTCGTCGAGCTGTGCTAAAAACTTAGGATTTAAAAAGCCGTGGTTTACCCAATGTAAATGGATAACATCAGCATTTTTAACATCTGGATGGTTAATTACCGAACGGCCAAACCACTGCAAACTGAAAGGGGTTTTTATCGATTTGCTGAGCCATTTGGCAAAATATCTTTCAGATAGGATGTTATAAACGGCCCTGGCTTTTTGAAAAGGCGATTTGCTAAAGGTATCTATTTTCGGATTTTGACCAAATTTATAGTAAACCAATACTTTTGAATCGATTCCACTAGTCTTTAAGGCATCACTTAAGCGCAAACAGGCACGTCCTGCTCCGCCATTTCCATCGTAGGTATTTAGGTGTACTACTTTCAAATCAATCAAAAATACATTTTATTGTTTACGAATATAAAATCTGTTGCGTAATTTCATCTTAATATTTTTTATCGCTTTTTTATTGTAGGATGTATCCTTTAATGTCTAAAATAACTGTCCCTAAGTTTGATGGTTATTTTAAACAAGCTAGGTTAACGCATCCAAAGCCAAACAAAATAAATCATGATCAAATCCCTGTTGAAATCGCTTGCAACATTCGCATTTTTGTTGCCCATTCATTCCTTAGCCTACAGCCAAACCTACTTTGCGGCATACCCTGCTTTAACGCCCGATGCACAAACAATAGTATTCAGCTATGATGGTGATATCTGGAAAGTACCGGTAAAAGGAGGTGTAGCTTCGAGGATTACTGCCATGCAGGGAGAAGAAATTAACCCTAAAATATCTCCTGACGGAAAGTGGATGGCCTTTTCATCCAATCAGTTTGGCAATTATGATGTATATATTATGCCTTTGGCAGGTGGCGATATTAAACAATTAACTTTTAACGATGCTGCCGATGAAGTAGACAATTGGGGCTGGGATTCAAAAACAATTTATTTCACCTCCGGACGATATAACTCTTTTTCAAGCTATAAAGTAAGTGTAAACGGTGGTACGGCCGTCCGTTTATTCGATAATTACTTCAATACGACGCATCACATTGCCGAATCGCCAACGGGTGAACTCTTTTTCAGCGATACCTGGGAGAGTTACCGCTTTGCTAACCGCAAGCATTACAAAGGTGCCTATAATCCCGATATCCAATCGTACAACCCGAAATCGAAAAGTTATAAACGTTATACCGATTACATCGGAAAAGATTTCTGGACTAGTGTTGATCAAAAAGGGAATATCTTTTTTGTATCAGATGAAGGCAATGAAGAATACAATCTATACACTTTTATTGGTGGAAAGAAAACAAGCCTGACCAATTTCGATACTTCCATTAAGCGGCCTTTTGTTTCGGCCAATGGAACCACAGTGGTGTTTGAAAAGGATTATCAGTTATATACTTACGATGTAGCTTCAAAGAAAACAGAGAAAATCAACATCAATACCTCACGTAATCAGGTATTGAGTAAAGAGCAGGAATATGATGTCCGTGGCAACATTTCAGCATTTGATGTTTCTACTGATGGCAAAAAGATGGCTTTTATTTCGCGTGGAGAGGTGTTTGTAAGTGATGCAGAGGGGAAATTTGTACGCAAGATTACCAACAGTGGCGAACGTGCCTTAGAATGTAAATGGCTGGCCGATAATAAAACGATTCTGTTCAGCCAAACTGCTAACGGTTATCAAAACTGGTTTACCATTACCGGCGATGGTAAAGGGTCGGTAAAACAGCTTACCAAAGACAAGGCAAACGTGCGCGATATCACCTTAAATAAAACCAAAACCATGGCAGTATACCTGAGTGGAAGAAACGAGCTCAAGCTAATGGATCTTAAAACTTTCGACGCAAAGACATTGGTAACCGACGAATTTTGGGCTTTACAAAATGCTGCACCAAGTTTTTCGCCAAATGACGAATATGTGCTTTTTACCGTTTACCGAAATTTCGAGCAGGATATTATGGTGCACAACATTAAAGGCAATAAAACCATTAACTTAACCAATACAGGTGTTACTGAAACTGGTCCGGCATGGT
This sequence comes from Pedobacter sp. GW460-11-11-14-TSB4, assembly GCF_059423705.1. Taxonomy (NCBI): domain Bacteria; kingdom Pseudomonadati; phylum Bacteroidota; class Sphingobacteriia; order Sphingobacteriales; family Sphingobacteriaceae; genus Pedobacter; species Pedobacter sp. GW460-11-11-14-TSB4. The sequence goes on from NZ_JBWKYI010000025.1 coordinate 63,607, forward strand.
CGCCAGATGGCAAGTATATTTTCTTTACCAGTGCCCGTACCAAGCCCTCTTATCCAACCGGAATGGCCAATGCGCACATTTACCGCATGGCATTGAACAATTACGATGAGCCTTACCGCTCTGATAAGTTCGACGATCTGTTTAAAGAAACCAAACCCACGCCAACAGAAGTTAAACCTGCAGTACCTGAGAAGAAAAACGATAAAAAAGCAAAAACAGATACAACCAAAAAGAAAACTGAAGTAAAACCTACGCCTAAACCAGCAAATGTAATTACCATTAATACACAGGATATTTTAGATCGCATAGAGCTGGTTGGCCCTGCATTTGGAGGTCAATTCGGAACAGATGCTTTTGCCAAAGGCGATAAAACTTATGTTTTTTATGCCTCCAACCACGAAGGTGGTGCACCCGGGCTTTATCGCACGACCATTGAGCCTTTTGAAGCCAATAAAACAGAAAAAGTTGCCGATGGAGGTGATTACTCCATTATCTCGGCAGGAGATAAATTTTTCGTTTTATCAAGAGGGGTAATTAACAAATACAGCTTAGAAAGCAACAAGCTTGATCGGGTAGATCATGGTTATAAATTTACCAGAAACCTCAATGCAGAATTTAATCAGATGTTTTACGAAACCTGGGTAGGTTTGGATGAAAATTTCTATGATGAAAAATTTCATGGTGTAGATTGGGATAAAATGAGGACACGTTACGCCGCTTATTTACCTTATGTGAACAACCGTAGTGACCTGAGGATTTTATTGAACGATATGTTGGGCGAACTGAATTCTTCGCACATGGGCTTTAACAGTGCAGGGGCAGAGGAACGCAAAAACCTTACTTACATCACCAACGAAACAGGGATTATCTTCGATAATGAAAACCCTTTAAAAGTTGAACGTATTGCCGCTAAAAGTAACGCTGCCCGTACCGGGACTAATATTTTGGCAGGAGATATTTTAACAGAAGTAAACGGTGTTAAAGTAGATGAAAAAATAGACCGCGATTATTATTTTAGTAAACCATCGTTGGATAGAGAAATGACGCTGACCTTTAAACGTAATGGGAAAGATGTTTTCGTAAACGTACATCCGGAAAGCTCAGGTACTTTGCGTGGAAACCTTTACGATGAATGGATCACTCAAAATCATAAAAATGTTGATAAATGGAGCAACAACCGGATTGCTTATTCTTATATGAAAAACATGGGTGGTGGTGAACTGGAAACTTTCTTGCTGGATATGGTTGCGCAAGAAGAAAATAAGGAAGCCATTATCCTCGATCTGCGTTATAATACCGGAGGAAATGTACATGATGACGTGCTAAAATTCCTTTCTCAGCGCCCTTATCTGCAATGGAAATACCGAGGTGGTAAAATGGCTCCACAAAGTAATTTTGGTCCGGCAGCGAAGCCGATTGTATTGTTGATTAATGAACAATCTTTAAGTGATGCTGAAATGACGGCTGCAGGTTTTAAGCAATTAAAACTGGGTAAGATTATCGGTACCGAAACATACCGCTGGATTATTTTTACTTCGGCAAAAGGTTTGGTTGATGGTTCTTCTTACCGTTTACCATCCTGGGGTTGTTATACCATGGATGGCAAAAACATCGAAAAAGAAGGTGTTAAGCCAGATATCTTCGTTAAAAATACTTTTGAAGACCGCCTGGCAGATAAAGATCCTCAACTTGAAAAAGCCGTAGCAGAGATCCTGAAGGATTTGAAATAAGGTAACAGGAAAGATGGTTAATTGGTTAACTGTATAAATCGGTTAGTTGAATATGTATTGCTTTTGAGTGATTTCGCAGTTTAAACAGTTAACCACTTTAAACAATTAACCAAATTTTCCGTTTCTTTGGGCTTGGAATTATTTAAAACATGGCAAATTTATTAACCAACAGGGCTTTTTGGGTAAATTATTGGGAAAGTAAAAAAGGACTAGCGGTTCAGTTACCTTCAAACTATTTATTTCATCAGCAACTGGCAGATGTTATTCAGCAAAATAATGTTAAAACGGCCATCGAATTGGGCGGTTTCCCTGGTTATTATGCCGTGTTCCTAAAAAAATATTTCAAACTTGATGTTACCCTTTTAGATTATTTTGTGCATCCACCGGTTGTAAATGAGCTTTTAGAAATGAACAGCTTAACCGAAAAGGATATCCACATCATAGAAACTGATCTTTTTAATTACACGCCCGAAAAGCAGTACGATCTGGTACTAAGCTGCGGTTTAATCGAACATTTTAACGATACTGCCGATATTATTAACCGTCATATTGCTTTCGTAAAACCAGGAGGTACTTTGTTTATCACGTTGCCAAATTTTAAGGCGGTTAACGGCTGGTTTCAAAAGAATTTCGACAGGGAAAATTATGATAAACACAATATCGATAGCATGGATCCTGCTCTATTGAAATCCATCTGCGAGCAGACCGGACTTAAAGAAGTAAAATCGGGCTATTTTGGCCGTTTTAGTGTGTGGTTGGAAAATGAAAGTCAGAAATCGGCGGGTGTTCGCCTGTTTAAGAAGGCCGTTTGGTTAACCGGAAAAGTATTTACAAAGATTATCCCATTCGAAAGCAAAAATCTATCACCTTATATTATCTTAGTAGCGAAAAAAATATAACGCGCTATGTCAATCAGTTGGGGTTACTCGCCTAAAATTGAAAAATACATTCCTTTGGTCGATTTTCCGGCAGATAAATATTTAATTATTGCCAGGCAGGCCATTGAAAACCTGGGATGGAAGTTAAGTCACTTATCAGAAACCGGAATTATTGCCTATACACCATTATCATTTCAATCTTACAGTGAGGAGATCTCGATCCGCATTATCCGTAATTTTGCCGTAGTGAAAAGCGAATGTGTAGGTATTCAAATGCTTTTAAATGATTATGGCAAGAATGAAGCTAACCTCGAAAAGTTCTTTCACGAATTTGAATATGTAGAGTATCACCTAAAAGATTCATGGGATGAAATTAGGGCCAAATTTCATGAATGGGTTGCCACTTCGGATGATACTTATTTTGAAAAGGCACCGTTAGCCATTAAAAATAAGATCAAAAATGTTTTCTTCCTGTTTTTGCCTCAGAAAGGCTATATCGTTACCCCAATCCTAGTCGCCCTGAATATTCTTTATTGGGTTCTAATCAGTCTTGTAACTTTTGTTTACAGGCAATACCTGCTAACACAAGCTTACCAAACGGGCTCTAAAGAAAGTTTTGTGGAGAAAATACAGACTTTATCAGTCTACTTTGGTGTAAGTAATAAATTTCTGGTACTTGATGGACAATATTGGAGATTAATTTCAAGCTTATTTATCCATGGATCGTTTTCTCACTTGTTTTTTAACATGTATGCATTAATCTATTTGGGGTTAATGGCCGAGAATAAGTTAGGTTGGAAAAAATTCTTAACTATTTATTTTTTAAGTGGTATTTGTGGCGGATTGATCAGTTTACTTTTTCACGAATCGGGTTATATTTTTGGTGCATCGGGTTCGGTGATGGGCGTAATGGGGGCGCTTATAGCGCTTTTGCTCAATAACTATTTTGAAAAAAATGCAAGCCGGGCATTATTGATCAGCACCGTTTTTGTGACTGCCATAATTATTTTAAACGGATCATTATCTAAATCAACTGATAATGCAACACATATTGCCGGTATGATAGCTGGTTTTATCATCTGCTATCTTTTTAGTTTTAAATTTAAAAGTGAACCATCGCCGAATACGCAATTGCGTTATGCTGGCGTTTTTGCGTTGTTTATTGCATTTTCGTTCGGAATAGCCTTTTTTACACCGAATTATCAAACGCAACAATACAAGAAGTTAAGGGATAGTTTTAGCGATAACCTAATTTCATTCAACCAACTTTTATATTTGAAAGCATCATTATCAAAAGAGGAAAAACTTAAAGAGGTTAACGATTATGGTATTATCCCCAGCCAGAATAACCTGCAAATTATCAAACAGATGAAGCCGCTTAAACTTAAAGATTTAGAGGCCTACGATCGATCGAAGAAAGCAGAAATTGCACAAAAAATGGCGCTTGCAGCTGCGCTGATGTTAAGGGATATTCAAGCCGATAGCATATCGAAGTACAGTAAGCAAACATCCAAAGAAATATCGAATGTTGTTGAACTTACTTTCAAACTTAGCGATAGTCTGAGCAGGGCAAATCAAAATTAGTTTGCGGTTTTATATATCCCAATTTCGCTCAGCGTAATACAAACCGGAGATTTGGTAATGTTTATTTTTACTTTATTGCATGTAACAGGGGTATCCAGTTTAATTAAACGTTTCGCGCCAATGCTGGTGCCATCGTAAACTTTTTTCCAGGCATTGTTTTCAAATACCTCAATGGTGTAGCCCTCAATTCGCTGACCCAAAGGAATGTACTCCTGCAGGCTAATGATATCAAAGGTTCTCGCAGCTTTTAAATCCACTTCTAAACTTGCCTGATGGATGTTGTCTTGTGTTGCCCAGTAACTCTCCCTCTTGCCATCAAGCAGGGTGGCGACATCATACTTTTTGCCCCGGCTATTGCTCGCTTTAATCGTTGCGCTTTTGGCCAGGTTATTCTCGAAAGTATGTTTAACCATATTGCCAAAAGTTTTCAGTGCTGCAACATCATCGTCGTGCAGTTGACCACGGGTATCGGGTGCCAAACCAAGATCCAGGCCTGCACCGCGGCCAACACTTTTTAAATACAGATCGAATAAAGTTTCAGGGCTTTTAGGCTTTTCGTTGGCATGATAGAACCATCCTTTTCTTAAAGGAACATCGCATTCGGCCGGCATCCAGAATTTGCCATTTCTAATCCCTTCAGGGCTTTGCGGGTAATTCGCCTGACCAGGCACTGCTACGCTTTTTCCATCGGGGGCCATTGGGGTAAAGGTTGCCCAGGAGGTTGGTGCAGCATGTCCATCTTCATTGCCTACCCAGCGGATATCTAAACCAATATCACTAAAAATATTGGCCATTGGCTGCATTTTGCGTGTAATTGCCCAGGTATTGTTCCAGTCGTAATAAGTGGTGTTATCTATCGAACGTTTTTCTTTTGCCCCACCATAATAACCATCACCGCCATTAGCGCCATCATGCCAGCTCATAAAAAGTTCACCGAAATTGCTGTAAAGCTCTTTTAGCTGTGCCTGATAAATAGCCAGATATTTGTCTGTTCCATAAAGCGGATTGTTCCTGTCCCATGGAGAGCAATACACACCAAATTTTAAACCGTTTTTACGTACAGCCTGTTCTATCTCTTTAACTAAATTTCCTTTTCCTGCTCTAAACGGACTTTTGCTGATGTTATAATCGGTTGTTTTAGTTGGCCATAAGGCAAAACCATCATGGTGTTTTGCTACCAGAATAATACCTTTCAGACCGCCCGCTTTGGCTGCCTTTATAATCTGTTCGGCATTAAAATCGGTGGGATTAAATATTTTGGGATCAGCATCACCAAAGCCCCACTCTTTATTTTCGAAAGTAGTTGGTGTAAAATGGATTAAACCATAAACTTCGATATCATGCCAGGCCAGCTGCCTGGTTGATGGCAATGCACCATAAGGTTTAGGTGGCGTTTGTGCATATACAGTTGTAGAGAGCAGTAGAAAAAGAATCAATAAAGGTTTCATTATCATTATGGCTTATGTAAAACTAAAGTACAAATAATTAGCCTTGGTAAGGTAAATGTTAATCAATATTTAACCGCTTGAAAATGTAAATGCAAAATTATTTTTACATCTTGATCGTTACACGCATTCACCAAACATTTAATTTCAGTTTTACGTTAGTTAAGCATGAGCACCTTGATCCAGCATCCTCCCGATGGAGGTACAATATATACAGAAACCAATCTCAGTCAGCTTTTTCCAGAGCCCTTTAATACCATAACAAGCTGTTTTTTCCTGGCTATTGCCGTGTACTGGACGATAAAAATCTGGGGAAATTTTAAACAGCATAGCTTTCTAACCATTGCATTAATTTTACTTTATATCGGAGGAATAGGCGGAACCACCTATCATGGGCTAAGGCGGTGGCCGATCTTTATCATGATGGATTGGATGCCGATTATGCTTTTGTGCCTTTCGGCAGGGGTTTACTTTCTTTCCAAATTAACGAAATGGTATTTTGCTGTTTTAATTGTAGCGGTATATGCTTTTTTTCAGTTTTATGTGAGGCGCCTTTTTAGCAACGGTGATTTTCAGATCTTCATCAATATCAATTATGCTTTTATGGCCGCACTCGTTTTATTTCCTGTATTTGGCTATTTGATCAAAACAGAGTGGAAAAATGGCAAGTGGGTGGGTTTTGCCCTGATTGCTTTCATTTTCGCGCTCACTTTTCGTATTGCCGATAAGTGGGATGTGTTTACAATTGGTACGCACTTTTTATGGCATACCTTTGGTGCTGTGGCTTCTTTCTGTATGCTGAAATATATTTATTTGGTTAACCTGAAAAAAGCTAGATCTTCATAAAATATTCATTCCTGAAAGGTGTAAATTATTTATCTTAGTTCAATATATACTATTGAAATGAAAAAAATATTGATTTTATGTGCCCTGGTATTGGGCTTAAACTTTGCGTCCAATGCACAAAGTCTTTTAAGTAAAGTTGGATCTGCTGCGGCAGCAAGCACAGGTTTTGATGCGGCAAGTTTAACCTCGGGCATTATTGGTAAACTAACTCCAGCCTTAAGTTTAACACCGGCTCAAAAACCAACAGTAACCACAATTATAAAAGACTTTCTGGTGCAGAAAGCTACCATTATGGCTACTCAAAAAACAGATCCTGCAGCTTATCAAAGCAAATTTGGTAAATTGTTTTCTGGATTGAAATCGAAACTGGGAACAGCTTTAACGGTTGCACAACTGGCAAAGTTTACTTCCTTAAAACCTGCTGCACCAAGCGCAAGCAATGTGCTTTCTCAGTTGTTCTTTTAGGTATTACTGATCGGCTGAGCTTGCTGGTTAATTATTGCAGCAAGCTCAACCCTGATCTTATAATTTTGAATGTGCTTTACTATAATCTAATTTCTTTTGGTTACCAATAGCATATTCGATACCGCCCCATAAATGGTGCTGAAATTTGTCATCAGCCCAGCCTTCTTTAGTATGGCCCATGCAGGTGTAAAAGGCTCTTCCACCATCAAAGTTATGGTACCAGCTAAAAGGATGGAAATCTCCGTTTTTACCACCAGTATACGATTTCTCGTCTAAGGTAATCAGCACTTTAATATCTGGGTTAATGTCCTTGAAGTTATACAACTCATCCTTTCTCATCCATATCGAATCGGTTAAGAATTTAGTTGATGGGTGTTTTTTATCTTTAATAATAAATTTAGCTTCCTGAACAGCTGGATGGCTTGTAAAATAAGCACCGGCCAATTTGCCATACCAAGGCCAGTCGTATTCCGTATCGGTTGCGGCGTGGATGCCTACATAACCTCCACCTGCCTGGATATATCTTTCGAAAGCTACTTGTTGTTTATTGTCTAAAACATCGCCTGTTGTATTGAGAAAAATAACAACAGCATATTTTTTAAGGTTATCCTCTGTAAACAGATCGGCATTTTCGGTGGTATCCACTTCAAAATGATGCTCAGTACCCAATTTTTGGATCACATCTTTTCCGGTTTCAATAGAGTTGTGCCTAAAGCCTTTGGTTTTGGAGAACACTAAAACTTTTGCCGATTTTTTAACAGTGGTATAGCTCTGGAATAAAAAAACAGTTGCGATTAATAAACATAGAGACAGGTACTTTTTCATTTTTGTTGACTTGGTTAGTGGTGGATAATAGGCCTTAAATTTAAGAAAGTTGTTTGATAATTTCCCTACATCTTTCTTCAACCTGCTTGCAAACAGGGCTAAACAGGTTATTATCCCAGTATGGGTCTGTAACTTCGTCGTTATCAAGGAAAAGTTTAACCTTTTTTCTTTCCTCCTCACTTTTAGCCAAGTTTATAACATCAGCTAAATTATTCCGGTCCATAACTAAAATCAGATCATATTTGGCAAACATCGCGTGGTTAAATTGCTGTGCCCGCTGTTTGCTGATATCATAACCCAGGGCTTTCGCTGCAGCAATACTTCTGTGATCGGGAGCTTTGCCAATATGCCAGTTACCCGTTCCTGCCGAAGCAATTTCCCAGTTTAGGTGCTGCTCATCTGCCAGGTGGCGCATCACGCCTTCAGCCAACGGCGAACGGCAAATATTGCCTAGGCAAACCATTAAAATTTTCAATATTATTTAGATTTTGCAGTAAACACGTAAGTTACTGTATAAGTTATATTGTTTTGATCAAAAACGTATTTATTTGTGATATTTTTCCCGTTTAAGATATAGATACTGATATGACCATTGCCATTGTCTATTTTGATCTCATTGCCTTCTTTAGTCCATTTTGCATCCTTGAAAGAAATCATATCGCATAAAGGGCCTGTTGATGTAATTGCAAATGAACCGTTATTCGAAAAATTTAAGGTGTAGTTGTTGTTTAAACATGCTGAAGAAGCGGTCATTGTCATGAAATTAGTTTCAGCTTTTCCATTTACCTGTAATGCTGGGCTAACAATTGCCGATTGTAGCGGCCAAGTGTACTTTGTAATCTCCATGTTTGCTTCATTGTCTTTCTTTTTACAGGCAAATGCCAAACAGACAGTTAAAATCAGTAATAATTTTTTCATCGGTTTATAGTGGTTTTTAGTTTATACCTCATAAACGCACCTACAAGTTAATATGCTACAGTGGCAAAAAAAATGCCTCAAGCTTGTTAGCATTGAGGCATTAAATATATTAATTGAAATGTTAACCGTAAATGTCGTTTAACATTTTCGCCAGGCGCACACCACCTTTTAATAATTGATCGTTAAGGGTATCAACCCAGTCGAAATTGTAACGGTAACTTAATTTAGCATCTGGTTTGGTAGTGTCGTAAATTTTGTTGCAGATGCCATACGATTCGTAGATGCAGTCTCTAAGACTTGTATTTTGCCAATTATATAGCTGAATGGCCGAAGGATGGTTGATTGCTTTTGCATATTCGGTATAACTTAACTGCTGATACTCGATCAGTTGCTCATCCCAAACCCTGTGGATATTCGATTTTTCATTAAACCATAAAACCGAAATGCGGTTACCGCCCAAATCATCTTTACGGGCAACATGCATCGGCTGACATAAATCGCCCGCCAGGTGCACCAGCATGCGCAGGGCTAATTTTTTTTCGGCTGCAGTACTGCTTGTTTTCTTTAAAATGGCAATTAAATCAGGGATTTTATTGTAAAGATTTGGCGTTTTTTCAGTGTCCAGAAAATGATATACACCATTTTTGTCTAATCCTGCCGGAAGATTAACAAAATGCCAGTTGTACATATAGTTATAAGTAGAATCCGATTTAATAAAATCACCCCAATTGGCCGACATGGCCAAAGTTTCGTAACCTAAAATACTTTGAATAGCCTTGCGTGTTTTGGCCTTTAAATAGCTATCGGCAATTTCGCCAACTATACGATGGCCAATGGTACCCCATGCATCTGCCTGAATGGGTAAATATGCTAAAAAACCAACAGCCAGCGCAGTGGCTAATTTCTTTTTAATTGATGTTAAAATCATTTTATAATTCTTTTTGTACGCAGGTAACTTTTTCTTTAAGTGTTAGTTTAATTTCGCGCTGATCGCTGAAGCTCTCTAACCATAATGTATCTGCAGATTTCTTTTTGATCAGGAAGTTCTTATCGTACCGGCCAATACGATAACATCCCGATATTTTTTGTTTATAGTTGGCATGTGTAAAAGTAGCACCAACAAATAGGGTATCGCCTTTTACTACATAAACACCTTTGGCATATTCTTTCCAAATGCCGTTGTTGTAGCAGGAATCTTCGTAAAAATTTACTTTGCTATGGGTAACCATATCAATGTAAACAGAGTCGCAGGAAAATTTGAAATGGTGCTGGGTGTAGTTGCTCAGTTTATTGCTAAAAGCAACAGCATCTTCATTCCAAACGCCTTGCATAAAATCTTCACCCTTGCCCTGTATATTGGGCCTGGGACTACAAGCTACATGTAAGATGGATAATGTAAAGAGGATAATGTAGAAAATCCTTAAACCCGGATGCAGTTTGTTCATTGTATTGTTAATCGATACTATTAGGAAATTGATTTTGGGTTACAGTATTCTTCTTAACGGTATTGTAAACCAGAATTAAAAGGCCAGCTGCAAAACAAAGACTGCCTATAAAACTAATGATACCTATTAAATTATAGTATTTAGCAACTTCGGTGTAAGCGAAATGCCGGTCATTTAATAAAAAAGGCATCAATACGCTGTAAAATAATGTGGTAAGTAAACCAACTCCTGACCCAATAGCCATTAAAATAGCTTCAACAGTAGTTTTTTTTGTTAAAAAATAACAACAGGTTCCGAATATAATAACTGGTGAAATGATAGATATCAAGTTGATCAGTGTAGAGAGTATTGAATTCATTTTACCTATGTTTTAATTAACTGATGTAGACTTATTCTTTTAAAAATAACGTCATTCCCACGCAGGCGGGAATCTTAATACAATACGCTTTAAGATTCCCAATTGAATTGGGAATGACGCTCTTTCTAACTTATTTCAAACTGCCAACCATGTCTTCCGGGCGAACCCATTCGTCAAACTGTTCATTGGTTAATAAGCCCAACTCTACAGCAGCAGCTTTTAAAGTTTTATTTTCTTTATGCGCTTTCTTTGCAATTTTAGCAGCGTTTTCGTAACCCACATGCGGATTTAAAGCCGTAACCAACATCAAAGAATTTTGTAAATGTTTCTCAATTTCCGGTAAGTTCGCTGTAATTCCTTCAGCACATTTATCGGTGAAAGAAACGCAGGCATCGCCAATTAAACGGGCTGACTGCAATACATTAGCCGCAATAAGTGGTTTAAATACGTTAAGCTCAAAATGACCCGACATACCACCTACTGAAACCGCAACATCGTTACCAATAACCTGTGCACAAACCATGGTTAAAGCTTCTGGTTGCGTAGGGTTAACTTTTCCCGGCATTATAGAAGATCCCGGTTCGTTGTCAGGGATAACAATTTCGCCAATACCACAACGAGGGCCAGAACTTAACATCCTTACATCGTTGGCCACTTTCATTAGGGCAACAGCAGTACGTTTTAAAGCCCCAGAAAGTTCTACCATTGCATCGTGTGCAGCTAAAGCCTCAAATTTATTTGGAGCCGTAACAAATGGTAATCCTGTTAAATCGGCAATTTTTTTAGCCACTAAAACATCGTATCCTTTTGGTGTATTTAAGCCTGTACCAACGGCAGTACCGCCTAAAGCCAGTTCGGCAACCATAACCAAAGCATTTTTAATTGCCCTGATGCTGTTATCAATCTGTTGTACATAACCTGAAAATTCCTGACCTAAAGTAAGTGGGGTTGCATCCATAAAGTGTGTACGTCCGGTTTTAACAATCGTACTGAATTCTTCCACTTTTTGGGCTAAAGTATTTCTTAATTTTTCTAAACCCGGAATGGTATTTTCTACCGTAAGTTTATAGGCCGCAATGTGCATTGCAGTTGGGTAAGTATCGTTTGATGATTGTGATTTATTCACATCATCATTAGGGTGAAGTACTTTTTTATCGTCAGCTAATGAACCACCATTTATAACATGGGCACGGTTTGCGATCACTTCGTTACCGTTCATGTTGCTTTGTGTACCCGAACCGGTTTGCCAGATTACCAACGGAAATTGATCATCTAACTGTCCTGCTATAATTTCATCACAAGCTTTAGCAATTAAACCGGCTTTTTCTGCCGATAATACACCCAGTTCGGTATTGGCAAGGGCCGCAGCTTTTTTCAGGTATCCAAAAGCGTGGATAATTTCTTTTGGCATCGAACCTTCAGGGCCGATTTTGAAGTTATTGCGTGAGCGTTCGGTTTGTGCACCCCAGTATTTGTCGGCTGGTACCTGCACCTCGCCCATGGTATCGTGTTCTATTCTGAAACTCATTATATTTTTGATTTTTGTTGTCGCAAATTTAGGTTTTTTGCCTTTTAAAGCGTTGGATTTATGTAAGATATTTAATGGATAACAAAATATATGGCAGAAACGCCCGCATTCTTTTTATTATTCATCCTTAATGTTCAAACTTTTATCCTGGCTGGCCGCTTCTACCAATGAAATCATATTCATACCTTTACCGCAAATATGCAGGGATTAGTTATTAAATCTACAGGAAGCTGGTATAGTGTTTTGGCCGATAACGGCGAACGCTACGATTGCCGGATTGTAGGCAAATTCAGGATTAAAGGACTTAAAACCACCAACCCGATTGCGGTTGGCGACAGGGTGAAATTTGATCTGGAACGCGATAGCAACCAGGGGTTGATCAACGAAATGCTACCCCGTAAAAACTATATCATCCGCAAATCGATCAATCTGAGCAAGCAGGCGCAAATACTGGCTGCTAATTTAGATATGGCTATGCTGTTGGTTACTTTAGCCTCGCCTCGTACATCTTTGGGCTTTATCGATCGTTTTTTGGTTACTGCCGAAGCTTACGACGTACCTGCCGTACTGGTATTTAATAAACTCGATCTGTTTAGTAAAGAAGGTCTGGAGATTCTTCAGGAGTTTAAAGATATCTACGAAAATATTGGTTATGCCTGCTACGAAGTTTCGGCTTTAAAAGGCATTAATATTCCGGTGATTCAGGAATTGATTACGGATAAAATTACCCTCATATCGGGTCACTCGGGTGTAGGGAAATCGAGTTTGATTAACGCATTATTGCCCGATCGCGATTTGAGAACAGGTGAGGTGTCAGACTGGAGCGATAAAGGACAGCATACCACTACTTTTGCAGAGATGTTCGAACTGCCACAAGGTGGTTTTATTGTCGATTCGCCCGGAATTAGAGAACTGGGTGTAATCGATATCGAAAAGGAAGAGCTAGGGCATTTTTTTAGAGAAATATTTAAAACCTCACACAATTGCCGCTTTAATAACTGCAGGCACATTAACGAACCTGGTTGTGCTGTTTTAGCTGCAGTAAACGAAGGCGAAATTGCAGTTTCGAGGTATGAAAGTTACCTGAGCATTTATCACGGAAACGATACAAGACATTAATTGAGTCAGAAGTCGGAAGTCCGGAGTCCGAAGATATGATGGTGACTGGATACCTCTTAATTGAAAGAATTAGATTAAAAACCTTTACAAAAAATAAGAGATGAAGTTTAAACTGGGAGATTTTGTGCGTTTTGTTGATGAAAAACGTGAAGGTTATGTAACGAAGATTATCGACTCCCAAACTTTGGGCGTTACCGATGAAGATGGTTTCGAAATACCTGTTGCGGTGAGTAATTTAACTTCTGTACATGGTCATGGTGTAGTAGTAGAAGAGTTGGATGCGCCAAAACCCATTCAGGTAAATATCCCCAGCATTAGCAAAATCGAAAACGGCATTTATGTTGCGGTTGCTACCGATGATAAGGCCGGTAATGTGGTACATTTCCACCTGCAAAACCACTCGCCAAATGTTTTACTGGTAAGTTTAACCACCGAGCGGAAAGAAAAATATGCAGGTGCTTATCATGGCATAATCGAATCGCATGCCTCGGCTTTAGTTTACTCTGCTTCCCTGGCTGATCTTGATCTTTGGCCTGAATTTAATTTTCAGGTTTTAGTGTTTAGCAAAGCCGATGTTAAACCTATCGATCCATTGGTGATCCGCAAGAAGTTTAGGGCAAAAGATTTTAGTACCGAACAAAAGGAATTGCCTCAGTTGAGAAACAAAGGTTGGCTGATCCGCCTGGACGATCTGGTTCCGGTAAGCATCGATCCACAGAAACTAAAGGAAAGTTTTTTCAAATCAACTGAAGAGAAAAGAACGGTAGCAGCGCCACAAAAAGAAATCGATCTGCACATCGAAAAGCTAAGAGATGATCATCATTTTTTAGAGGCTGATGAAATGTTGCAGATACAGATTAATCATTTTCAAACGGCGATGGATGCCGCTGTTGTGCATCATTTCGATAAGATTGTTTTTATTCATGGTTCAGGTAACGGTACCTTAAGAGATAAAATCCATAAACTGATCAGTAAAAATCCACATGTAAAAACATACATGGATGCGCGGAAAGAAAAGTTTGGTTACGGGGCTACGGAAGTGGTGTTTAAGTAATATAGGAGGGAAGATATGAGATGGATGATGGAGAGAGCATTTCTCATGCGGTCCGTCACAGATGAATTGTCATCCTGGGCCTGTCGAAGGACTCAGTGGTAATCTTTTAAAATCTGCGGGGAAAATCTAAGCTCCTTTAAGAAGTTGCGGTCAACTCCAAAACCACCACAATGGCATTATCGCTCAACGCTGCCAGCTTTACCTGCTCCATGTCCCAGAGTGCTAAGCCGTCTCTTGCGTGCATCAAGCGGCCTTCAATTTCGAAAGTACCGTCGATAATAAAAGCATAAAACTGATGGTTTGGGCTTTGCATGTTATAAATCACCTCTTCTCTGCCAGCGAAGATCCCTGCACTTAATTTAAAAGGTAATTTTGGGTTCGTGATAATTTCGAGCAACTGGTTCTGGTTTTTTTCAAAATCGAAACCGAAAAGCATTTCGCTTGCCCGCATTAAAAACATATCGGTTTTAATCCCAAACTGCATGTAATTAATCACGTCGTTTTGATGGGGATTGCTGATCTCCAATACTTCACCTTTACCCATATTCAACACCTGTACTTGCCCGGTTTTTACTGCAAATTCTTTTCCATTGGAAACAATATCAATCCCACCTGCAATGGGCATAAATATTTGAAGAGAATCTTCTTTACAAAGAAAAAAAGTAACCTTTCCGCCAACGATAGATTCATCATTGCATAAAAATAAGGGGCCAAAAGCTTCTTTATGCTCACGGTAATACTTTTCGAAGTTAAAGGTGCTGTATCTTCTTAGTGCCGAAGTTTCAGTCAAGCCCCGCTCATCGGCTAAAAATATTCTTTCAGAGGTGTCCATCATTAATCAGCGTTTTTCTCCATAGGGCATAAAATTAAAAAAGACCCTAAGAAATCCGAACGTCTTTTTGAAATAAAACAATTATTAGGAGCGTACTGAGCTTTTACATTCATTTAATTTAAGATCGAATCCTGTTAAAAAGCAAAAGCGAAAAAATCCGGGAAATTGAGGTACGCTTTTTGCGATGATGTAATTTCTTTTTATAAAAGATTAAAACTAGCTTTGCCGCAATTAATGAAACACCTGGTTACCATATCGCTTGTATTTTTTAGCTTAACACATTTGGCAAAAGCCGAACGCGTTGAAGGGCTAAGGATATTAAACGAGTATTGTAATGAGCATAATATCAGCGTTAATGCAAGTGGTAAAGCCTCGGTTCAACTGAATGAAGACCGTAACCCTTATTTATTATCGTACACTACATTAGCTTTAATCGGAACCCAATCTCAGTTAAAAGTTACAAAATATGTGAGTGTAAATCAGGTAATAGCTGATTTAACAATCAGGAAAAAACCGAAAAATAACAGCCCCTAATTTTTTTCTGAAAGGTCTTTTTAGAAGATTTTAAGCCCCATTGATACCAGCAACTGCCAAACTGACTTAAGAAAGACAAATGGCTTGGTTGTTGTAACACACCATTTTTTAATAATAAATACGATTTAAAATATTATAATGTTAGGATTTTTAGCGAAGGTTTTCGGAAGTAAATCAGAAAGAGATATAAAGGCTATTCAGCCATTGGTTGTTAAAATTAACGAACACTACAGTAAACTGTCTGCGCTTAGCAACGACGAGTTACGTGGTAAAACCACCGAATTTAAAGACAAGATTTCGGCTTTTTTAACCGATATTGATGAGAAAATTTCAGCACTAAAAGCTGAAGCAGAGAGCGAAGATTTAGATCTTCACCAGAAAACAGCTATTTATGATCAGGTTGATGCTTTAGGTAAAGACCGCGATACAGAATTAGAAAAAGTACTTTTGGAAATCCTTCCGGAAGCATTTGCTGTAGTGAAAGAAACTTCACGTCGTTTAAGCGAAAATGATTATTTAGAGGTTACTGCAACGCAGTTTGATAGAGATTACGCAGCAAGAAAAAACAATGTTAAAATTGTTGGCGATAAAGCGCAATGGGCTAACAAGTGGGATGCTGCAGGAACTGAAGTAGCCTGGAACATGGTACACTACGATGTACAGTTAATTGGTGGTATTGTATTACACAGCGGTAAAATTGCCGAGATGGCTACCGGTGAGGGTAAAACCCTGGTAAGTACACTACCGGCATATTTAAATGCATTGGCCGGACAAGGTGTACATATTGTTACCGTGAATGATTACCTGGCCCGTCGTGATAGTGAGTGGAATGGTCCATTATTCGAGTTTCATGGCTTAACTGTTGATTGTATTGATAAACATGAGCCGAACTCTGAAGAAAGAAGAAAAGCTTATGCCGCAGATATTACTTACGGAACCAATAATGAGTTCGGTTTTGATTACCTGCGTGACAATATGTCGCAGACACCTGATCAATTGGTACAGCGCAAGCAGCATTTTGCAATGGTGGATGAGGTCGATTCAGTTTTAATTGATGATGCCCGTACACCTTTAATTATTTCTGGTCCGATTCCACGTGGCGATGAACATGAGTTTTATGAATTAAAGCCGCGTATCGAACGTTTGGTAAATGCACAAAAAGCTTATGTAACGCAAGCATTAAACGAAGCGAAAAAATTAATTAACGCAGGTAACAGCGGAACCGAAGAAGGTGAAGGTGGTTTAGCCTTATTGCGTGCTTACCGTGGTTTGCCAAAAAACAAAGCTTTAATTAAATTTTTAAGTGAAAGCGGTGTTCGAGGTTTATTGTTGAAAACCGAAAACCACTACATGGCAGATCAATCTAAGAATATGCCTAAGGTAGATTCTGAATTGTATTTCTATATCGATGAGAAAAATAACCAGGTTGAATTAACTGAAAAAGGGATCGAACTGATCACACAATCGGGTGAAGATCCGCATTTCTTCGTATTACCTGATGTAGGTACTGAAGTTGCAGACTTAGAGAAATCTGATCTGCCTTTGGAAGAAAAGGTTGTTCAGAAAGATGCTTTAATGCGCGATTATTCTGTTAAAGCAGAACGGATCCACTCGGTTAACCAGTTGTTAAAAGCTTATACTTTGTTCGAAATTGATGTAGAGTACATCATCGATGAAGGAAAGATTAAAATTGTTGATGAGCAAACTGGCCGTATTATGGATGGCCGTCGTTACTCTGACGGTTTACACCAGGCCATTGAGGCTAAAGAAAATGTAAAGGTTGAGGATGCTACCCAAACGTATGCAACCGTAACCTTGCAAAATTATTTCCGGATGTACCACAAACTTTGCGGTATGACGGGTACAGCAACAACAGAAGCTGGCGAGTTTTGGTCGATCTATAAATTAGATGTGGTTGAAATTCCAACCAACAGAAATATTTCCAGAAAAGATGAGCAGGATTACGTTTACCGTACCGTTCGTGAAAAATATAACGCGGTTGCTTCAGAAATTCAGTTCCTTGTTTTCCCGTATTCTCATTACGAAACAGAATACGAACTGGATAAAGAAGGAAATCCTAAACTAAAAGATGGCAAACCGGTAATTAAATACGATCCAACAGGTAGGGCTGTGCCTAAGCTTGATGCCAAAGGCGCGTTAATCCCTGCGGTTAATCCTCAAACCGGTCAATTAGAGCCGCAAGCTGGTCGCCCGGTATTGGTGGGTACAACATCTGTAGAGATTTCTGAGTTGTTAAGCCGTATGCTTAAGCTTCGTGGAATTAAACACAATGTATTAAATGCGAAAATGCACCAGAAAGAGGCCGATATTGTTGCCGAAGCTGGTCAGGCAGGAACCGTAACCATTGCAACCAACATGGCTGGTCGTGGTACCGATATTAAATTGGGTGCGGGTGTTAAAGAAGCTGGTGGTTTAGCGATTGTAGGTACTGAGCGTCACGAGTCTCGTCGCGTAGACAGACAGTTACGTGGTCGTGCTGGTCGTCAGGGCGATCCTGGTTCATCTCAGTTCTTCGTTTCATTAGAAGATAACTTAATGCGTTTATTTGGTTCAGAGCGTATTTCTGGTATCATGGTGCGTATGGGTATCGAAGATGGTGAAGTAATCCAGCACTCGATGATCACCAAATCTATCGAACGTGCACAGAAAAAAGTAGAAGAAAATAACTTTGGTATCCGTAAACGTTTGTTAGAGTACGATGATGTAATGAACTCACAACGTACGGTAATTTACGCTAAACGTAAAAACGCTTTATTTGGCGAACGTTTAGATGTGGATATGAACAATATGGTTTTCGATGTTGCTGAAGATATCGTTAGCGAATATAAACAGGAAGGTAATTTCGACGGTTTCAAACTCGAAGTAATCAAAAATTTCTCTTTAGATACGGCCATTACCGAAAAAGAATTTACTTCAACCAGTATCCCTCAGTTAACTGAAAGGTTATTTGAAGAAGCAGAAGCTTTTTATGCACGTAAATCTGAAGCAATTATCCAGCAATCATTACCGGTTTTAACACAGGTTTACCAGGAACGTGGCGAGCACATCGAACAGATTGTGGTTCCATTTACCGATGGTATCCGTGGTATTCAGGTTGCGGTTGATTTGAAGAAAGCCATCGATAACAAAGGAAAAGAAGTAGTTCGTTCATTCGAAAAAACTATTGTTTTAGCCTTAATCGATGATAGCTGGAAAGAGCACTTACGCGAAATGGACGATTTGAAA
This sequence comes from Pedobacter sp. GW460-11-11-14-TSB4, assembly GCF_059423705.1. NCBI lineage: Bacteria > Pseudomonadati > Bacteroidota > Sphingobacteriia > Sphingobacteriales > Sphingobacteriaceae > Pedobacter > Pedobacter sp. GW460-11-11-14-TSB4. The sequence goes on from NZ_JBWKYI010000025.1 coordinate 82,414, forward strand.
CAATCGGTACAAAACGCTGTTTACGAACAAAAAGATCCATTGGTAATTTATAAAATGGAAGCTTTCAATTTGTTTAAAAACATGCTTAATGCCGTAAATAAAGAGGTCGTAAGTTTCTTATATAAAGGTGGTATCCCGGTTCAGCAAGAACCAGATCAGGTTAGAGAAGCACCAGCTCCGGTAAAACAACCGAAGTTGCAAACAACTAAACAAGAGTTTGGCAGAGAAGAGCCAGGTATCGAGTTTGGCGATACACGCGAGGCTGTTCCACAACAACCAATCCGTAAGGAAGCAACAGTTGGCAGAAATGAACCATGCCCATGCGGTAGCGGTAAAAAATATAAAAACTGCCACGGCGCTAATTTATAATCAAAATATATCATGCTTTACCAAGCCCCAACAAACGTTGGGGCTTTTTTTATAACTAAATTTTTAATTCTCAAATTAACACCTATATTAGTAACGGTCAGTTCGAAATTGGTAGGCAATTTCATTTCGAGAGGAATCCGGCTTTTTACGTTGACATCTTAACGACTTGATATCAAGATATATTTTCGGTATTTTTGATTTATGGAAACAATAACAATAAAAATTCCTGATCAAAACAACTCAGTTGTTAAACAAATGCTAAAAGATTTTGGTGTTACTATTCTTGAAACTTCAGCAAAAGATAAACACTTAGAATTGTCTCCCGAACAACAACAAGAAATTATTTCATCCCAAGAACAAATTGATAATGGTCTGTTTGTAACACAAGCAGATCTGGATGATGA